>NZ_JABSPU010000015.1 GCF_013214815.1 Gilvibacter sp.
TGAATGTTCTCAATACGGTTGTGGACAAAGAATGCCTGACCTCCTCTGGAGATCTCGTATTGCATAGCGTCGCGGATCGCCTCTTCAGAAAAGCGAATCACCCGAGTTTCAATAGGGTAGCGGTTGGCAGGTGGTGTATTGATCACCGAGAGGTCTCTGGCGGCCATCAAACTGAATTGCAGCGTTCGCGGAATAGGTGTTGCTGTTAGAGTGAGCGTATCCACATTTTCCTTGATGGTCTTGAGCTTGTCTTTTACGGCTACGCCAAACTTCTGCTCTTCATCAATAATCAGCAGTCCCAGGTCTTTGAATTTGATCCCCTTATTGACCAGCTGGTGCGTCCCGATCACAATATCGAGTTTTCCACTTTCCAAATCCTCCAAAACTTGATTGCGCTCTTTGGTGGTTCTAAAGCGATTCAGATAGTCAATATTGACTGGCAAACGCTTCATGCGTTTGGAGAAACTCTTATGGTGTTGAAAGGCCAAAATGGTTGTTGGAACCAGAACCGCTACTTGTTTGCCATTATCCACCGCTTTAAATGCAGCACGAATGGCTACTTCAGTCTTTCCAAAACCAACGTCTCCACAGACCAAACGATCCATCGGGCGCTCGCTCTCCATGTCGCGCTTTATATCCTCCGTGGCTTTGGATTGATCCGGAGTGTCCTCATAAATGAACGACGATTCCAGCTCGTGCTGTAGGTAAGAATCCGGAGCGTACTGAAAGCCTTTTTGCAAACGACGCTTGGCGTAAAGTTCAATAAGGTTAAAAGCAATTTCTTTGACCTTCTTCTTGGTCTTTTGCTTGAGTTTTTTCCAGGCGTTGGAGCCCAATTTGTAGATCTTCGGAGCGGTGCCGTCTTTGCCGTTGTATTTAGCAATCTTGTGCAAAGAGTGGATACTCAGATACAAGATGTCTCGTTCACCATAAATAAGCTTAATGGCTTCTTGGAATTTGCCTTCCACCTCTATTTTTTGTAAACCGCCGAACTTCCCGATCCCGTGATCTATGTGGGTCACATAATCGCCTACTTCCAGGTTAGTCAATTCCTTTAAGGTGATGGCCTGTTTTTTGGCGTAACCGTTTTTAAGATGGAAACGGTGATAGCGTTCAAAAATCTGGTGATCCGTATAACAAGCCGTTTTGGACTCAGCATCTACAAAGCCGGAGTAGAGTGAGAATACGGCAGTTTGGTATTGGACATCATCCGCGGCGTCTTCTAAAATATCTTCAAAGCGTTTGGCCTGTTGTACGGTGTCGCAAAAGATGTAATTGGTATATCCTTTCGCGTGTTTTTGCTGGAGGTCTTTGATCAGAACCGGGAACTGCTTTTTAAAGGGCGGTTGCGGTTGTGTTTTAAATTCGATGGTACCATCGGCAGGAACTTCTGCCACATGGGTAAACGATTCCAGCAATTCAGAAAATGTGGTACCGTTGATAAATAGCTCTGCCGGTTTGAGTTGTTTTATCGTCTGATCGAGTTCGGTAAAGGCCGTCTCCGCTTTCTCAAAGAAATCATCCAGTTTTTCTTCTATCAAGCGTTGGTTGGCGGTGAATACCACGGTCTTTCTGGCAATGTATTCCAAAAAGGAAGCGCGTTTTTCTTCCAACATTTTGTTGGCCACATTAGGGATGATTCCGATGCGTTTTATTTGTTCGGTGGAGAGCTGGGTTTCTACATCAAAGCAACGAATACTGTCCACTTCATTGCCAAAGAACTCCAAGCGATATGGCTCGTCATGAGAAAAGGAGAATACATCTAAGATCCCTCCGCGTACAGAAAACTCTCCGGGTTCAGTGACAAAATCAACGCGTTTAAACTGATAGGAGAATAGCACTTCGTTCACAAAGTCCAGTGAAAGTTCATCTCCCACTTTAACGCTCAAAGTGTTGCGCTCCAGTTCTTTTCTGGTCACTACCTTCTCAAAAAGTGCTTCAGGATAGGTGACTATCAGGGCTGGTTTTTTGCGGGAGTTGATCCGATTCAATACTTCGGATCTAAGCAGTACGTTTGCGTTATTGGTTTCCTCAATTTGATACGGACGGCGGTAGCTCCCAGGGAAGAACAGCACTTCCTGATCGCCTACTAATTGCTCCAAGTCGTTGAGGTGATAAGCAGCTTCTTCCTTATCATTAAAGACGCAAAGGAAAGGTCTTTCGGATTCTTTAAAAAGCTGAGCAACTACAATAGAAAAGGCAGAACCGTGTAGGCCCGAAAGTGTTGTTCTCGCTTGATTTTTGGATATAACTTCCCCTAGTTTTCTTAGTGAAGAAGACTCTTTGAACACCGATTGTACCAGCGTTTTGCTCATGGGATGGCAAAGATACTGCCTTCCTTTGGGAATTTAAAACAACTTTTAAAGCAAAAAGTGAATTTTAACGCTTGCCGTAGTATTCCAGCAGTTTGAACAGCGGATTGGTCTTCCAGTTCTTAAGGGCGTGTAAAGTGCTGCTTCCGATTAAAACACCCATAACTAGCATGGCTGTATTGGCAATAAGTTCCTGGGTATGCCAATTGGCCACAGCAATGGCGCCCAAAGCCCAAGCGCCAACTAAGGCAAATTCTCGCATATTGCGCTTCCAGGTAACGGCCAAGTTGACCGCTCCCGCAACAAGTATCACAACAATGGTCCAAGTGACTTCAGATACGCCCAAACCATCCCAATTGGTTTTGTGTAAATAAGCAGAGATATTGGCAATACTCGCCACGGTGATCCATCCGCTGTAGATCACAAAAGGCCACCATACAAAGGCAATGGTCGGGATAGCAGCGTCATAAAGTTCCATCCCATTTTTAACCACAATGACCAGTAAGGCAATCAATATCACAAACATGCAAATCACTGACCATCCAGTCCATTCGTAGAGCCAACAAAAGATCCACGCCATATTGGCTCCACAGGAGAGTAAAAACCAACCGGCCGTCTTTTCCAGAAAAGAATCGTCACGCACTTTGCCAAAGGCAGCAACCAATCCGTAGATCGCAAAGCCAATGAGCAGCAAATAGATCAGTCCCCAAATAGCAAAAGCATAACCTGAAGGGGTGAAAAGGGTGTTCAAATCGTCAGAAACACCACCAATGGTTTTCCCAGCTATAGCTCCAGTATTGGACAGGTAATTGACATAAATAGTTGCAACTAAAGCAACCGCATTGAGGAGTGCGTAAATTTTTTTCATCTGTTTAAAGATACGCAAATTAGGGCGTCTCGTGAAGGGCCAGAAGTTCGCCTTCGGCAATGGCGTAAATGCGGTCATCGCTGCCCGGACGCAATACATGTTTGCCCGTAAAACTGCCAAAAGCGGGCAAGATCATTTGTTTGCCGCTGATAAAAAAGCAAGGTAAGCTTATGGATTGTCTTCCTACACCACGCAAGCGAACGCCAGGATGAATATGTCCGCTTATAGTGAACTGTTCTGGCTTATCTTCCGGTATGTGGGTGAGTTGAAGATCACCAAGTGCACCAACCTCACATGTAGTTATTCCCAAGGCATCATAACGGCTCAAAGGAATGATATCATGATTCCCTAAGACCAAGGTGGTTTCCGGCTTTCGCTCTTGGGTCCATCGGGCAAAATAATCCCACTCTTTGTTGGTGTGGCTGTGGAATAGATCGCCTAAAAAATAGATGCGATCGGTTTTAAAATCTTCCATAGCGATGTCCAACTTATCAAAGTTGGATTGAATAGCTGCCGTTGGAACTGCAGCCCCGTGTTTTCTAAAATGACTCACCTTACCCAGATGCACATCGGCGATAAGCAGGCAATCGTATGCCGGGACATACAAAGCACCACTGGGGTGTCCCACACATTCCAATCCGCCGAAATTGAACGCTAAAGTCTTCATGGAATTAGTCTTCATATTGCACGCGCATGCGTTTGATTCTATCACTGAGTTTTTCCGAGCTCATTTTTTCGCGCAACCTATCGGTAATGATCGGGAAGCTGAATGGCGTTGGCTTTTCACAAGGGCGCCATTCCATATCCTGATTGCAAATACGCTCTAAAGCAATACGCAAACGGCCTTCTTCTAACTCGTGCTCAAAGGTCTCTCGGTAGGCTTGCTGCAAAAGTAAATTATCGGGCTCAAAATCCTTAAAGACCTTAAACAGCAAACGCGAATTGCTTTGCAAGTGTTTGGTCTTGACCGTCTTGTTGGGATAGCCTTGAAACACCAAGCCACTGATCACAGCGATGTCTCTAAACTTTCGGCTTGCCATCTCTGTGGCGTTGATACTTTTTTCCAAGTCTTGCAGTAAATACTCCGGAGTGAATAAGTCGTTGTCAAAGATGAGTTGTACATCCCAGAATTGATCTGAGAGCAATTCAAAACCGTAGTCGTTATAAGCCAAAGAGAAACTGATAGGGATCAGCAAACTGATCCTGTAGGCCAAAATATGACTTAAGGCTTCGTGCACAAATCGACCTTCAAAAGGGTAGAAGACCACGTGGAAACCTTCTCGGGTTTCAAAGGATTCTATCAAGAATTCATAAGAAGCCGGCACTATAGATTCCTGCAATTGCCGTTCAAAAATATGACTCAGGGCGCGCAATTCTCGTGTGTGTGATTTATAAGCGCTACTACTTTGTAGTTCTTCTCTGAGCAGCTGACTCATTTGGGAGGAAAGCGGCAAACGTCCGCCCATAAAACTCACTACATTGCTGCTGCGTTTTTTAGATTTTCTAACCTGAGCGGTCATGTTTCTCAGGCGGACCAATTCCAGCGTTCGCCCAGCAAAGACAAAGGTGTCTCCAGGTTTCATCTTGCCCAAGAACCATTCTTCTACTGTCCCGATAAAACCACCGCTCACGTATTTGACCAACAGCATGGCATCACTTACAATGGTGCCAATTGACAAACGATGCATCATGGCGATCCTACGATCAGTAACCTTGAAAAGTCCGTCTTCTTGAATCAGAACTTTTCGGTATTCGTTATAAGCTTCTAAACTTTGACTGCCTTTAGTGATAAAATTCAAACACCATTGCCATTGCTCTTCGGTCAGACCTTGAAAACAAAAGGTGCGTTGTACTTCTGGGAATATCTCCTCAGGTTTAAAACCGTCACTTACAGCCAAAGTGACCAAGTATTGGATCAGCACATCAAAGCAGAGTAAAAAGGGCGTGCGATCTTCCATTACGGATTCTGTCACGGCGCGTTTTAAGGCCGAGGCTTCAACCAATTCCAAAGCGTGGGTGGGTAAAAAGTAGATCAAACTCGGTTCGCCAGGGCGGTGGTTGGAGCGCCCGGCGCGTTGTAAAAATTTAGCAACGCCTTTTGGACCGCCAATTTGAATGATCGTCTCCACGGGAGCAAAATCCACGCCCAGGTCTAAACTTGAAGTAGCCACCACAGCTTTGAGCGATTCATTGCGAATAGCTTGTTCTACCCAAAGCCGTGTTTCTTTATTGATACTCCCGTGATGCATGGCGAGGGCACCTGCCAGTTCCGGGTGCTTTTCTAATATTTTCTGAAACCAGATCTCGCATTGTCCGCGGGTGTTGGTAAAGATGATGGTAGTCTTGCTGGCTTCAATGATGGGAATGATCTCTTCTAATAAATGTAAACCCAAATGACCACGCCAAGGGAAGGTTTCCATCTTCTTTGGGATGATGGATTTGACTTTGACTTTGGGTTTGCGTTTCGCCCTGATCAGGACTCTGGGTTTTTCCTGCTCGGTAGAATCGCCCATCAAAACATCCATGGCTTGATCTAAATTACCAATTGTGGCAGAGATCCCCCAAATACGCAGTTTTGGGCAAATGGTCTTTAAGCGAGATAAGGCGAGTTCCATTTGTACCCCGCGCTTAGAGCCAAGGAGTTCGTGCCATTCGTCAACCACAACGGCTTCTAAGGTTTTAAAGAGTTTGGGATAGTCCTTGCTGGCCAAAAGCAGCATGAGACTCTCGGGAGTAGTGATAAGCAGATCCGGCATAGAACGCTTTTGTTTGGCACGTTCTGCTTGGGTGGTGTCTCCCGTTCTTATTCCTACGGTTAAGCCGGTTTCCAATTCATCGGCCATACGTTGGGCCGCTTGTTGATTCTCAACGGATAGGGCTCGCAGCGGCGTGATCCAAAGGGCTTTGATCCCTTTTTTGTGTTTGGTTTTATACTCCGGATTGGATTTGATATAAGACAAGACGATTGGAGTCCAGAGCGCATAGGTCTTCCCACTGCCCGTAGGCGCGTTGAGCAGGCCGTGCTTGCCCTGCAGGTAGGCGTTCCAAGTTTGCTTTTGAAACGGGAACGGATTCCATCCGCGGCCTTCAAACCAGCCCTGGGCGATATTTAAAAGTTCTTCGCGCTTCATTAAGGGATGAGGGCTTTGAGATCTTCTAAACTGTTTGCCTGATCAGGCTTTTTGTCTTTGCGCCAACGGTGTATTCGCGGGAAGCGTGTGGCAACGCCACTTTTATGGCGTTTGCTGGCGGCGATGCCTTCAAAAGCGATTTCAAAAACATGCTGAGGAACCACGGAACGCACGGGTCCAAAGCGTTCCAAAGTATTCTTTTTGATCCAGCTGTCAACCTCTTTGAGTTCGGCATCAGTAAGGCCGCTATAGGCCTTGGCAAAAGTGACCAGAGCCCCTTCATGCCAAAGTGCAAAGGTGTAATCTGTAAAGAGGTTGGCCCTACGTCCGTGTCCGCGCATAGCATAGGTAAGTACCGCATCTATGGTAAACGGATCCACTTTCCATTTGTACCATTCACCGCGTTTTCTGCCCACACCATAATGCGAATCCTTGCGTTTAATCATGAGGCCTTCACTGCGTTTTTCTCTAGAGCGCTCTCGCTCTGCAGTGGCCTCTTTCCAATTTTTGAAATGCATGGTACTGCTGAGGTAAAGTGGTGTTCCCCTTCCAATCTTTTTAACCAGTTTATCCAAAAGTTCCCGGCGCTGTATAAAAGGAGTACTTCTTAAGTCTTGCCCCTGCCATTCCAGTAAGTCATAGGCAATCAGAATCACTGGGTGGGTCTCCAAGAGTTTTTTGCTGATGTTTTTGCGCCCGATGCGCGTTTGCAACAAGTTAAAATCGCCAATTTGTCCGTCGGGAAAACAGACAATCTCGCCATCCAAAACGGTCCCTTCTGGAATGAGATCAAGGAGTTTGTCAAATTCTGGATACTTGTCGGTAACTAATTCTTCGCCTCGACTCCAAACAAAATGAGTGCCTGCTCTAAAGATCAGTTGGGCACGAATCCCATCCCATTTATGTTCAAAACTGTATTGGGAAATGTCTCCCAGCTGCTCAACTTCACCTTCTACAGCATGAGCCAAAAAGAAGGGATAAGGCCTGGAAACCGCAGCAGCTTCGGATGGAGCTATGATCAGTTCTTCAAAACTGATCGTCTTTGGGTCCCAATTTCCCATGAGTTTAAAGGCGAGCTCATCCGTATCAATACCTGTAGCCTGTCCAAGGGCCCGCGTCATCAGTTTTTGACTTACACCGATTCTAAATCCTCCAGTAATGATTTTGTTGTAGACAAAACGCTCATAATAGTTGAATTGATCCCAGCGCTCCAAAATTGTGGACTTTCTTACATCTTCGGTTTGAGAACCTAGAGCAGCAATTTCATTGACCACTTCAGTTAGTGACATTTCGGTACTGCCTTTAGGGTGTGGTAAAACCAAAGCGATGGTCTCTGCCAGATCACCCACAATGTGATAGCTTTCCTCAAAAATCCAAGCGGGAATGTTGGCCAGTTCGGTAGCCCAAAGTCTAAGCAGCGTAGTGTTAACAGGGCGCTTGGGTCGGCGGTGAGAGAGTAGGGCTATGGTCCAAACTTTATCGCTGTCCGCAGCTGTTTTAAAATAATTGGCGAGTGCCTCAACTTTTTGGTTGGTCTTGTTGGTGCTGTCTAAGGCTTTTATGAGTTGAGCAAAGGCTTTCATAGACTTAGGCAGTTTCTTGAGTTTGGTCTATGGTTTCTGCTTCATAAGCCGTAGCCTCTGTTTTAGCGTCTAAGCCTAATTCTTCACGGAGGTAGCGGGAGAAGATCTCTGTATAGCCGTGTGTTGCTATAACTTGCTCGCAGCCCGTTGCTTTTACTGCGGTGAGCAGATCCTGCCAATCTGCGTGATCACTCAATACGAATCCCTTGTCTAAGGCGCGTCTTCTTCGGGCGCCTCTAAAGGTCATCCATCCACTGGCGGCAGCGGTAGTTTGTGCTCCGATCTTCCTGATCCAAGCGGCATTTTGCACTCCTGGAGGTGCTACTATCAGGGATCCTTTCAGCTCTGATTTGTCCATACTAGTGTCAAGCAAGGTAAATTCTGGCAGATCAAAATCTTCGGACATGGCTTTGTTGAGATCGTAAATGGTTTTGTGCACGTAGATAGGACCGATGTCCGCATTGACATTTTTTAAAATACGTTGGGCCTTTCCTAAACTGTATCCGAAGAGCAAAGAAGTAACATCGTCGGATCTATTGGTAGCCCACCACGAATCGATCTCATTAAATACCTCTTCTTGTGGCTCCCAAGAAAAGGCGGGTAAACCGAAAGTACATTCGGTAATGAAGGTGTTGCATTTGATAGGCTCAAAAGGAATGCATAGACCGTCGTCTTGTAATTTATAATCTCCAGTGAACACCCAAACCTCGCCTTTGTACTCCACCCGCACTTGTGCAGAGCCCGGAATATGTCCCGCAGGATGCAAACTGAATTTCACTCCATTGACCAAAAGTGTCTCGTTCCAATCCAAACCTTGAACTTGAAGTTTGCCCAAACGGTGTTTGATAATGGGAATATTGGTCTTGTGGGTGATATACTGCCCGTGGCCGTAACGCGCATGGTCTGAATGCCCATGAGTTACAATGCATTTAGGGACCTTCCGCCAGGCGTCCAGATATACGTCTGCCTGCGGACAGTAAATGCCGTTTTTATTAAAAACCAATAGGGGCATGGGAGTAATTTTTGCTCCCTATAAAAATACGACAATTCCTGCGGTAGCCTTGCTTGCATTTTTAGCAAAATTGGAGGCCGATTGCCTGTTAGAAATGAGAAGATACTGCTATATTTGCAGCAATTAAGTAAAACTATGTCGTTTAAGAATCTTTTTCAGAGTTACGAACACTCAAGAAACCTGAGCCACTTTGCCGCTTTGGTGAGAATTGCCGCAGTAGATAACGAGCTCAACGAGCAAGAAATGGCCCGTTTGGATCGCTTTGCTAATAAATTGGGAATCCACGAATCTGAGCAAAAAGCAGTCCTTAAAGATCCAACTTTGTATCCGATCAACCCGCCAAATTCTCATGAGGTGCGTTTACAGCTGCTACACGACATGTTCTCCATCATCTTTGCAGACAACCAGATCGACGAAGACGAACATCATCTATTGGTGCGTTATGCGGCTGGTCTTGGATTCAATAATGAGCAAGCGGAGAAATACATCAAACGCTCCATTCAGATTTATACTGGAGGTTTAGACTTCGAAGACTACCAATATTTGGTGGAAAAGTAAGCCGAGCGGCCTACTTCTCCTTTTCTTTAAACGCGGCCTTGATTGCTTTAACGAGCTCTTTAGGCTGATACGGTTTTGTCAAATAGGCTGAGATACCAAGTGCTTCAGCTTCTTTTTGATATTCTGCTCCCGCCATGGCTGTAAGTACAACTACTGGAATTTTCTTGGTTTTGCGTTCTGCACGCAGTCGCTTCAAGAATTCAATTCCATTGAGGATCGGCAGGTCCAGATCTAGTAAGATTACGTCGTAGGACTTAAGGTCAATAAGTTGCAGTGCCATTTCCCCGTGCAAGGCCAGGTCCATTGAAATAAAACCTTCATTGATCAGGATCTTCATGATCAGCATTTGATCCAATTCTGCGTCGTCAACGCAAAGTACGCGAATGCGCTCATCCACGTCGATAGCCTTTTTACGAGGCGGTTTTTTCTCCGCTCGAAGCGGAACTTCAAAAGGTAGCGATACCTCGAACTGTGTTCCCTCTCCCACCTTGCTTTTAACCTTGGTTTTTCCTTTTTGAAGTTTGACCAGATCATCCACTATTTTAAGTCCGAGTCCTTGTCCTTCTGTTGGTGAGAGCAGTTGGTCAATCTGATAATAAGAATCAAAGATCTTAGGTAGTTCAGCGTCCTTGATACCATATCCGGTATCTGAAACACTAAAGCGTAATGAGACCTTTTTGGCACGAGAATAGTCCACGCTGATATCCAGCAACACCTTCCCTTTGGGGGTGTTCTTAAAGGCGTTGTCTACCAAATTGATCAAAATCTGCTTAACCCGTATAGGATCTCCAATCAGCACTGCAGGGACATTGTCATGCATATTGACCTCAAATTCAATCCTCTTAGTTTTGGCCTTGAGGCTGAACATATCTTTCAAATGCTTGGTCACATCCTTCATTTTAAAGGACACGCTTTTCAAATTCAGTGTTCCCTGACTGATCTTGGAAATATCCAACAGATCATTGAGCAATTCCTCAATATGCAATCCGGTTTGACGTACAATCTTGAGCATCTCTGCTTGATCGTAATTCAGGTTGCTGTCTTTTAGTAAATTGACAAAGCCCATCATATTGCCCAAGGGTTTGCGCAATTCATGACTGAGCTTGGAAATAAAGCTGTTCTTAAGAGCCTCTTTTTCATTGGCTATGGTTTGTTCAACCAACAATTGGTTCGCCAGAATAGTGTTTTCATTTTTTTCTTGTACCACCGGATGCGATCTGCGATAGTGCTCCGAAAAGTCATAAAGGATAGCGATCAATTCTCCATCTCCGTAGCGCAGTTCAATGTCCAATACAAACTCGTTTTCGTCTGTTTTCAGGTTGACACAAGGGAACTCTAAAAGTTCGGCCTCTGCACTGACTAAGGGTACAATAGCTTCGAAAAAAGGATCTATATCCTGCAGGCTACTGCCTTTTTTGAGTGGGATCAAGGCATCATCACTGGCCGTGACCTTCCCAGACATATCGGTGGTAATGATCTGAACTCGCTTTTCAAGCAAGTCAGATTTAAAACTCTTTAAACTCATAGATTACAGCAGTTCTCTGGCCAATTCTTCAAAGACCGTAGCGACATTGGTTCCTTCCTTTGCGCTGGTTGTGATGACTTGTTCCAGTTTGTTTTTAGTGAGAAATTCATCCAGATCGTTTCCATCAAAAAGGTCGGCCTTGTTCCCAACAATCTTAACGGGGGCTTTTGGATATTGCTTTTTGATAAACTCTAGATTTTCGTTGAGGTTGTTAAACGTGATCGGACGGGTCAGATCAAAGACGTACAGGAATCCGTCGGTTCCTAACATATAGCTAGAACGCATGTTTTCTACTTTAGCGTTTCCTTCTAGATCCCAGATGATCAAATTCACCTGATTGTCGTCCAATTCGATCTGCTTTTTCTTTACCTGAACCCCAAGGGTTACCAGATAATCCTCGCTAAAGGCGCTATCAACATAACGTCTCACTAAGCTGGTCTTTCCAACTCCAAAATGCCCTATCAGCACAATTTTTTTAGATACTTCCATCTAATACGTGGTAATTTTAGTTGTCAATTATTTGCTTTGCAATTTGTGTTCCAAACTTAAAATTAGGTGTTGTCTAAATAGTCTTCAAACATAGAAGCTAAGAAGATGTCTACGTTTTCACGTTGCGCGTTAGTTAACAACTCACTTAAGGTGTCGCTGTTTTCAAGGATTAGGTCTTCAATTTCGTTTTCGAACTGCGGCGTTAGGTTACCGGAAACCACAACAGCCATATAGTACGAATGGAAATTCTGAATTTGGATTTTGTAGAGTTCGTAGTCAATCCCTTCCAGATTTTGGCTTTCGCCCTGAAAAGCATCTTCTACAAAACTCTTAATGGCAGTCAACATGCCAGAGATCAAGTCTTTGTCCAGAGTCTGTTGGTTGGAATAATTGCCCAAGAGCATTCCAGACCCCTTCTTAATCACAAACACTTCCATCAGTTCTGGAGCATCCAGTTCACTCAAAATAATGTCGCTTTCCTTCACTCCGGTAAACAGGGCTTTGAGTTTGCGTTGTATGCCCTTAAGCGTAAAGGTATTGTTGACCTTATTATTGATGTTCTCTGATAGCAGCGCGAGTTCATTTTGTATGTAACGCTTCACCATTTTTCCCATTATGGGATAAAGCGCTTCCACCACTTGATCTTTACTATTTGCGATCTGTTCTTTGAGGGTTTTGGTGATTACAGGACCCAATCGCGTAGGGATTTCCTCCACAAATTGTTCCATGTGTTCCTCTAATATGGGATCGACTTTTTTTGCTAGTTTTTCTTTGGACTCGAGGGTCTTTGTAATGGTATCGAGGCGTTGGGAAATGGCATCGGCAACCTCCCTGTCATCAATTAACAGGATATCCCGAAGCAGGTTGAGTTTATCCTTTTGCTCGACCATAAATGGTATTTCTTAGGAGCGTAGCTTTTCTCCCAATTTGATCAACAGATCTCCGAGTTCGTCTTTATTAACCTTAGCCTTGTCAACGTTTTCCGTTTTGTCGTTGAGTGCATCTTCCAGGTCAGTGATACGAATATTGATGTCAGTGGTCATGGAGTCTATAGACTGCATGAGTTCGTTGCGAACTTGATCGATATAGTCCTCGAGTTCTTTTTTGCGGTCCTGAATTTCTTGTTTTAGGGTATCGAACTCACTGTCGTATTGTTCGATATTTTCTCCAAAGATCAGCTGCTTAATCGCTTCGATCTTGGAACCAGAATCCATGGCTTCACCTTGGGGGGTTTTTGTTTTTTCCTTCGCCATAATCTTACGTTGAAAAGTAAATGTACTAAAATTCGTGTTCTTTAGGCCTTTGCAGCCTTTTTCATACAAGATTCTGCTTTTTCGACCATAGTTGTCGATCCGCAGAAAAAGGGGACACGTTGATGCAATTCTGTAGGTTCAATGTCTAGAATTCGCTGGAAACCATTGCTGGCTTTTCCTCCGGCTTGTTCCGCCAAAAAGGCCATCGGATTGCATTCGTAAAGCAAGCGCAGCTTGCCGTCTGGATTCTTAGAAGTGCTGGGATACATATAGATCCCTCCTTTGATCATATTTCTATGAAAGTCAGATACTAAAGAGCCGATATAACGAGAAGTATACGGTCTATCGCCTTCTTCCATCTGACAGTATTTGATGTAATCTTTCACCCCTTGAGGGAACTGGGAATAATTCCCTTCATTGACCGAGTAGATCTTTCCATCATCCGGAAATTTCATATTCGGGTGGGATAAATAATAGGTTCCAATCGCTGGGTTGAGCGTAAAACCGTTAACCCCATGGCCTGTCGAATAAACGATCATGGTTGAGGTACCGTAAATGATGTATCCGGCGGCAACTTGCTTGTTACCTGCTTGGAGAAAATCAGCGGCGGTCACAGGCGTCCCAACAGGCGTTACGCGTCGGTAGATAGAGAAAATAGTACCCACAGAGACATTCACATCTATGTTAGAGGAACCGTCTAAAGGGTCAATCAAGACTACATACTTGTGTTGGTTGTTTGGGTTTCCATCTTTAATGGCGATGAAATCATCCTCTTCTTCACTGGCAATCCCGCAAACAATCTCTCGGTTGGTCAAGGTTTTAATAAAGGCCTCATTGGCAAAGACATCCAATTTTTGCTGATCCTCGCCTTGAATGTTCATGTCACCTGCAGCGCCTAATATGTCAACCAAACCGGCTTTATTTACCTCGTGATTGACCACTTTTGCAGCGAGTCTTATAGAGTTGATGAGTCTTGATAATTCACCGGAAGAGTATTTGAATTCATTTTGATTTTCGATGATGAATTCGCCCAGCGTTTGGTTTCTGATAGCCATGGAAGTAGTTGATGAGAATTTAGAGCAAATATCGTTAAAATTCACAAATAGCCCCGATATTTGTGGTATTACAAAATCATTAAAATGATTCGAGAAGCCCGAAAAGAGGACGCCCCAGCAATGCTAGCCTTGATCAAAGAACTGGCGGTATTTGAAAAAGAACCCGATGCTGTTTTGATCGATACCCAAACCTTAGTAAGGGAAGGATTTGGGGAGCGACCACTTTTTAAGTGTTTTGTGGCCGAGATAGATGGAGCAGTGGTCGGTATGGCCTTGGTCTACTTCCGATTCTCTACCTGGAATGGCCGCGGACTCTACTTGGAAGATCTTATAGTCACGCAAGCCATGCGCGGTAAAGGTCTTGGAAAGGCACTCTTGGATCGTGTGATCCAGTACGGCAAGCAAGAAGATGTTGGCCGTATTGATTGGGTGGTTTTGGATTGGAATGAATCAGCCATACAGCTTTATGAGTCCATTGGCGCCAATCTTTTAAAGGATTGGTATATCGCTCAAATGGATTGCAAGGCTATTGCTAATTATATGGAGAAACATGCGAATATTTAAATTCGGAGGAGCCTCTGTCAAAGATGCCACAGGGGTTAGAAACTTAAAAAGAGTGTTGGAGAATACTGGCAGCAGTGAGCTGGTAGTCGTTGTGTCGGCAATGGGTAAAACCACCAATGCCTTAGAGGCAGTGGTAAGCGCCTATTTTAAAAAGGACGATTCTGTAAAAGCCGCGATAGAATTTTCCAAACAGTACCATCTGGAGATCTTAAAAGAGTTGTTTCCCAATAAAAGCCACGGCATTCATCAAACCATTAAAGACTTTTTTGGAGCTCTGGAGGATTTTCTGACCCATAACCGCTCCGAGACGCATGCTTTTGTTTACGATCAAGTGGTGAGTTTTGGAGAGTTGATCTCTACCACGATTGTATCTACTTTTCTCAACGAAAATGGCCATAAGAATACGTGGCTGGATGTACGCAGTTGTATCAAAACAGACAGCAATTATCGCGATCCCCGTGTGGATTGGCAGTTGACCCAAGAGCTTATCAAAAAATCGGTGGATCGCAAAGGTCTTACTATAACCCAAGGATTCTTGGGCTCGGAGGTGAACAACAACTTTACCACGACCTTAGGGCGAGAAGGTTCGGATTATACCGCGGCGATCTTTGGCTATTGTCTGGATGCAGAAAGCGTGACCATTTGGAAGGACGTTCCTGGTGTTCTGAATGCGGATCCACGACATTTCTCTAAAACGCAATTGCTGAATCATATTTCGTATCGAGAGGCGATAGAATTGGCCTTTTACGGAGCCTCGGTAATTCACCCAAAGACGCTACAACCTTTGCAGCGCAAGGAAATTCCGCTTATTGTGCGATCTTTCATTAAGCCAGAAGACCCAGGAACCTGCGTGACCAAAGGCAAGGCGCTAGACCCTATGGTCTCTTGTTTTATCCTTAAGAAGGATCAAGTACTTATTTCCCTTTCTTCTTTGGATTTCTCCTTTATGATGGAGGATCACATTGGTGAAGTCTTCAAGCTTTTGCATCAGTATAAAATGAAGGTGGAACTCATCCAGAATTCGGCCATTAGTTTTTCTGTGGTGGTGGATAACAAATTCAAACGCCTGCCTGAACTTTTAACCCAGTTAAAACAACAGTTCAGTGTAACACATTATGAAGGGGTGACTCTTTATACTGTCCGCCATGCCAAACCAGAGGAAATCAAGGCTTTAGTAAAGGGGCAACAGGTCCTTCTCAAGCAGGAAGCACAGGAAACCGTTCAGGTGGTTATCGGGCAAAGTTAGATTCCCTATATTTGGGGGCAATACTGCCATGGGATTAGTTAACGCAAAAGAGGTAGCCACGGCCGTTGGGCTCAAAAAATTCGGTATTCTTGGGACTTTTATGGGGTGGACCCTCATGAAGATCCTAAAGATCGATACGCTCAATAAAATCTACGATAAACACAAGCACCTCAATGATCTGGAATTTGTCACTTCGCTACTGGATGAGTTTGAGATCAAATTTGAGATTCCAGAAGAAGATTTAAAACGTATCCCAAAGAACGGGCCTTTTATAACTATTTCTAATCACCCGTTAGGAGGAATTGACGGCATTCTATTGCTCAAACTGCTCTTGCAAGATCGTCCCGATTTTAAGATCATTGCGAATTTCCTTTTACACAGAATTGAGCCTTTGAAACCTTATGTGATGCCGGTGAATCCTTTTGAGGACAGAAAAGACATCAAATCCAGCGTTACCGGTTTTAAAAACGCCATTGGTCATCTGCGCGACGGTCATCCATTAGGTATTTTCCCCGCAGGAGAAGTCTCTACCTACAAGGATGATAAGCTTATGGTTGACAAGCCTTGGGAAGTCGCTGCGATGAAGCTCATCAAAAAGGCCGAGGTGCCTGTGGTGCCGATCTACTTCCACGCTAAAAACAGTAAACTCTTCTACCGTTTGGCCAAGATGAGTGATACTTTGCGCACGGCTAAGCTTCCTTCAGAATTATTGACTCAAAAAGAGCGGCTGATCAAAGTGCGAATCGGAAATCCGATCTCAGTTAAAGATCAGCAAGAACACGAGACCTTGGAGAATTTCACGGAATTCCTCCGTAGAAAAACATACGTGCTGGCCAATCCTTTTGAAAAGAAAACCCTCATTGAGAGTATTCCAAAGACCTTAAAGATCCCTAAGGCTCCCAAGAAGATTGCCGGGCCGGCTTCTACAGAAGCCATGCTCAAGGAAGTGGAAGTGCTAACAGCAGATGATAAACGCCTGCTGCAAAGTAAAAATTACGAGGTTTTCTTAGCACCTGCCGCACGGATTCCGAACATTTTGCAGGAGATCGGGCGATTGCGTGAGATCACTTTTAGAGAGATCGGGGAGGGGACCAACAACTCTACAGACCTGGATAAATTTGACAGCTATTACCACCATATGTTCCTTTGGGATAGCGATAAAAACAAGTTGGTTGGTGCTTACCGCATGGGACTAGGTTCTAAGATCTTTGCGGAGTATGGAATTGACGGATTCTACTTGCAGGATCTCTTCAGATTTGAACCGGAACTTTACCCCATGATGAGCAAATCCATAGAAATGGGCCGCGCCTTCATCATTAAGGAATACCAACAAAAACCGATGCCGCTCTTTTTGCTGTGGAAGGGAATTGTGCACACTACGCTGCGCTTCCCAGAGCATCGCTACTTGATCGGTGGGGTGAGTATCAGTAATAAGTTCTCAGACTTCTCTAAGTCTTTGATGATCGAGTTTATGAAGTCAAACTATTACGATCCTTACGTAGCCCAGTATATCAATCCAAAAAAGGAGTACAAGGTAAAACTTAAGGATGCCGATAAGGACTTTATTTTTGATGAGACCGAGGCTGATCTGAACAAGTTTGACAAGCTCATTGACGAGGTGGAGCCGGGAAGTCTGCGTTTGCCGGTGCTTATTAAAAAGTACATCAAGCAAAACGCCAAGGTGGTTGCCTTTAATGTGGATCCTTTGTTTAATAACGCGGTTGACGGTTTGATGTATATCAGAATTGCAGACTTGCCTGAGAGTACCGTAAAACCAGTTATGGAAGAGTTTCAAGCAGAACTGGAGAAGAAGTACAGCCTCCGATATGAGGAGGAATAGATCGCCTAGAGCGCAAAAACCTCCAAAGGTTGCGCAATATGATATCCCTTATTAAGTATTGTTTTTGTTGCTTCGGATGAAGGGTCGAGCGCTGGATTGGTGTGGTTAAAGTGAATAAAATACACGCGTGATTTCAGCTCATATGTCAAAGAATCAAAAAGCGCCATGCTCTCCTCAATGGACGGATGCGGAATCTGTGACATATCGCGTCCACCGAGTTCATCTCCACTATAAAAGGTAGCGTCCAAAAAGGCATAATCGACTTTTCCAATCCAATCGATTATTGATTCTTTCCAAATCGCCCATTTGTCAATGTCTGGTATGAAAAGCGCAGATTTATTGGGTCCAACGATATGATAGCCCACCGTTTCTGAATATTCATCGCGGTGTGGAACCAAAATAGGGGTCACTCGCAGTTCGCCCGATAGATTCACCTCAGTAGAATCCATCTGTTGCAAGCTTATATTGTTATTTTCACTCAACGCACTCCAAGGAGCATTAGCTCTGAGGAATTCATCCATTCGAGGCATGGCGTAAACAGGAACTGATTTTGTCGAAGCAGCTTCCTTGCCCAAATGCATTAAACCCGAATAATGGCCAATATGCGCATGAGTCAAAAAGATCCCTGCTGGAATAGGGTCGCTACCGGGATTGGCTTTTTGCAACCAAGCCAATTGTTTGCTAATGTCTGGAGTGGCTTCAAAGAGGTAGTTTTTCTGTGTGTTTGAATCTACCAAGCCTAAGGAAACCACAGCGTCTAAGGGGTTGGGATTGCCTATTTTATGGGCGCAGCAGGATTTTTGACATCCTAGTTGAGGAGCACCGGCATCTTGCAAATTTCCCAGTACAATTAGGGAAGTCCGATTTACGGTAGGTACGGATACGGTAGGAGCAGATTGTTTTTTAGGCTGTTCACTGCATCCTATCAGCAATACACTGATCCATAAAATAAAAACACGCTTCACCCTATGAAGATAAGGCTAAGTTTTAAAAGTGTGTTGAGGCGAAGTCTGTTACGTAAGCTTTAATCTCATCACGAGCTTTGTCAAAAGCAGCCCGAGTATCCTTCTCAGAGCCTTCAAACTTAGATGGATCGTAAAAGTTGTGATGCAAACGCTGAGCATTTGGAGCAGGGATAAAGGGGCAATTCTCATAGGCGTGATCACACACCGTAATGATGAAATCCCAGTCAATTCCTGCATACTCATCTACGTGATTTGAGGTGTGGCTTGTAATATCTAAACCAGCGCGTTGCATAGTTGCAACCGCTCCTGGATTGAGGCCATGAGTTTCAATTCCAGCGCTATATATGGCTGCTTGGTCACCGAGTTGTTGGTTTAAAAATCCGTGGGCCATTTGTGATCTGCAACTGTTACCGGTGCATAAAACCAAGATATTTTTCATTTGGGCTATGTTATGTTGTTTCTGTGTTCCATTAATACGTTGTCGTACCATTTACCGTCTCGCTTGGCAATGCGCTTGCGGACTCCAACGATGCGAAATCCGCATTGTTCGTGCAAATAAATACTGTGTTTGTTCTCTGCAAAGATTCCTGCTTGGAGCGTCCAGAACCCAGCAGCCTTGCTTGCTATAATGAGGTGTTTGAGTAGTTTGCGTCCAATGCCTTGTCCGCGGAATTCAGAGGCAATGTAAACAGTGCTTTCTGCAACGCCTTTGTAAACCTCGCGTTTAGAGGCTGGACTCAGGGCGCACCACCCAACAACTCGGTCATCCTTTAAAGCTACAAAGCGACAGGGCTTCATAAACTTCTTCTTCCAAGTTTTCCAATCTGGGACCTCAGTCTCAAAAGTGGCAATACCCGTGTCTAAGCCGTCACTGTATATCTGTGCGACTTCTTTAAAATGCTTCTTCTTGAGTTGTTTAATTTCCATTATTTAGCAACATCCGCTCCCAGGACTGCAGCTGTTAGTGGCTTCTGCCATGGCTGGCTCAGGCACACCGCAAATATCTTTGGCCTTACAGTCTGTAGGAGCTACCGCTAACTTAAGCAAGATCTGATTGCCTCTTATTTCGTAATCGTTAACAAAAAGTTGTGCCGTGTGAAATACCGAGTTTCCATATTCAAAGCGAACCACGGAGTTCCTATCATAGGCGCGCATTTGCCCAACCTTTTTTAGGATCCCTAATGCTTTGAAGGCGGTCATATATTCGGTTTTACCCAGTTCTTCAGGACTCTCCCAAAGTTGGATCACCGTTTCGTTCCAGCCATCGGCACGGGCTCCACAGTCTACGGAGTCAATGACAACATGCTTTACTTCTGTAATATGATAGTTCGCTCCAACGAGCTGCCCTGGGCTGTATTCAAAGAGTAGAGCTGCGTTTTTTTGTTGGTCGAGCAGGTTGAATAATTCTTGTGTGTTCATGAGTTGTGGTTTTAACAACATTTAGCTTCTGTAGACTCAAAGAAATCCTGGAAGAGTTCTTTAAGCAATGTAAGTCTGGATTTGTTGATGGTGTAATATTGGCTCTTCCCCTCAAAGCGACTTTTGAGTAAGCCAGATTTTTTAATTACCTGTAAATGCTGAGAAGTGGTAGGCTGAGAAAGCCTGATCTTTTCTGCAATGTCTTTGCAAAGGCAGCCTTCACAATCTCCGATATAATTGAGGATCGAAATCCGAGCAGGATGCGAGATCACTTTTGCGAGGTCTGCGAGTTGATTGGCCTTTACTGAATGTATATGTCTTTTAGATACTCCCATAATGTTATATTGCAATATTACGATAATATAATATAAAAACAAAGCCTTTCGTTAAAAAGGCTTTTAATGTTTTTAGAACCAAGGTCGCTTATTCTCTTGATACGTATGGTAAAACTCTGCGTCTGATTTAGTGAGGTAAATAATCCCTTCTACTAAGGTCACTACCCAAATGGCCCAGGCAAACAAACCAAAGGTAATTACACCCAGAATCAGGGTGCCTACTAATAGCATGATTCCCTCTTTGTTGTATCCCAAAACAAATTTGTGCAGTCCAAATCCACCAATGACGATGGCTAATACACCAGCTAAAACCCGCTTGTTGTCCTTTGATTCGCGCAGTTCGTTCCAACTTTCTTTGATATTTCTGGCTGCTTCTTCTGCAGCATCACCTGCCTTAGAGGCTGCTTCGCGCGCCTTTTCTGTCGCGTTCTCAAAGCCGTCAAAGATATCGTCTGTTTTGTTTTTACCTGATTCGCTCATGGCTGCTTGAAGTTTTACCTAAAAGTAGCAATTTTATAAAAAGGCACTGTCAATAGGTTCCCACAATTCAATCTTGTTGCCTTCATTGTCAAGGATCCACCCAAACTTGCCGTAATCATAGGTTTCCATCTCACCAACTACAGTGACGCCTTCTTCTTTTAAGGTCTTAAGCAAACCTTCCAAATCGGCTACTCGAAAATTCATCATGAATTGTTTTTCGCTGGGCTTGAAGTATTCAGTGTCTTCTTTGAAAGGACTCCATTGCGTGCTACAATCGTTTCCCTCGGCGTCCTTCCACCAAAAAGTGCATCCGCAGTCATCGGTGTTTAAACCTAAATGCTGCTTGTACCAATCTTTAACTGCTTTTGGATCTCTGGTCTTAAAGAAGAATCCGCCCAATCCGGTTACTCGTTTTTCCATCTTATGCTTTGCGTTTAAGGATTAGGGCAGAGATCAAAGTAATGATCATACCTACAAACATGGCTATAAAGAACATCAGTAGGCCTAACATCGGTGTGCTGTATACTTCTGCTTCCACGCCTTGGGCTTTCATTTCTTCGGCGTAATTTACCGCCCAATCTGGATCAATGATCCCGGTTTAGATCATATCAGCAATAGCGATTCCCAAAGACCCCATGGCGCTTATTCCCAATCCGACTAAAAGGGCATTTCCAAAACTTACTGCACCGCCATTCACACGATCCCTATAGGCTTTGATTCCAAAATAGATCATAGAAAGTGCAATGATGATTCCGGCATAACCCAAAATTTCACTGTTGCCGATTTCCCACTGCAAGGACAGTAAAAGGGTAATTCCAAAGAGAACCAGGCCTGCAATTAAAGATCTGATTCCGTACTTGATGATAGTTGATTTCATGTTAGTTGATTTTAAACTTGAACTTGAACTTCTCTACTTAGAAGCACAGTTCAAAAGTATGTTGCCGCAGTTGCAGACGGCTCATACTAAAGTACCAAATTCAATTTTTATGGAATTTTCGGACTCCTACTTTGGTACGATTTGTAGTTCCTGAGCCCGCTTGAGCGCTTCAGTTCGGCGTTTTGCGTCTAGCTTTACTAAAAGATTTGAGACGTGGGTTTTTACGGTGCTTTCTGAAACAAACAACTGCTCTCCGATCTCTTTATTGGAAAGACCATCCGCTAGCGCTTCCAAGACTTCTAACTCTCTTTTGGAGATTCCGAGCGTATCAATCATGACCAAATCTTGGGTCCAAGTTTGAGCTTCTTTGGGTTTTGCTTTAGAATATCGGTAAACCCAAATCCCTATTCCAAAAAACACCAAGGCGAGAACTGCTAAGATCCATTCGGCCTGAAAATCACTGCTCAGCCAAATGCGTTTGCTGGTTTCAAAAAGCAGCATGAGCAAAATCACAATCGCGCCAAAGACCAGAATGATTCGCTTCATAATTCTTAGTTATCAAAGGCGTTGGTAATCTTGTCTACTATGGTTTGGGCCAGCTTTTCCAAACTCTCTACTGTCCAGCCGGCAATATGAGGGCTCAAGATCACCTGATCCATGTCCAGAAGTTCTGCCAGTGCTTTAGGCATCTTGTCGGCTTCAAATAAAGACTCAAAAGAGCTCTTTTCATATTCAAGCACGTCCAATCCTGCTCCGAGTACTTTACCTCTATTTAAGGCACTCACTAAATCCGCAGTGACTACAGATTTGCCTCGGGCGGTATTGATTAGGAAAAAGGGTTTGCTAAAACCATCGATAAAATCTGCATTCACCATTTTATCCGTAAGGGGCGTCCAAGGCGTGTGCAGGCTGATCACATCAGCTTCCTTTTGCAAGGTTTGAAAATCTACTTGTTGGGCATTTTCATCGCCTACATCAGCTAGAATATCATAACAGAGCACACGGCATTCAAAGCCACGAAGTTTACGCGCAAAGGCTTTTCCCATATTGCCGTAACCAATGATGCCAACGGTGCGATAATCCAGCTCCAAGCCGCGATTGGCCTCTCGGTTCCACTGTCCTTTTTTGATCTGCTGATGCGCAGGGATCAATTTGTTCAGCAGCCCAAGCAGCATACCCAAGGCATGTTCACCCACCGCATTGCGATTGCCTTCTGGAGCTGAGAAAAGCTGAATTCCCTTTTCATGGGCAACTGCAGCATCAATGCTTTCCATTCCTGCGCCAACCCGTGCGATGAATTTCAATCGTTCACCTGCTTCCAAGAATTCCTGATCAACCGTGATACGACTTCTTAAAACGACCCCGTCAAAATCAGGAAGTATATCTAAGGCTTCTGATCGAGTTAGGGTATAGCCTTCTGTATTCTGATGGCCCGCAGCCTCGAGCTGCTGGGTAAGCAAAGGATGATTCTTATCTAGATGGAGGATTTTCAAAGCTTAGATCTTTGGGTAGGAGCTACGTGTTTTTTCATGCTGCACGGCTCCAGTGTGTTTGGTGCTGAGTTTTTCGAATAGCAACAGCTGTACTTCCTGACCGTCCTGGGTTTTTGGGCAATGTTCAACCCCTTTCGGAACTACGATGATCTCGCCTTCATTGACGGTTTCTACCCGATCTCTAAAATGCATTAAAAGCGTTCCCTTCTGCACATAGAAAAGTTCGTCTTCTTCCTCGTGGGCGTGCCAAACGAATTCTCCGGTGATCTTAGCCAAAAGCACTTGCATATTGTCTACAGTTGCAATTTGATGCGGATGCCAATGATCGCTGAATCGGCTAAATTTTTCCTGAATATTTATCGGTTTACTCATCGATAAACAAATTACAAATTTCCTCTGGAATTAAAGTGGGTTTCTTGCTGTCAGCTTTTAAAAGACACCAAAGGGTTTTAGCGCTTACCAGTAGTTTGTCTGTTTGCTGATTGTAAATTTCATAGCGCCTTTCAGAGCGAACTCCAGCATTGCTAGCAACCCATGTTTTGATCAATAATTGTTCTCCCAGTAAGGCTTCCATCTTGTATTCGATCTCCTGCTTTAAGACGAACCAAACATAATCTTCAAGCTGTTTAGGCGTCGCGTTTTGTGTCCAGTGCTTTTCCGCAGCATCCAAACACCATTGCAGGTAAACCAGATTATTCACGTGGTTGCGAACATCAATATGCTCCTCGCGAACAGTTATGGTTTGCGTAAAGACTTGTGGGGTCAAAACTGAAGTATAAGCTTAGAGAGGTAGAAGAATAAAAAGATCCCAAAGATATCGTTGCTGGTGGTGATAAAGGGTCCTGTTGCAATAGCCGGATCAATGCCGCGCTTGTCCAAAATAATGGGAACAAAGGTCCCGATAAGTGCAGCAATGATAATTACGGAAAGCATAGAAACAGCAATAGTCAAACTAAAGGCGACCGTGTATCCCATTATAGCGCCGAAAAGCATGACCAATCCGCCCAAGGCAATTCCGTTGATCAGACTCAATCCAACCTCTTTTAGCAATCGCTGCCACAAGCTTCCTTTAACCACATCGTTGGCCAAACCTTGTACGATGATCGCACTAGATTGTACGCCTACATTACCAGCCATAGCCGCGATCAATGGGGTAAAGAAAAACAAGGCCTTGACTTGAGGATCCGCCATCAGGTCTTCAAAATCTTCTAAAATGAAAACAGATGCTAAACCACCAAAAAGGCCTAATACCAGCCAGGGCAATCGGGCTTTGGTGAGTTCAAAAATAGAGTCATCGGCTTCCACCTCCTGCGTAATACCTGCTGCTAATTGGTAATCTTTCTCCGCTTCCAGTTTGATAAAATCTATAATATCATCAATGGTAATTCTGCCGAGGAGTTTGTGATGCTCATCCACCACAGGAATGGCTTCCAAGTCATATTTATTCATGATTCGGGCCACTTCTTCTCCGGTGCGATCGACAAAAACAAAGTCCACACGAGGAATATAAATGTCGCTGAGCTTAGCCTTTTCAGGAGCAGTGAGCAGATCTTTTAGGGACAGGCGGCCAATGAGTTTTTCGTCTTTGTCCACCACATAAATGGAATGCACACGTGTCACGTTTTTGGCTTGTCTGCGCATTTCTCGCACGCAGCCAGCAATCGTCCAAGTATCTTTAACGCGTACGAGCTCTTTCGCCATGAGTCCACCGGCACTGTTCTCATCATAGGTGAGTAGCTCGCGAATTTCTTGAGCGTGTTTCTCATCCTTGATCTTGTCGATTACCTCTTCAACAATGGCGTCATCCAATTCCGCGACCACATCGGCCGCATCATCGGTGTCCATCTCTTCCAACTCGCCTGCAATTTCCTTCGGAGATAGATTGTCCAAAAGATCCTCACGCAGGTCTTCATCCAACTCCATTAAGGCGTCAGAAGTAGTTTCAGAATCTAAGAGGCGAAGCAGGTAAGTAGCGTCTTCCAGATTGAGCTCATCCAAGATCTCAGCAATGTCCGCATAGTGGTAGTCACCCATTAAAGCTTTGAGCTGGGTGTCCTCGGTTGACGCGATGTGCTGTTGAACCTGGCCGATTAACTCACCTGTGATCTGCAAGGCCATCTTGCGCTATTTTTTGAGTGAGTTCGACAAACCCGGAAACCGAAAGGCGTTCCGGACGAAGCTCAAAGATAGCATCTTCTTTCAACTTATCAGACAAATCAAAGGATTTTAAGCTGTTGCGTAAGGTATTACGCCTTTGATTAAAGGCGGTTTTGACCACTTTAAAGAATAGGCTCTCATCACAGGGTAGTTGGTAATTTTCCTTGCGACGCATGCGCATCACACCACTGTCCACTTTGGGAGGTGGATTAAATACCCCGGGAGCCACGGTAAAGAGATATTCCGTTTCAAAAAACGCTTGTGTAAGTACCGAAAGGATGCCGTAAGTCTTATTGCCCGGACCTTGACAAATGCGTTGGGCAACCTCCTTTTGAAACATGCCTGCAAATTCCAATACTTGTTCTCTAGCTTCAATGGCTTTAAAAACGATCTGAGAGGAGATGTTGTAGGGGAAATTCCCTATGATTCCCAACTGGACATCGCCAAAACGCTCTTGCAGATCGGCCTTTAAAAAATCGGCCTCTACAACAGTGAGATTGGATTGTAGATAAGTAGCATTGAGGTATTCAATGGATTCGGTGTCGACATCCATGGCGGTAATGGGTTTACCTGTTTCTATGAGAAACTCCGTGAGTACGCCCGTACCAGGGCCAATTTCAAGCACTTGCTCATAACCTTCAAAAGACAGGGTCTCACGGATCTTTCTGGCAATATTCTTGTCGACCAAAAAATGTTGGCCCAAATGCTTTTTGGCGCGTACCGGGGAAGCCATTACTGTTCGCTTACAATTTCTAATTCTGTTCTAAAGGCCACAAATTTGCCTTCAAAGCGCTTGCTTTCTCCTCTTAGTCTCGGAGCATCTTCTGCGTAGTAACGCTTGAGTGTATCTGCATTCGGAGCCGTGTACTGTACCGAATAAGTAATGCCGCCCATTTCTTCCTCCACCAAGACTCGTGTCATTAAGGCTTTGGTAAACTTTTTAGTGGCGAGCATGTCTGGAATATGTTCGTTTTTCATCCAATCCACCCAAGTGTCGTGAATGGATTCTTCAATATTTATAGTGACGTTATAGATGATCATGGGGTGGCGTATTTGTCTAAGAAGGCGCTTATTTTGGCCTGAGTTTCTTTGTATTTTTCCATGCGCGCTGCGCTTTGGAAATTCATGGTTCCCAAGGCGTTTTTAAAGCGAGGATCTTTATAGGTTTCAGGGGATTGAGTGCTCAATTGGAACAGGTCAAATTCATTCATGACGTAAGGCAGGTAATAGCTGCTAAAGACCTCTAAATTGATCTCTTCATAGGCGTCTGTCCAACGAAAATATTCATAGAGGTTGATGATATCGTTCTTGAGTTCAAAATCCTTAATAAAACGAACATCGCCAGATTGAATCAATGATTCATAGGCGTTGCGTTTAAGATAGACAGATACAAAATCCAGCTGCCCCATACTCAAAGCGTTTATGGAATCCCATTCTTTTTCCATAGCGATAAAGCCGAGCAGTTTACCTAGGTTTTTCTGTGAATTTTCTCCTCTCACAATAGCTGCGTCAACCATTTCCAGATTGATCCTGCATTCTGAGATCAAGTTTTCCATATGTTGATCTACCAGTAGATCGTTTTGCTTTTCTTGACGGCAGGAATCCAACTGGAAAGCCAGTAAAATCCCAACAATAACAACCACGAACTCTAAACCGTGGTTGAGCCAGTCTATCTTTTTAGATTTTGCCATTTGACTTTAATTGATGGTGTCCCCGCGAAGACTGCGGTAACGCTTGCGTGCATCTACAAAGTAAATACTATCCGGGAAATTAAAGACAATTTGCTCGTAAAATTCCTGAGCGCGTTCTGGGAGGGCCAACTGTTTTTCATACAGTTGGGCGAGATTGAAGTAGGCATCATCTGCCAAAATATCTTCTTTGTACAGTTCAATGATGGTCTTGTAATCCGCCTCAGCTTTTTCAAATACACCAAGCTCGGTATACAATCTGGCTCGGCGCAAAAGGGCTTCATCTTCAATGGCTTCACCTTTGTGTGTTTCTAAGATCTCTGTGAGCAGAGAAACGGCTTCATTGGGTTTGTTTTGCAGGCTGAGTAGATCCGCCTTGGCAAATTTGCGCAGCGCTGTTTGCGTGGTATCCTCCACTGAATTATCACTGATCAGCAAACTGAGTTCCATGGCGTCATTGGCAATAAGCTGAGAGGTAGATTTTTTCAATACATCCAATTGGATTTGAGACCATTTAAAATCGCCCTTAAAATAACTGGTGCGCGCCACTTTAAAACGGGCTTCTTGTGCTAAGATATTTCCTTGAACCTTCTTTTGGATCTGAGAATAATAGATCAGGGCTTGATTGAATTTTTGGGTATAGACCAAAATGTCTGCGAGTTTCATTTTCACCCGAGCTTTCTCAAAACGATTCAGATCTGTATCTGTCAACACTTTGAGGTTTAAGATGGCCGTGTCGGGCTGTTTTTTCTTAAAGGCGATGAAATCATTGTAAGCGATCTGCAGGGCGTAGGTGCGAGTGCTTAGGCCGTATTTTTCAAAGACTTGGTCAAATTCTGTCTCGACTTTTTTGAGGTCAAATTCGGTCTTGACAATTACCTTCAAGCGTCTTTCTTCCGCATCGAGTTGCTCCTCTAGAATGCTACTGTTGGCAATGATGTATTCAAAGATCTCCAGAGCAATGGCATATTCACCTTCTTCTACGGTGATGCTGGCCAGCTGAGAAATGTGTTCTAAGGTTTCTCCCTTGCGCTTGTATATGGCCTTTTCCTGACTGAAAGATTTGCGGAATTCCTTTTGCTGCACATACAACCAGCTTAAAAGTTCATTGTAAAGAAGATCAGGGTCCTGCTGAATTCTTTTAATCAAGGTCTTTCTAAAGATCACGTTGGCCTCATTGGCGGGATCCTCCGTAATGAATTGGGTCAAACTGCGTTTGGTGTACGAGCTGTAACCCGGCTTGGATTCCATCAGACCTAAATAGGCCTCAAACATCTTTTCAAAATTCTGCAGTTCCCCATAAATGCGCGAGAGTTGCAAAAAGAAATCGGCATTGGGATTGAGCTCCATACCACGTTCATAGGCTTTTACCGCCCATTCCAATAAACCGTAGCTGTCAAAAGTATCTCCAATGAAACGCGCATAATTGGGTTGTTGATTCAACTCATCTATGGCCAATTGATAGAATACTTTGGCTTCCTCGGTGCGATCCTGCAGTTCGTAGTTGTAACCAATATCTACAGAAAGCTGCGGATAGCGCCCAACCGTTTGGGCTCTATTCTCCAGCAGCACGCCTGCTTCTTGGTAGTTTTCCAATTGCTGATGGGTGGCCACCAAGGCTTTGAAAATATCCAGCCTGCGCGGATTTTTGTCGTAAATAGATTGATAGATACGAAGGGCTTTGTCATACTTTCCTTCTTCAAAGTAAGTATCGGCCAAGGCATCACTTTGCCCTATAGAATTAAGGGGCAAAAGAAACAGCAGTATGAGGGTCAGACTACGCACTTGTGTAAAGATATCAATTGAGTTCTTAAAGCTGCGTTAAGTACCTCAAATAAATTACCTGGCTGTAACGGCATTATTGCCATCAGCCTTGATTAAGCAACCAAAAAGTAAGCCAGAATCCTTATTCGATCATATCGAATCCGCAGTAAGGCACAAGGACCTCGGGGATCTTAATGCCCTCAGGCGTTTGGTAGTTTTCCAAAATTCCCGCCAAGATACGCGGCAGGGCCAAGGCGCTGCCGTTTAAGGTATGGGCCAATTGGTTCTTACCTTCGGAATTTTTAAAACGCAACTTCATACGATTGCTCTGGAAGGTCTCAAAATTAGAAACAGAAGAAACCTCCAGCCAGCGATCTTGAGCAGTTGAGAATACTTCAAAATCATAAGTGAGTGCGCTGGCAAAGGTCAGATCTCCTCCGCAGAGGCGTAGCACACGATAGGGGAGTCCTAACTCACCTAAAATCACTTTAACGTGAGCCAACATTTCCTCTAAAGCTTCATAAGAACGCTCTGGGTGTTCAATGCGCACAATCTCTACTTTGTCAAATTGGTGCAAACGGTTCAAACCGCGCACGTGCGCTCCATAAGAACCGGCCTCACGTCTAAAGCAGGGCGTGTAGGCAGTACAAGCAATAGGTAGGTCTTTGGCGTTGAGCAAATCTCCTCTAAACAGGTTGGTTACGGGTACTTCTGCCGTTGGGATCAAATAAAGATTGTCTCCAGTTACGTGGTACATCTGTCCTTCCTTGTCAGGAAGACTCCCGGTTCCAATTCCAGAGGCTTCATTAACCAAGTGTGGTACTTGATATTCTGTGTAGCCAGCATCGATGTTCTTGTCTAGGAAATAACTGATCAAGGCGCGTTGCAAACGAGCTCCCTTGCCAATATAAACTGGAAATCCAGCTCCGGTAACCTTGTTTCCTAACTCAAAGTCAATCAGGTTGTATTTTTTGGCCAGTTCCCAATGCGGAAGCGCGCCTTCATCCAAAGTCGGAATGGTTCCGTGGCGTTCTGTTTCCACGTTGTCTTCATCACTGCTTCCTTCTGGTACAGTAGCGTTCGGGATGTTTGGTAAGGTGAAGAGTAATTCTTGAAGCTTATCAGCAGCAGCATTGAGCTGCTCTTGCAAGGCTTTAGACTGCTCTTTAAGTCCGGCAGTTTTCTCTTTCAACAGGTTGGCTTTTTGTACCTCTCCGCTTTTGAACAATTGCCCGATCTCTTTGGAGAAAGTGTTGGATTGCGCTAAAGTCTCATCCAATTGTGCCTGCGTTTTTCTGCGGAGTTCATCTGCCTGCAAAACCTCTTCTAAAATAGGCATGGCATCTAAACCGCGCTTGGCTAAAGCCTGAGCAAAACGTTCTTTGTTGTCGCGAATTTCACTTACCTGTAACATGGTTCCCGTTTGAATTAGGCCCCAAATTTAAACATTAGCGCCTAGTTATCACAGTTCAAACAGGATTAATCACAGGGGATATAATCCTTTATTTTTGAGTAGAAGATTCTGAATCTTTTTTCTTCTCGATCTTAGTGAAATTCTCCGGAGCAGGAAGCAGCCAAGAAGCGTGTTTAAGTTGATCCCACGAGACTGAAGCCAGATCGACAGATTCATCCACCAGTAAATGGTAGCTACCGGCATTGACTTTAACGCGCACCGTAGCATAGACCTCAACATCTTTGCCTTTTTCTTTTTCGATCTGATGGATGCGTTGGGCTAACTGCCAGATAAAATCAGGCTTAGTTCTAAAAGAGCGATACTGTTTTTTACTCAGCAGGTCTTTATAACTGTATGCAATTTTCTTTTTGTTGGGATCAGCTTTGTCTACGATATAATAGATCACCCGTCCAGATTTGGTTCGAAGCATCATCCGCCAAGACAAGCGATGTCCTTCTTCTGTCCACAAAACAGGTTCTGCGATAAACCAATGCCTTAACGGCAGGGCAAATTGTACAAATAAATAACCGACCAAGATTGCGGTAGTGATCGTACCCGTTTTAGGAATGCGTACTTCGTCTCCGCGGTAAACTTCTTCTGCTGGCATAAATCGTTTCACCAAGGTTTCACTACTGAAGAAGAACAGGGCGAACGCGATCGACATATAGGGGAATATTCCAATATGGAATACTGCGGAATTGAACAGGTGGAAGAACAGCGACAGGCCAAAGGCCAGCCAACGCGTTTTGCGCCACATATACATCGGTATAACCAACAGGTCAAAGAGGATTCCAAAATAAGCCATACCCCAGTGTACCCAAGGAAGCTGCAAGAAATCACCGATGAGCCAATAATCAGCCTTGCTTTTCATAAACAAGCGCGTGACGGTTCCGTCCAGCCAGTCTGGATATATTTTGGCAATTGCCGCGTAGGTAAATACGATCAATAACTGTCCTACCACTAAGGTCTGTACCCACCGTGGCATAGAAATGCTTTTGCGCTCCGGATTGAGTTTGGCATCTAAAGACATCCGTCCTGCTGCTGGCACTAAGACCATCATCCAAGTGAGCAACATCATGAGGTAGTAGTGGTTGTTGTATGAGGACTTTTGCATTAAATAAACACACATCCACATCAAGGCGTAGCCTGCCATACTCCAACGGTATTTATAACCGAGCATGACCGCAATTCCGAAGACGCCCATTACCGCAAAGTAGATATACATTCCATTGCCTGGTAAAGGCTGTAAAAAGTCAAATCCAATAAAATTGAAAGTGAACTCTGGATCCATAAAGGTGCGCCGCACCCAGCCTGTGGCAATGGCGCCGTAGGCTTCTACGGTCAGCAAAAACCCAAAAGCAATGCGAAACAAGACCAAACCGGCATTGTCTACGCGAGTAAAAAGGTATTTATTTATGCGATCTAACATAGGCCTCGGCGATTTTCTGGTCTTCAGCAATAGCGGCTGTTAGTTCTTCAGTCGATCCAAAACGCTGCTCATCACGAATTCGTGAAAGCAATTCGATCTGCAGTTTGCGACCGTAAAGGTCAGCCTCAAAATCCATAAAGTAGGTTTCAATAGTGGTTCTGTCTCCACCAACAGTCGGATTGTTACCAATATTCATAACGCCAAAAACCGGTTTTTTGTCTATTTGGCTTTTTACAATATAGACGCCGTTCTTGGGAATGAGTTTATAGTTTTCCGCAATTTCTAAATTCGCAGTTGGGTAGCCCAATTGACGGCCTATACCGCGGCCTTTAGCAATGATTCCCGTTAGCGTAAATGGATCGCTTAGATAGGTGTTTGCTGTGTTAAGATCGCCTTCTGTCAAGGCCTTTCTGATCTTAGTGGAACTCACCGTAATGGCATCCACCTCTTGCGCACCCACCTCTTCAACTTCAAAACCAAACTCCTCACCCAAGCGACGCAGATCCGAAACATCGGCACGGCGGTTGCGCCCAAAGCGGTGGTCGTAACCTATAATCACTTTTTTGGCGTTGAGTTTTTCAACGAGTAATTGTTGTACAAAATCTTCTGCGCTCATACGCGAAAAGGCTTTGGTAAAGGGTTCAATAACCAAGTGGTCAATGCCGACGCGATCCAAGACTGCTTCCCGCTCATCAATGGTTTGAATGAGTTTAATGTCTACATCGGGCTGCAAGACCATTCGCGGATGCGGAAACATAGTAAAGATCACGGATTCACAGCCCATGGCTTTAGCGTCATCGGTCAAGCGGCCTAACAGAACCCGGTGACCTGCATGCACCCCATCAAAGGTCCCAATGGTTACCACAGTGGGTTGGGTTCCTTTATATTGAGCCGATGAGGCGTAGGTCTGCATATTATTTTCCGTTAAAGTTGTTCATGGTGTGGTCCATGCCCGCTAAGGCAAATGATTCTACCGCTTCAGCACTTGTTTTGAGTCGTTCCTTAAGGGCTGTCTGTTCTTCATCGGTCCAAGGACTCAACACATAATCTACCTGTCTGCCTTTGGCAAACTGATCGCTGATCCCAAATCTAAAACGATTGTAAGCGGTAGTGTTAAGCGTGGCTTGAATGTCTTTTAAACCATTATGACCTCCATCAGATCCTTTTTTCTTTAAGCGGATGCTACCAAAGGGTAAGTTGAGATCATCTGTGATGACCAGCATATTCTCAAGCGGAACTTTTTCTTGTTTGAGCCAATAATTGACGGCCTTACCGCTGAGGTTCATAAAAGTGCTCGGTTTGAGCAGGATCAATTGACGGCCTTTAATCCGAAGTTTGGCAATATCCCCGAGTTTTTTGGATTCAAAAATGGCCTCGTACTTTTCTGCCAAGGTGCTTACCACATCAAATCCAATATTATGTCTGGTGTTGTCGTATTTGGGTCCAATATTGCCCAAACCCACAATTAGAAATTTCTTCATGGGATCTTGCTCGGGCTCGCTAGGAGCGTCTAAACCAAAAAGTCGCTTTAAAAATGCGAGCATCCTTTTTTTTGTAAAAATAAAAAGAGTCCGCTTAAATTGATAACCAAGCGGACTCTTTTCTATGTTCGGTATGCTAGAAGATCTATTCCTCGGCAGGAGCTTCGGCAGGAGCTTCGGCTTCTGCACCTTCTTCTGCATCATCATCTTCTTCGTCATCTGCCTCATGAACAGCGTTACGAGAAGTTCTCACCTGTACAACAACAGTGTTGTCTGGGTGCATGATGGTATAAGCATCGTTGGTAAGGGTAGTAACATAAAGTTTGTTACCAATACGCAATTCAGTGATGTCTGCCTCGATATAATCTGGCAAGTTCGCTGGTACTGCTTTGATACGTAGCTTACGGTTTACAAAACGCAACACCCCTCCGTTACGTACACCACGAGAGTTACCTACTAGACGTACAGGAATATTCATAGTGATTTCCTTGTCGTCAAAGATTTGGTAAAAGTCGATGTGTAAGATACGGTCAGTTACCGGGTGGAACTGAATGTCTTGCAAAATAGCATTGATGCTTGTGCCGTCTTCTAGCTCAATAACAACTGTGTGTACGTCTGGAGTGTACACCAAGTTCTTGAACGCTAATTCTGGCGCTGAAAAGTGAATCGGTGTTTCTCCTCCGTATACTACGCAGGGAACCTTTCCAGCATTACGTAAGGCTTTGGTAGATACCTTGCCCACGCTTTCTCTTTGAGATCCTTTGATCGTTATTGACTTCATTTAATAAAAAATTTTGTGCTCCTGAGATGAACTTCGCAAAAATTTTCTGCGTAAATCAACCGCTTCGCTTTCGCGCAAAAAATTTTCATTTTTTTGGTTGACAAGCCGAAAAAATAAATTTATTTCCGCTCATTTCATTTGCATTTGTTTGCATGATGTTAACCACCTTAAGTGGAAAACGGCTGCAAATATCCCAAAATTATTTGGTAGCTGAAAGTAAATACGACTTTTTTTACAAGGCCTTAAAGGCTTGTTTTCTGCGGATTACATCAAGAATTTAGAACTGATGGAACTGTTGGTGTTCACACTTTGCATCACAGAAGCAAAAAGTGGTGCACAACTAAGTACGCGCAATTTTGGAGATTCTTGTCTCAGCGGGATGGAATCCGTAACGATAAGTTCTTCCAATTGGGAGTTCTCTAAACGCTCATAGGCCTGTCCAGAAAGGATAGGGTGAGTACAGATCGCGCGAACACTTTTGGCCCCGCGTTCCATCATAAGGTCTGCAGCTTTGGTCAGGGTTCCGGCAGTGTCCACCATATCATCTACCAAAACAACGTTCTTGCCTTCTACATTACCAATGAGTTCCATATGAGAGATCACATTGGCTTTGGCGCGTTGTTTATAACAGATCACCACGTCGCTTTCTAAAGCCTTGGAGTAGGCGTAGGCTCTTTTAGAACCTCCCATATCTGGCGAGGCGATGGTAAGCTCGTCGAGATTCAGTTTTTTCAAATACGGCAAGAAGATCGTAGAGGCAAAAAGGTGATCCACGGGCTTTTCAAAGAATCCTTGAATCTGATCTGCGTGGAGGTCCATGGTAATGATACGAGTGGCTCCTGCAGCCTCTAGCATCTTAGCAACCATTTTGGCAGCAATAGGGACTCTTGGTTTGTCCTTGCGATCTTGACGTGCCCAACCAAAATAAGGCAACACAGCAGTAATGTGTCTAGCAGAAGCGCGTTTTGCGGCATCACACATCAATAGCATTTCCATCAAATGATCACTCGGAGGAAAGGTGGAACCGATAATAAAGACGCGGGCTCCGCGAACTGATTCTTCAAAAGAGGGTTGAAACTCTCCGTCTGAATAGGTAGAGGTGATTACGTTCCCCAGCGGGACACCGAATTGTTTTGCAATGTTTTCGGCAAGTTCTTGGCTTTGTTTACAAGCAAATATCTTGGGTTGAGGAACGGCTCCAGGCATCTTTCTTGTGGTGTTTTAGTTGGAAGCTACAAAGGTAAAAAAATCCCAAGTTCAGCCCGAATATTTTTAGTTCTAATATTTGGTGGAAAATTCAACATTTTATGTATTTTTGCCGTCCCGATAAGCCTTGGTGGCGGAATTGGTAGACGCGCTGGATTCAAAATCCAGTTCTTTCGGGAGTGTGGGTTCGATTCCCACCCAAGGTACAATAAGTCACAAAAAAAGTGATTCACAAGCGAGCTTCAAAAAAGAAGCTCGCTTCTTTTTTGAAGTAATGCGAAGTGAATCTTTTTGTGATTTTCACGCGGAGCGTGAAGGGAACTTTGGCGTAGCCAAAGAATCCCACGGTCACAAAAAGGGTGCTTTTTTTATTCAATTTAGGCCTTCCGCTTCGCGGGTGCTTCCTTTAGATGTCTAAAAGACATCTAGTTTTGTGTACAAAACTTCAGTCAGCAATGTGCTTTTCAAAATGAGCGCAGTGGGAAGTTTGCCTGCGGCAAACAATCCCACCAGCGAGTTTTATCTACAATTGTTCCTTCCGCTTCGGCGGCTACCTCACATTCTCAACAAAACAAGATCGTAATCAAATTGCGATAAGCCGTTATCAATTGGTTCGTTTCTGTTCAGAGCCAAGATTCGGAAACGAGCACGAATACCTTTTGTGTTTATAAGATGGATGAAGGTTCCTTGTTCATTTTCTATTAGATGAACACTCACATAATCTTCTTCTTTAGGGATAAGTCCTGTGGGAGGTTCTGTGCATTCTGGAACAGTGTTAATGATGCACTTGTTGGCTTCATAAAAAGACCAGTAGATCGTCTTGCAATAGGATTGACGATATGTTCTGGCGGAGTTCAGTACGATAGTATCTTTGGTAAAGTAATCATCATGAGTATTGTCATATCGCCACTCATTAGTTGCATTTGAGACTGGATTGCGGGACTTTCTAAGTGTTTCTTCGAGTACTGATTGAACATAGGATTTTCTGAGATCCTGAGCAAATAAGCTTGGAGACAAACAAACAATGTATATAAGGAAGATAGTTTTCAAATTTGAATAATCAATTCATGTTTCCCGACCAACCTACAAAATTCCCCTCAAACTTAACTCAAAATCCCACTAGGCTTTTCCCTTAAAACGTCATCTCGATACACTGCTGAACGATATTTTATATGATAAAATCAAAAGTCTAGTAGACTTTTGAGTGAAGCATCTGCGAAAGCAGCAATCCTAATATTTAAATCACTCGATGACCGGAACGACCCCCGCGCCAGCGATAGCAGTGAAAACCCCGCAAGAAGCAAAGCGAATGAGGAGTTGTAACGGATAGCGTGGTCGTGTAGCGGCTGAAGTCTGCTACACGGGGCGCCCAAAGAAATCCAATCCAGATATTTATCATTTGAAAAGTTAGCGGAGCAAACCTTCTTCTTTCATGATGTATTAGAAATGATCTCAAACCTCAGGGGTCGACAGTTAAACAGAATCAGAATTTCTTATAAGGCTATTTAAAAGGAATTGTATTTCATCAGATTTCATAAAAGCTGCGTCCTTATTTTTGCAAAAAATTGTATGATGTTTAACGTAGAACATATTCTTAAGACGATTCAACCGTTGCGCGAAAAACTGCAAAGTCATCCGCTTTATGCAGAACTTGGTGACCTTGAAGATATAAAAATCTTCATGGGTATTCATGTTTTTGCGGTTTGGGATTTCATGTCTCTTTTGAAGAGTTTGCAGCAACATTTGACTAATGTTCAAACCCCTTGGACACCGCCAAAGCATCCAGAACTTGCAAGATTTATTAATGAAATTGTTTTTGGAGAAGAAAGTGATGTCAATGAATTGGGTATTGCTCAAAGCCATTTTGAAATGTATCGGGAATCCATGCAGCAAGTGGGTGCTCCTACGATAGAAATTGACTCATTTTTGCAGAAGATAGGTCATGGTGTACCTGTGAATGTGGCTTTAGATTCTGTAACTGTAGATCAGGGCATCAAGGAGTTCGTGAACTACACATTTGAAATTATTCAAACACAAGAGGCGCATAAGATTGCTGCGGCCTTTACTTTTGGCAGGGAGGACTTGATTCCAGAGATGTTTATTGGTATTTTAAATGAAATTGACAGTAAAAATGAGCAATACACCAAGCTGCGTTATTATTTAGAGCGACATATTGAGCTAGATGGAGATGAGCACGGACCACTTTCCTTGCAGATGGTTTCTCATCTTTGCGGAACTGATTCTCAAAAATGGCAAGAAGCACTGAATGTAGCCGAGGAAGCGTTGACTAAACGTATTTTACTCTGGGATACGATACACCAAGCTATTAGGGTTAATAAAGCGGAGTTGCTCTCACAGGTATAGTCGCCTTATACTAAAAACAAATCAACCGATATTGATAAAAACCCAAAAGCCCCGGCAGGACCGAGGCTCTAAGAGCAGGTTGTGTTCATGAGAAAACACACCGGCTTCACCACAATTAGTTAAACACTATGGTATGGGTAAATGTTTTGCTGTGTAATAATCCGTAAAAAGAAAAGTAGTCAAGGCTGTAGATCAAGACCATGCTGCCTATGGTATTGATTGGGATCGGAGTGGCTTCAGCAGGGTAGGTAAAACGATATCTGAAGTCCTCTCTTATTACTCCGTCTCCGGCATCTATAGTGCCATTGGAACTGACACTGGCAAAGAATGGAGGTATCTCTGTACCATCATCTAAGATAATGGTTACCGATTGCAGGCCTGCTTCAATATCCACTGAGGTATCCGTTGGAGCGGCAATCCCAGTTTCAAAGCTTTTAAGTTCTGCCGAACCAAGACTCGAAGCGTCAACCACATTGTTGCCGGAGCTAACTCCATCTGTAAATGATACATTCTCTACGCTATTACTATTGACTGTGAATAGTTGAACAAAAGACTCTTCATTAAAGACAGTACTGGATTCATCCTCGACGTAATCATCTGGTGGTGGACAGGCGTACAGAAATAGGCAAAGACTTAGAAGGGGTAGTAGGGAAAGACGTTTTAGTGTCATGATTTTACTTTTTTTGAATACCTCAAAACTAGCGGTGTCACGGTAGCTAAAACATACCCGATACGGGGTAAATTCATTGAGCTTCAAAGGATCACTCAATTTTTTTAACTTGTAACTATGTCCATCTATCAACAGCATCTGGAAAACTACAAGGCCAAGAAATTTGCCAACCAAGGCCAGCTGGATACAATTATGGCAGTAAAATATCATATTGATGATCACTTTCAAGAAGAGCTGAATTTAGATGTGCTTTCTACAGAAGGATTTGTCTCTAAGTTTCACATGTTGCGCCTTTTCAAAAAATATCACGGACAAACTCCGAGTCAATATTTGACCGGCAAGCGTTTAGAGAAAGCCAAAGAATTGCTCAAGACAGGAGCTTCAGTAACAGAGACCTGTTATGCAGTAGGCTTTAAATCTTTGGGTTCATTTAGCGCCTTGTTCAAACGCAGAAATAATATCTCGCCCAAAGAATTTCAAAAAAGAGCAACTTTAAAGAAGTAATCTAAGTTGCGATTTGGCAACTTGCAGGGCATCAAACACAACTAAACATGAAAGTAACCGTAATCAGTATTCCTGTAAGAGATCAGCAGCACGCCTTGGATTTTTACACCAAAAAACTCGGCTTCATAAAAAAACTAGACATTCCAATAAATGAGACGGACCGTTGGTTGACTTTGGTCTCACCAGAAGATCAAGACGGTGTTCAATTGGTTTTAGAGCCTGCTCCTTTGCATTTTGAACCGAGTCGCGTATATCAAGATGCGCTCAAGGAAGCTGGATTTCCTTATACACAATTTGATGTTGAGAATGTTCAAGAAGAATACGACCGCTTATTAGGCCTGGATGTGGAATTTAGCGTTGCACCAACCGACATGGGAACGGTGAAGATCGCGGTCTTTGACGATACCTGTGGAAACAATATTCAGTTGGTGGAATACCTATAATCAACTAAATCCAATACCTTTTTCGAGCAATTCATTGTAGGCCTCGTCATTTATACTGTATAAATAGGGTGCTTTATTTTGCGCGCCGGTCATTAATTTTTCTTGTCGATTCAAAAAGCCTAAACGGATCATTTTACGCTGGAAGTTTCCACGATCTAGTTTCTGATCGAGGATGGCTTCATACAAGCTTTGAAGGTCAGACATGGTAAAACGTTCCGGAAGCAAGGATTTTCCAATAGGGAGCAGGCGAATTTTCATTCGGAGTTGTTCATGCGCTTGGTGAATCATCTCACTATGGTCTATAATTAACTCAGGCAACTCGTCCAAGGGAATCCAATCGCAAGCATCACTCAATACGTCGATTTGAGGATGCACCTTCTCAGCATCAACCAAAGCCATGTAAGAGGTAGAGATAAAACGTTGACTAAACCAAGCCTCTAATTCTTCTTTTTGCTCTTCCATCCAAGTGGACTTAATGGTATCCATCACTAGACGGCTGCGCGGATTGATGTCAAAGTGCCTATTTAGAGAGCTGAATACGTGAGATTGCTGTAAGAAAACTTCTTTAAGGCCAGTTCGCTGCAATAAAACTTGATTGGCTACAGCATCCATATCTTGATCTTTTGGGATGAATCCTCCCGGTAAAGCCCAAACGTGTGAGTCAATAAAACGCACTAAAAGTACGTGTAGCTTCTTGTCTTTATACCCAAATACCACACAATCAATAGATAGGCCTGGAATACAGTTTTCGAGTAAGTCTTTATAGTCAAATTTCATACTATTCAAACAGATTTGTGAAAGTAATTAAAATAATTGTACATTTATTGTGTCAATGTGACTCATTACATAATCAATCCAAAAGGAAAGATTCATTTTACCCACTTTGATTGTCCTTCTTCCCTGGGACAGGATTGTGGAGCCTCTGGTGACTAATCACTAGTTAACCACCAACTTGGCTATCTGTTTGAAAGAAGTAAAATACGGTTTGAGTAGCGCAAGTTCCATCCTGATTGGATGCTCGGCTGTTAACTTTGAAACACGATGCTAAATACGTTCATATAAAGCCTGTAGGCAAAATGAAAATGATTTCCGAATGTCAAATTGAGGACCGCTGTATAACCAACAGCGGTTTCTCTTTTGGTATTAGTGACACAAACCCTAATTAAAGGTCTGGAATATCCTAGAAATTCGAACGTTTATGCTATTTAGTATAAGGTCTAGTAGATAATTGCAAAAACATCTCCCCCTGGGATATTCCAGTTTTTTTTCCTTGTTCGGGTTTGACTCACTATTGCTATCTTTAGCTACACAAATATTCTGTGACCAACTCTAAATGAACAAAAAGAACTTCCGCAAGCTTTGGTATTCCTTATCTGCAAAGCAGCGATTTTGGGTGAGATACCTCTATTATTTACCCGCAGATCTAAAAGATAGACTCAAAGGAAACCGCAATAAGTATGTGCCTCCTAGAGGTGCTATCTACACAGGTTCTGCCGCTGGGGCGGAGAAGTTTTTAGCCAGTAGCAGGCATCAATTGGACTTACTTAAATCTGAGGTTGACCTGCAGCCCACAGACCGAGTGTTAGATATAGGAAGTGGCATTGGACGCACAGCTATTTCCTTGGTGGAGTATTTGACTCCTGAGGCACGTTATGAAGGCTTTGATGTGGTGAAAAGCGGCGTAGATTGGTGTAATAAAAAGATCGGCCGGGATTTTCCCAACTTCAATTTTACCTATGTGCCTCTATTCAACGATCTCTATAACAATTCCAAAAGGAAGGCTACCGATTTTGAGTTTCCTTATGAGCGAGCTCAGTTTGACAAAGTTTATTCGTTTTCTGTTTTTACACATATGATGGTGGATGAGATTCAGCATTATTTAATGGAGATAAACAGGGTGTTATCTGATCAAGGCCAAGCTATGTCTACCTTCTTTTTGTATGATGATCAGAATGAATCTCAGATTGCTACCGATGAAGGATTTGGATTTCCAGTTGCCGGAGATGGCTTCCGATTGATGAACAGTAAAGTGACCAGTGGTAATATTGCTATCCATAAATCGCTTTTGGAACAAATGATGGCCAAAGCCGGTCTCCAAATCACCCAGATTGCCGATGGCTTTTGGAAGGGAACCCAGGATGCCAAAGAGTATCAAGATATCGTGGTCTTTAAAAAGAAGTAAACCTTGTCTCAAGAAAACAACAGACTCGTTCAGCATTTTATTTCTCAGTTACAGGCGATCCAAAACGGTAAACCGTGGATTGGCAATAGCTACGCTAAAGTTTTGGACGGGCTGAGTGAAGATCAAATGTTTGTGCGTCCTGCCAAACTAAAAAGTGTAGCGGCGATAATCTCACATTTAACCTTGTGGCGGGAAGAAGCCATTCTCAAAATACAATCAGGTACAGGGAGTAAGACCGATGCCTGTCCTGAAAACTGGTTGCCTGACAATGATTTGGAGGCTCAAGGGTGGCAGGCCATTAAGCTGCGATATGATCGTGGTCAAGCACAACTGATCGCGCTCTTGAATGACAAAGACGATTCCTTTTTACAACAAGAATATTACGATACCGACTTTAAGGGCAACTATTCCTATCAATGGATGTTGGATGGGATCCTCCAGCATGACATCTATCATTTAGGGCAATTGGGAGTTATTGTAAAGCATTTAAAAATGCTTTAATGCACTTCTCCATCGATAGAATAGATCGATTATCCTTAAGTTTACCATACATCAGCAATTCACTGAACCTATGAAATTCAAACAAGTTTTTAACGTAATTGCCTTAGGAGCTGTTTTGGTTTTTGCCTCTTGCAGTTCTGATCCTTGTGATGAGGGCTATACCGCAGTAGAAGATGGCGGAACTACCGCCTGTTTACCAGATTATGTGGTGGGCTTAGAAATTAAGTTCACCTCAAAAACGCGTTTTTTTCATGATGAGCTCGGGGTGATCACTTATGACAATGGCACGTGGACCAATCAGCTTGGAGAAGACATCACCAATAGACTAGAGCAATAATGAAAAGGAATTTTTTGGGCACTATTGCCTTGTCATTGTTGCTGTTGGTGGGATGTAAAAATGAGCCAACTCAAACGGAATCCACTCAAGAAACAACGCAGACCAATTCCCCAGAATTACTGGCCATGGTCATGAAGGATGGAAAGTACGGTTATATAGACACTCAGGGAAACTACGTCATAGAACCGCTTTACCCAATGGCTCGCCTTTTTTCTAACGGATTGGCCTGTGTGAATATTGAAGGGGTTCGCTCGGATCTTTTTCAAGGAGCAGTTGGTGGAACATATGTCTTTATCAATACCGCAGGAGAAATTCAATTTGATGGCAAAGGTTATTTGCAACCGACCTCATTTTTGGAAGGATTTGCACCAGTGCGCTTATCTGATGAGCGCGTAGGATTCATCAATGTCCAAGGAGAGCTTGTTAAGCAAGGATTTAATGCGATCATGCCTTTTCGCGAAGGATTTGCTACTGCGTTGGATCTGGATCAAGGAATCATTGGCTATGTGGATACTAAAGGGGAATGGAAGATTCAAAAAGATGAGAATTACACCCTGGGAGACTTTTATCAAGGCCGAGCTTTCTTTAAAAAGGACAATAAATACGGCTTTTTAGACACCACCGGAGCGGAGGTAATTCCGGCCACTTATGAAGCTACTTACGATTTCCACGAAGGTCTTGCCGCCTTTATGCAAGAAGATCTTTTTGGTTTTATGGATGCCAATGGAGATATCGTAATCCTTAATATTTACGAAGATGTTGCCGATTTTTCAGAAGGACTCTGTGCGGTGCAAAAGGACGGTCAATGGGGCTTTATCAATAAGGATAATGAATTTGTGATCTCGAATCAGTATTCAGCCGTTAGGAACTTTAGTCAGGGTTATGCGGCCGTTCAGGTTGATGGTAAAGTCGGATACATTGATGTTAAAGGCAATTGGTTGGTCGAACCCAAATACGGCAACGCCATGGATTTTAAAAATGGCTTTGCCATAGTTCAACGAGATAATGGTTTGGGCTATATCAACTTAAAAGGTGAGGAAGTCATCCCGCCGATTTTTCAAAGGGCTGATAATTTTGTTGATCCTCAGGCTTCAAATCCAATCCTGCAAGTCAATTAGATTTTTGAACTTGATCTCCCCAATCGGCAATGGCTTTTATGATTGGGATCAATGTTTCGCCTAAAGGGGTGAGGGAATATTCTACCTTAAGTGGAGGTTTTTTGTGATACACCTTTCTTTGGATAATGCCATCTTCTTCCAATTTCTTAAGCTGAAGACTTAAAGTCCGCTCAGTCACTGTAGGCATAGTTTTGCGTAAAATGTTGTAGCGCAAGGGACCCTCAATGAGATGAAATAAAATGACCGTCTTCCACTTTCCGCCAATGACGCCCATGGTAAGGCTGGCACAACAAGGGTATTGTTGACCGTTAAAGCTGTGTATTTTTGGTGTTTCTGATGTTTCCATGATACTATCCTATTTGACCGTTCTTGCAAAAGTATTATACTATACTTAATTTGGCAACTATAAAAAATATAGTAAAAAGAAATATGAGTTTTTTAGAAGCAATGCAGAACCGTTATACCACAAAAAAGTATGACCCAACCCAGAAAATTGAAACGGATAAAATAGATGCCTTAAAGGAGGTGCTGCGCTTAGCACCCTCGTCTATTAATAGCCAACCGTGGCAATTTACCTTTGTTTCAAACCCTGAGATGAAAGCAAAGCTCTCTGAAGTTTCTTGGCTCAACAAAGAACGCATTCAAAACAGCGATACCTTGGTTGTCTTTAGCAGACACAGTACGCTAGAAGGTTTTGAAAAACAAATTGAAGCATCGTTGCCAGAGGGCGCGGTGAATTATTATAAAGAGTTTATCAAACCATGGCCAGAGCACCAGGTAAAAGCTTGGTTTGATCGTCAACTGTATTTAGCATTGGGTGTCTTTTTAAGCGCTTGCGCCAATATGGATATTGATGCTACGCCCATGGAAGGCATTGAGCCAGAGAACTACGATAAGATCCTAGGTCAAACGGAATATGCGGCTCAAGTTGCAGTCGCGATTGGTCATAGAGATCCAGAAGATTTCAATCAGCCTGAAAAGAAACCCAAAACCCGCTTAGCGGCAGAAACCGTTATCAAAACCATTGCAAAAAATTTTAAAACATGTCCAAACAATTAACCATAGTTGCGCAAATCATTGCCAAGCCAGAACACCGAGAACTTGTTAAATCAGAATTACAAAAGCTCATTCCAATCACACGTAAAGAGCAGGGATGCATCAATTACGATCTACACCAAGATATTGGTGACCCTAATTTGTTTCTTTTTTATGAGAATTGGGAGAGTAGAGAATTGTGGCAGGATCACATGAACAACAGTCATCTCGCTGAGTATTTAAAAGCAACAGAAGGTGCTGTTGCCTCCTTTGTCTTGCATGAAATGCAGCCTGTTGACTAAGCATTTTGCTCAAATGTATTTAGGGCCTCAACTTTAGACTTGGGGCTTTTTTTATGGGTCATTGAAATCTCACAAATTCGCGTTTTTATTCAGGAGGTAAAAGCAGTAACTTAGAGCTTCACAACATCGATACTAAGGGATAAACATATGAGCACTAAATTTTACGATTTCAAAAATTTCAAGGGAGACTTTACGGGAGGACTCGTGGCTGGAGTAGTTGCCTTGCCTTTGGCATTGGCCTTTGGGGTGCAATCTGGAATGGGAGCTACGGCTGGACTTTACGGAGCTATTGCCGTGGGTATTTTTGCAGCACTATTTGGAGGTACAGCAACCCAAGCTAGTGGTCCGACAGGTCCCATGACCGTAGTCTCGGCGGCTCTAGTTGCTGGTGCGATCCAAATTACCGGCAGTTTAGAATCTGCCATGCCCATTATTTTGCTGGCATTTTTGCTGGGAGGTTTGTTTCAGATCATCTTTGGGTTTTTGAATATTGCCAGTTATGTCAAGTATTTCCCCTATCCCGTGGTCTCAGGTTTTATGAGTGGCGTAGGGCTCATTATCATTATTCTGCAGATCTTTCCTTTTGCCGGATTGGGTTCTTCCAAATCCACTCTAGCGGTGATTCAGGATTTACCACGACTCTTTTCAGAGGCAAATCTCCAAGCGCTGATGCTGGGAGGGATTACCATTGCTGTTTACTATTTATTTCCGAAGATCACTAAGGCAATTCCAAGCGCGCTAGTGGCATTAATTGTTGCCACTTTGATTGCCTATTTTGGCGATATGGCCGTCCCGGTAATCGGCGAGATCCCTTCTGGACTGCCTTCTATTAAGATCGACGGGATTTTTGAAGTAGATGCTTCTGCCTACGGATTGGTATTAGAGTATGCTGTGGTCTTGGCGGTTTTAGGAAGTATAGATTCACTCCTGACCTCTGTTATTGCCGACAATATGACCAAGACCAAGCACAATTCCAATCGGGAGTTGATCGGTCAGGGAATTGGGAACATGATCGCCGCGGTGATCGGTGGAATTCCTGGAGCCGGAGCGACCAAGGGAACTGTGGTAAACATCAATGCCGGTGGTAAGACAAGAATGTCTGGAACCTTGCACGGCTTGTTTTTGTTGGCAGTCTTGTTAGGCCTAGGAAAATTGGCAGCGCACATTCCGCTTTGTGTTTTGGCTGGACTGCTGATTCCTATCGGATTTAAAATTGTAGACCTCAAAGGACTCAAGCATTTGCGTAAAGTACCACGAGCCGATGCTGTGGTGCTTATTTTGGTGCTTCTCATAACCACTTTTGGTAGTTTGATCTACGCTGTGGGAGCTGGAGTTGCCTTGGCCTGTCTGTTGTTCATGAAAAAGTCTGGAGACCTTTCTGAACAAGGCATGGAGGTTGGAAAGATCGCAGATCTGGACGGCGCTAAACCTTGGCAAGATGAGGTTGAATTCTATGAAAAGTACAAGGATCGCGTGATCATTAAACACCTTTACGGACCATTGTTCTTTGGGTTTACTTCTTATTTTAAAGATCAGATCAAAGCATTGCCAGACGCTATTGATGCGGTGATCTTTAGAATGGATCGTGTGCCCTATGTGGACCAATCGGGACTCTATGCCTTGGAAGACATTATTTTTGATCTTAGAGAACAGGGCATTGAGGTCATTCTGGTGGGCTTGCAAGAGCAACCTTGTGATATGCTTAAGGCTGTAGACATCATACCTGATTTGGTGCCAGAGGAGGACCTTTTTGGCAATATTGATGACAGCTTCGGGTATTTGAAAGAAAAACTCAAAAGCGCAAAAGCAACCGCCTAAATTTTGAAAAAACCACCTGTCATTTTATTGCATGGAGCTTTGGGCTCTCATGAGCAAATGGCTTCAATGGAAGTCGTTCTGAGCGCTACGCATCAGGTTTATCGCTTTAATTTTGAAGGTCACGGTGGTCGCAGATCTGATCGCCCATTTAGCATGGAAGTCTTTGCGCAAAACGTGCTTGATTTCATGAAAGAACATCAGCTGGATTCTACAGATTTCTTTGGATACAGCATGGGTGGTTATGTGGCTTTGACTCTTGCACAAACGCATCCGCAGCTCATCAAAAAACTAGTGACCTATGGAACTAAATTCGCTTGGACACCGGAGAGTGCTGCAAAGGAAGTGAAGCAACTCAAACCGGAAAAGATCTTAGAAAAGGTTCCGCGCTTTGCAGCTTTTTTAGAGCAGGTGCATCAACCGAACGATTGGAAACAAGTACTGGACAAGACTGCCGCGATGATGTTGGCCTTGGGAGATGGCGCAGCTTTTTCTGAGCCAGAATTACAGGATATAAAAGTACCTGTTCGTATATTGATCGGAGATCAAGACCAGATGGTTTCGCTTCAAGAGTCGCAATGGGCTGCGAAGCATTTAGGGCAGGGGATTTGTGAAATAATTCAGGATGGAGTCCATCCGCTGGAGAAAAATAATCCTGAAAAACTGGCCGAGGCCACGATCAACTTTTTGAATCACTAACACCAACAGTATGCTCATTTACGGAAGTAAAGCCATTCACCTAGGGAGCAGTAAACCAAAAACTGGAACCTTCCCGAGTTGTGAGTCAACAGGAAGTATTACCCTAAACGTTTACAGAAGACATTCACACATCTTTTGGATCCCACTTTTCCCGATGGGAAAGTTGGGTCGTGGGCACTGCGAAAATTGCAATACCGAGTTCAAACCCAAAAAACTCGATGAGTCTCACAAGCAGGCCTATTTGAGACTCAAAAGCGAAAGCCGCGGCCCGATTTGGCAATGGGCGGGCTTGGCCATCTTTGTGTGTTTTGTGATCGGAGCCGTAGTGGCGAGCAATGTACAGGATAAGCGTGAACTTGAATATTTGGCCGCTCCAGAATCTGGAGATATCTATCGTTACAAAGCGGGTTACAGCAGTTATACCACCTTTAAAGTGGTGCGTGTAGATACAGACAGCTTGTACATCATGGACAATTCTTATGAGGTGGACAAGTACTCTGGAATTTATAAGATAGACAAGGAAGAAAATTATATGGAACCCGTTTATGGCGTGTCTCGCGAACAGGTTTTAGAAATGCATGAGGCTGGAGATATTATGCGGATTGAGCGATAATTAGCTTGTCCAAATAATTTTTGAAACACTGCTGATGTTGTTTCGTCTTTAAGGCGCCAAAAAAGGCAGCCAAACATGAAACGAATCATACATCGCGTACTACTTCTTTGGATTTTAGTTCCACTTTTTAGCCTAGCTCAAAATTCCAGCAACTTCGCTCGAGAAGCTGTTTTAGCAGACCTTGATTATTTATACGAAGCCCTTCAGCAAACCCATATAGATGCATTTGCTTACATGAGTCCCAAAGAGTTGGAACAAGCCTATCAGAAAACCCGCGCAACGATCATTCAAGATTCTTTGAGCGGTCTTGAAGCTACTGAATTATTGCAACCTTTTGTCGCACAATTAAAGAATGGACATACCGCCATCCCTTTTCCAATACCAGAGTATATTGCATATGCTTCTGAAGGAGGGAGCCTTTTTCCTCTAGAAGTTATTCTTCATGAAGGCGATTATAAAGTGACAGCCAATTGGTCAAAAGAAAGTCGAATTGTACCGGGCACAAGATTGTTAGCTATCAATGGCGAGCCTATTGCGGAGATCTTTAAAAATCTCTATCGTCAACTTTCTGGAGAACGTCTTTATTATCTGCAAGCCAAAGCAGAGTATTTCTCACTTCCGCGACTCTATTGGCAAATATATGGGCCACAAGACACCTTCAAGGTAAGCGTAGAATTGTCAGGGCAAATTCAGGAACTGGAACTTTCATCTGTTGCAGCGCTTGATGATTTTGAGTATAACAGAACCGATGCTGTTAATGCTGAGATGAACTTGGAATTAACCGCTAATGCTGCCATTTTAAACCCTGGAAGTTTTAAAGACGACCTAAATATTTACAAGGCGTTTATAGACTCCTCCTTTGTGGAAATAAATAAAAGAAACTTGCCTAATTTAATTATTGATCTTCGGGGTAATGGCGGTGGCGATGATAGCTTTGCGGATTATTTGACCAGTTATATTGCTGATAAGCCTTTTAAATGGTGCTCCGAGTTTAAACTGCGATCCAGCAGGCAACTTAAAGAGGCTTTAGCACCAAATCGGGATACGACCTCTGCCTATCAAAATGCTATATTTTCCAAGGCTGAAGGCGAGGTGTTTGATTATGATTTTCCCCTGTATCAGCCACAACCAGTATCGCGCAGATATCAAGGGAAAATATATGTTTTAATCAATAGACATTCGTACTCTCAAGCTGCAGTGACCGCAGCGCAAATACAAGATTACGGCTGGGGAACCATTGTCGGTGAGGAGACGGCGGAGTATCCTTCGCTTTATGCATCAGTATTCAACTTTAGTTTGCCCAATACAGGGATTCCTGTGGTGGTTTCCAAAGGCTTGATTGTCCGAGTGAGTGGAGATCGATCGGAACGTGGTGTACTGCCAGATATTGAAATTGCCAATAATCCTTTTGACTCAGAAGATCAGCAACTAAAAAAGCTGCTCCAGATCCTGAAGCAGCCTTTAGACTAGATTATCTCTTGGGGATTAAATTCCTGCGCGAAGAATAAGGTCAACACCCATAAAAGGAGCAGCGTCAAATTCACTGTTCAAGCGGTTTCTGTCATCACCTCCAACTTGGAAGGTCAAGACTTGTGCACCAACTTTGTCTCCTTGCATGTAAAGACCATAATCCGTGGTATCATATCCGATCTTGGCTCGTGCCAAAAGTGTACCGTCAAACAGACTCACTCCAGCATAAAGGTTAAAACGAATAGACTCTTCTTGTACATAGAATCCATCGGCATTACCAGAAAGATCGTAAGCTTTTACTGAGGTCAAAAGGTTAGCTCCTACGCTAAAAATATCAGAGATCGCATAGTTAGCTTCAGAACGAATCGGGAATACCGCGTTTACGTAAAACTTGCGGTTAGGGGATTTATACCACATCCCCACTAGTGGAGTAATGATGGTTCCGAAGTTTTCTGAAGACACATAACTACCAAATTTCCATCCTTTACGACCAGAGATTTTCTTTTCAAAAAGGGCTAAACCTCCAAATTGGAAAGCGTCACCTCCCAAATCATTGAAGTCTGAAGCGTATTTAGGAAGTAAAACATAAGTTCCGCTCCATCCGTTTCCGTGATCTAATTTAACACCAAGGTTTAGACGGGTCATCACCAAATTGGTTCTAGAATCATCATCGTGAGCAATGCCCAAGCGTGTGTTTTCATAAGTAAAACCGGCAATAAAGACGGTTTTTGCCGTGGCGGGGATCACGAAATAAGTTTCCAAGTTCGCGTTTCCAACCTCCGTTTCATTATCATTGTCAATATTTCCTAGCGTAGCCCGATTGTATTGGAACTTTACAATATCGGTGTAATCCTGCGCTTGGGTAAGGGTGGCAAACCCAATAAAAAAGGCCAAAAGAACTAATTTCTTCATGCTGTGGTGGCTGTATTAAGTTAGATTTATAGTGTATAGATAAAGCGGAAGGTAATAAATCTTGGCTGAATAAACGTCTCCGAACTAAAAACTGACACATTATTGGCACTGTTTCTCACCTGTGAATCTATGTTTAGAATGTTGGTTGCTCTGATCTCATACTCCCATTTAGAATCTCTATTTTTTCTATACGATAAACGCGCATTCCAGTTTTGGAAGGACTGTGTTTCTCCGTTGTCCAACTCCTGAATTGTATAGGCATAGTCTGTTCTAAAAGTCACCGATTTCCAGATATAAGCATCGAATTCAAAGGTCGGTGCATTGGTAATGAAAGTGGTCTCTCTATCACCCTGGTTGTTGTTGGTTACACTGTATCGGTAGCTCAAGGAGATATTCGGAGCCACTTTAAAGTTCGTTCTCAGGCCTGGCGTATAAGTTTGCGTAAAACCTTCATTAATGGAGCGCTGTCCTTGAATAAACTGGTTGATCTTGCTGTAATTGTAACTTACGTTGATACTCGCACGGACCTTCCCAAAGGTGCGTTGCACTCTTCCGAATAGACTCGCCGTTTCATCTGCAAAAGCAGAATTGAAGAAGGTGCTGGTTCTAATTACGTTGTCAAAGTTGGTCAAGCTTCTGATCTGATCAATATTCTTGGTATACGCAGCCCTGGCAAATACGTTGGTGTAATTGAACAAATTAAAACTGCTGTAGAATAGACTCACATTATGAGCCAAAGCATTCTGCAATTCCGGTTCACCAAAAGAAATGTTGTTGATACTGTTGAACACCAAGCCTTGCGCCAAACGCGTCACGTCTGTAAACTGGTTGCGCATTTCATAGCGGAAGGTCAACTGCTCACTCTTCTTGAATTGAATGCGCGTCTCAAAGTCGGGTAGCAGTCTAAAGAAGTTGTCTTTAAACTCTTCTCCGGATTGAGTATTACGATTCCCATAAGCGTGCAGCGAGAAACCTGGAGTCACCGTGAATTTCCCCCATTTAGCGCGGTAGTGAACACCCAGATAAATATCGCTGAAGTTGTATTCGGTATCGTTTGTATCCAACCCATCATTGATCGTTGGAGTTGGGTCAAATCGGCTTCCATCTTCTAAAAATTGAAAGATGTTGGAGTTGAACTGTTGATTGCTCAAAATAGTTCCCAACGTAAAGTTCAAATTACTGCGCTGATTGATCACAAAATAGTGATCCAACTTGGCGTCTAATTGATTGGACTTGATTCTGCGGTCTTGCCCAATATTGTAAAAATCTAAACTGGTATTCAGGCCAAGGGCCTCAGCAGTATTGTCAAAAGCGTCAGGACCGTCAGGGTCGTTGACTAGAACTGCATTGTAAAAAGGATCTTCATTGCGCAAGAGGTGGGTGGCCTCAAAGGCAAAGATGTTGCGCTCGTTTAGGGTGTAATAGTAGTTTAGATTCTGATTGATGCTATACGGAGTTACCTCGTCAAATTGATCGGTGTTTCCAATCACCGAGGAGAACTGATTTTGGTCTTGTGTATCTCTTGAAATTCTTCCCAAAACATCATAATCCATTTGATTGTTGAGGTTAGGCTGATATTTCACACTGAATTTCACCAAGCCTTGATCAGAGCGTTCGCGGCTGCGCTGCTCTGTGGCTTCATCAGGAATACCCAGTTCGGGATCTGTATACTGCACAAAACTCGATTCTCTCGAAAGAATTCTACTCGAATTAAAAATCGCAAAGCCACTAAAATCCAAAGTGGTCTTAGGGGAATAACTAAAGTTCATAGAACCTAACTGACTCTCAATCTCAAGAGCGTTTCCTTGACTGGTTAGGAAATTCAAACTGTTGTCTCCCAAATTAATGTCGGTACCGCTGCTGCGACTCGGCGCTTGAAATCCTCCGCCAAAACCGCGGATATCTCTTCGCGTCAACGCGACTTCTCCAGTGTTGTTAAGGTCACCGATAAAGTTCAAGCTGTATTTTGGACTGTAGTAGAAGAGTTTTGGTTGTAACAAATACAGTTCGTCCTCTGGTGAGGATCCTCCTCCGGCAGTCACACTTCCAAACCAGAAGTTCTCTTTCCCTTCTTTGAGTTTGATGTTAATGGCCACATTGTCTTGGTTGTTTCTGACTCCGCTCAATTGTCCTACTTCTGAGTAGTTTCTTAGTACCTGAACCTTTGAAACAGCGTTCGATGGGATGTTCTCTGTAGCCAGCTTGGTGTCACCGTCAAAGAAGTCCTTCCCGTTTACCATGAGTTTGTTGACCACTTTTCCTTCCACCTCGATCTGCCCGTCTTCATTGATCTCCACGCCTGGTAGGTTTTCCAAAACATCGCCCAATTTTCGTTCTGTTCCCGTATTGAAGGAGTCTGCATTGTACACCAGCGTATCTCCTTTTACCGTAACGGGCATTTCATAGACCAACTCAACCGCATCTAATGCGTTGTCTGGTGCTAGTTTAAAGTCTCTGTTCAGATCAGCCTCGCCCGTTTGGAGTTGCTCTTCATAAGTTTTAAACCCGATATAGCTCACTTGAAGTTTATAACTGGTATTGGCTTCCAATTCGAGTTTGTATTTACCAGCTTCATTGGTAATTCCATAAGATTCCAAAGCGTTGGTGGAGTCATTAATAGCGACAACATTGGCCAATTCTAAAGGAATGTCAAGACTGTCTTTGACCACACCCTGCATTTGAATTTGGGCATGCGTTGTGCCTATGCTGGCTAGCAGCAGAGCAAAAAGGAGTAATTTTTTCATCGTAATGCGGACCTTAAAGCAGGCTCGAGATTTAGTTTCTTCTTCTGCCTCGGTTATCACGCATTTCCATCATCTTTTTGCGGATGGTCATGGCGTAATCGGCTTTGTTGATCTCTTTTCCTTTGTCCGGAGCTTTGATAGCAACGGTCTCGTCAGGATTCAATACTACTTTAGAACAAAGCATGGTGGTATTTCCTGCACTTACCTCTAGAATAAGCCCCGGAAGTCCCCAATATTCTGCCGGTCCATGGCTTACAGGAATTTGCAAGGTATACCAAGCTTCAATCTCAGTTGTTGGAACAATCGGGTTGCCGTCGGCATCTTTTTCTTGCTCGGCGCGTAGATCACTCCACTCAAAGTTATACCAGGTGAGTTCTTTGGTAGGAACAGTTGCAGTAGCTTTGAAACACATATATTGTCCGATCATCTTAGAATCCCCAGCCATATTCCACTCAATGTCTGCCAGTTTATCCTTTACCAAGAACTTTTTCCCGTAGAATTCTTGAGCTTGGATGAGCATGTTTTGTTTAACATTCTTGTATTGCTCTCCGCGAGTAAAGTTGCTTCCCCAAGTGTCTGTGGCACCAGACATGGCGTCAATTTGATCTTCTTCGTTGAAAACTGATTCTTCTTTGTTGAAATCGAGGATATAGGTTTTTTCTAAACGATTCTTTAGGCGTGCGTAAACTTGTTTTTTCTCGGCCTCACTCAAGCGAGCTCCCCAGTTTCCTAATTCCATTGTGGATTTTGAGAAATAGAAAGCCTGTCCTTGGAAATCATCTGTGGCAGGTTTAAAGGATACAAGCACTGCAAAGACAAGCGTAACTACAGCAAATTTTAGTGTCTTCATGGTTTTATTGGTTAAAGTTGGTCCCTAATCGTTTAACGAAAATAAGTAAACATTAAACAAAATAAATAATTTTGTAAAAACATTAACATAGATTTTGTCATTTCATGCAACATCAATAATCCGCATTGCTAGGACAATTGGCAGAACTCAATTACCTTTAAAGACACTTTAGTATTTGCAGCTAATTTTAAGAACTACCATGAAGAAACTGTGTTTAGCCTTGTCCTTTATAATGACAAGTATAGCTTTTGCCCAAATTCCAGAAGCCGATCAAATCGATGCGGTCTTTAAAGCCTGGGGGAATAGAGAAGTTCCCGGAGCCTCTTTGGGAATATTCAAAGACGGAGAGATCCTTTACAGCAAAGGTTACGGAATGGCCAATTTGGAGTATAACATTCCCAACGATGCCAATTCAGTATTTCGAATCGGATCCACTTCTAAACAGTTTACGGCGGCCTGCATTGTGCTTTTAGAAAGTGAAGGCAAACTCAGCTTTGACGACCCGCTTTCTAAGTTCTATCCGGAATTTCCTGAATATGCCAAAAAGATCACGGTGCGTCATCTGCTCAATCACACCAGCGGAATTAGAGATTATTTGCAGTTGGCCTACTTAAAAGGCTACGATGATGACACCCATTACAAAGATGCTGATATCATGAGTTGGCTCGTAAGGCAGACCAGTCTTAATTTCGAGCCGGGAGAAGAGTATTTATACAGTAATTCTGGCT
>NZ_JABSPU010000016.1:0-46764 GCF_013214815.1 Gilvibacter sp.
CTTTAGGTGAACCTCCCGGATGTACCATGCTGATCAATCCCGTTGACGGACAATTCAATGTAGCGCTCTCACCCCTATTGGAATGGGAACCTGTGCCTGGAGCAACAGGCTATTTGCTCTACATAGGCAGATCCCCCTTTGAGAATGATGTGGTGGATGGAGCCATCTTTACCACTACCTCTACTTTTGTGTTCAATTTTGAACCTAATAACACCTACTTCGTCCGTATTGTTCCGTTTAATGACGCAGGCCAAGCAATAGACTGCGTGCAAGAGTCGTTTTCAACCATTTTGGGTTGTGGACCTTTCTTTGATGAGGAAACCGGAGAGCTCGTTGTGTTAAATCCGGAGATTAGCTTTCCAGACAGTATTGGAATCTGTCTGGGTGATATCCCTCGAGTAGTTGCTGCTACGGATCCTGCAGATGGATACCGCTGGTATCGCGTCACCGAATCCGGAGATCTACTACTGATCTCAGAAACAGAAACTCTGGAACTTGAAGAAACGGGTAATTATATCTATGAGGCTTATGTGACTACAGATGGCGGCCAAGGCTCCCTTTTGGAATGTGCGAGTTCTTCTGAATTTACTGTAGTGGCTTCTCAAGAAGCACAGATCGATGAGTTCTTTATCCGTCAGTTTGGGGATTTCTTCAATGTGGAGACCGTAGTGTCTGGTATCGGTGAATACGAGTTTGCCTTGGACATTGATGGGCCCTATCAGGATTCCCCAGAATTCAATGGGCTTACAGAGGGCAATTACACTTTGTACATTCGTGATAAAAACGGCTGTGGTATTGTAGAGCGCCCTTTTAGATTGTTGTTCCCTCCTACTGGATTTCCACCCTATTTCTCCCCAAATGGAGACGGAGTGAATGATCTGTGGAATTATATTGCTCCGCGAGTTGATCCATTGCCATTAAGAGATATTTACATTTACGATCGCTACGGCAAGCTCTTGGCCCGCATCAACCCTAACGGCCGCGGCTGGGACGGAATTTACCGCGGCAACCCTTTGCCATCATCGGGTTATTGGTATCGTGCTGAAACTTTTGACAATCAGTTTTTTAGAGGATATTTCTCCTTAGTTAGATAAAGGTTATTTCTTTTTCACCCACTCGGAATTTGGCAAATAAAGCCGTAAATTTGAGTAAAAATAGCCATGAAGATCGTACTTCTGTTAGGCGTTTTCATTATGTGGGCAACTCAACCCTTATTGATCGACTTTGGAACCCAGGGCAACAACCAAGAATGGTTTGCTCTCAACGATGGGGTCATGGGTGGTATGTCCAGCGGAAGATTAAACTACACGCCAACTAGTTTTGTATTTGAAGGACAGGTGTCTTTGGAGAACAATGGAGGATTCGCCTCAGCAAGAGGTCCTTTTGAAGCCATGGACCTCTCTGGTTTTAGCACGGTGATCATAAAATACCGCTCTACGGGAATGGACTTTGCCCTAACGCTAAATAACAGCCGATTGTGGTATCGTCCCAATTACAAAACTTCCCTACCAGAGACCGATGGAAAATGGAAAACCATCACTTTGGATCTAAATGATTTTATGGAGTACCGCGTGGGTAAAGCCACTGGAAATGCAATAAGCTCACCTGTGCTAGAAAAAATCATCCGTCTGGGACTTATTTCTGATGAAAAACGCGCTGGAATCTATCGTATTGAGGTTGATTTCATAAAGTTTAGTTAGCGTGTCGCCAGCTGAGTATCCCAACTATCCCGAACTTTTTGCACTCAAGTCTTTTGTTGCAAAGCACCGTATTCAAGTGCGTTTACTCTTAGAAGCCGACGCATTCATACCAGACCACATCGCCGTGTCCTTTACTATGGCAGATAAAAGCATTAGCCTGTATTTGGATGATGAATACGGGGATCTTCAAATAGGTAATCCCCTACTGCATATAGCCTGTTGTTTGGATCATTTGGAAGTTGTGGATGATTCTGATGATTACCTGCAATGGTGTAATGAAATGGGTTATGAGCCCACCAAAACCGAGCTATTGGATCATTACAAAGTCTTAGTGGCATACAATGATAGCATCCGCAGCTATTTTGCAAATCACAAAATAGAATCTTTTGTAAATTCGCTAGACTTTCAACTCAATCAACGGGCTGCACAAGCCTTAAGAGCAAAAGATTTCACCCTCTGATGTGTTACGATATTAAAGCCAGTCTTGAATCTCAACTAAAACGCGCCAAACGAAACAATGACGTGGCTGCGATCTTGGAAATTGAGCAAAAGTTGGCGCCTTATACAGACTTACCGGCACATCATAAAAGCGGTTTTGCACATCCTAAATTACTCATCTATACGGCTCAGGACCCTTTTAAACCAATTATTGCGCATTGGGGTTTGATCCCACATTGGGTCAAGGATAGCGTGCTAAAGAACAAACTTTGGAACTCCACCATCAATGCGCGTGGCGAGACTATAGCGGAAAAACCTTCGTTTAGGGATGCTTTTAAAAGTAAACGCTGTTTGGTTTATGTGGATGGGTTCTTTGAACATCACCACCAAGATGGTGAGGCCTTTCCCTTCTTTATCTACAACCAAGACCAATCTCCCATATGTATGGCCGGTCTTTGGAGCGAATGGACGGACCGTCAAAGCGGAGAGGTTTGGACCAGTTTTAGTTTGGTAACCACTAAGGCCAACGAGATGATGACCAAGATCCACAACAACCCCAAAGCCAAAGAAGCGCGGATGCCGGTACTGCTCAATGAACAGCAGGCCGAGCTTTGGTTGCACGCAGACCCCCGAAATCCAGAGCAAAAAGAAGCCTTAGATGGATTGATAAGACCATGGGAAGAAGGTGAACTAAATGCACATCCTGTGGCAAAACTCCGCGGAAAAAGCTATCCTGGAAATGTTCCAGAAATTACAGAACCATTTCAATATGAAGCCTTAAATTTGGCACTATGAACAAGAGCTATTGGACCTTAATATCAGTTTTATTAATTGTTTTAGCGAGCTGTAAAGAGCAAACTGAAACGCCTGCTGCTACTGCTAAAATTGAAGAGGTGCCTGCAGAACGCGCCATTATTAGAGGCTTTAGTGTTAAGGATTCGTCTGGAGTTAAGGTTAAAGGCGCTTTACAAGCCTTGCAAACCATGATCTATGGAGATCAGGGCAATGAGTTGGCCAATCTCTTCTACAACAGAGATGGTAGCATTGCTTGGGAAGATCAATTCACTTACAATGGCGAAGGACAAAAATCAGGCTCTCGTTATTTTGAGAAAGGTGAACTCAAGATCACCTACAAATACGATCTGGACGATCAAGGCCGGCGTGTAGGCTTTAGAGCGCATGATGCCACAACCGGTGTTGAGATGTATCGCGGGTTTTCCAAATATGAGAATGATGGGAAAACACGTATTGACGGTACCGCTCCAGGGCCTAATGCCGTTGTACAATGGAACTATGAGTATCAGTTTGATGAGCGCGGGGAAGAAACGGCTTATGTTTTTATCGATCCCAACGGAAATCGCTTTCCAAGTAGTTATGAGGTTCGTACACGAGATGATCAAGGCCGATGGACCTCCAGAGCAGTGATCTCAGAAGGTGTGGTCAAGGCCATAGAGACGCGAACCTTTGAAAAGCTGGACCCTCAGCAGTAATGTTCATACGGAGTTCACGACCCAATACACAGAGATTCCAAACGCTATGAAAAAATATCTGTTAAGTATTTCCTTCTTTTTGTTTTTACCCATGTTTGCTCTGGCGCAGAATAGCGGTAAAGGTCCTGACGCCGTTTTAGGTCGCTATTGGACTCCAACTAAGAACGCAAAAATAGAGATCTACAGAGAAGGGAGTCAATACTACGGCAAGACAGTTTGGACAGAAAGAGCCGGTCGAGATACTTTAAATCCCGATCCAAAAAAACGCAATCAATCGCTTTTAGGCTTGGTTTTCTTGACTGATTTCTCATACGACGATGGAAAATATGTCGACGGGAAAATATACGACCCACAAAACGGAAACATCTACTCCTGTAAAATGTGGTTAGAACCAGACGGTGACCTCAAAGCTCGCGGTTATATTGGCATCTCTCTTTTTGGTCGCACAGAAGTCTTTGAGCGCATCAAAGAATAGTCTCAAATTTGCGCAAATTCGCGCAAACGTTTTCGGTAATTTTTACTGGTAATTAGGCCTTTAGGGATACCATTTCAGGTGTCTTATGTTTATCTTTACAGCCAACCAAACCAGTAAATCACTTCTGATGAACCAAAGTCGTGTAATTATTGAAAACATATACCCACAATTAGAAGGCGGAACTTACGCCATCAAAAGCATAGTGGGTGAATACCTCCCCGTTACAGCAACGGTAGTTGGCGATGGACATGATGTCATTGCCTGTTCCCTTTTATACAAGCACCAATCGGAACGCAAGTGGAGCGAAGTCCGCATGCAACCCACAGGAAATGACGGCTGGGCAGCTGGCTTCCATACCGCAAAGCAGGGAGGCTATCAATATAAAATCCAAGCTTGGGTAGATCACGCCTTGAATTGGCAGCACGGGATTGAACGTAAAATTGATGACAATCAGCACGTCAATTCAGAATTGTTAGAAGGTGCTGAGTATTTAGAAGAAATACACAAAGCTGCGAATGCAACTGAGAAAAAGTATTTGGAAGAGCTTATTGAAGCCTTTAAAGATCCCAATCAGTACGAAAAAGCAGAAGCAGCATCTCGATCTGAAGAATTGCATCAGATCTTCATCAAATACCCAATCAAAAGTGTAGTCAATGAATCTGCGGCATCGGAAGCTTATGCAGATCGTGAGAAAGCACGCTTTAGTACGTGGTATGAGTTCTTCCCGCGTTCTGCGGCTCGTGAGGAAGGCCAACACGGAACCTTTAAAGATTGTGAAGCCCTATTGCCAAGAGTGGCAAAAATGGGCTTTGATGTTTTATACTTCCCTCCTGTTCATCCTATTGGGCGCGTAAACCGCAAGGGGAAGAACAACAGTACAGAAGCCTTAGACGGCGATGTAGGTTCTCCTTGGGGTATCGGAGCTGAAGAAGGCGGACACAAAAGCCTGCATCCTGATCTGGGTAATGAGGCAGACTTTAAGTCATTGGTAGACAAAGCAAAAGAATTGGGTATTGAAGTAGCGATGGACTTTGCGCTTCAAGCAGCCCCAGATCATCCTTGGGTAAAGTCTAACCCAGAATGGTTTAAATGGCGTCCTGACGGAACGGTGCAGTACGCGGAGAATCCGCCTAAAAAATATCAAGACATCCTCCCGATCTATTTTGAGAGCACGGATTGGAAGAACCTTTGGCAAGAAATGTTGAACTGCGCCTTGTATTGGGTGGAGGAATTCGGCATTCGCATCTTTAGAGTAGATAACCCACATACCAAACCTTTTTATTTCTGGGGCTGGCTGATGGCAGAGGTTAAAAAGAAACATCCAGACGTATTGTTCCTCTCTGAGGCCTTTACGCGTCCAGCGGTCATGCATCAATTGGCCAAACAAGGGTTTAGTCAATCGTATACTTATTTTACTTGGAGAAATAGTAAACAAGAATTGATCGAATACGTAGAGGAACTCACTAAGACCGATCAGAAATACTTCTTTAGACCCAACTTCTGGCCCAATACGCCAGACATTAATCCTTGGGCACTACAAGGAGGAAACGAGGCCATTCATTTGAGCCGCTATTTCTTAGCAGCTACCTTGAGCTCCAATACTGGACTTTACGGCCCTGTTTATGAGTATATGGTGAGCGATGCAGTTCCTGGAAAAGAAGAATATTGGGATTCAGAAAAATACCAATTGCGTCACTGGAACTGGGATGCTGAAAACAAACTCACTACGCTGATCAGCAAGATCAATCACATCAGACATCAAAACGCATCTTTACAACAAACCAACAACATTCAGTTCTTGGGTGTAGAGAACGAGCAGCTTTTGGCGTATTTCAAAAGTGATGTGGACGGAGACAATCAAACTTTAATGGTGGTTAATCTAGATCCTTACTATCCCCAAAGCGGTTGGGTGGAATTGCCTTTAGAGGCTATGGGCATCCAAGAAGGACAGGCCGTTACAGTACACGATCTTATTACGGAGAGCAGCTATATCTGGGACAAACGCTGGAATTTTGTCGAGCTGCACCCGGCACTACCCTTTCACTTATTTAAAATCAAAAAGTAATGGCTAAGGGCAAATCAACAGTGAAGAGTACAACCAACTTCAATGTTGCTTGGGAAGCCCTCATGGACGACCCAGGTTTTGTGAAAATGTTCCTTTCAGAAGTATTGGAACGTTATATTGTTCAGCAGCGTTGGTACGGCGGTAAATCCAGCCGATTGAAATATATAGACCTGCAAGAGTATTTCAGGATTGAACAACACGGAGAGGTCTATTATGGGTTAATCCTGGAGATCAATTTTGAAGAAGCCTTCTATCAGCACTACTTTTTGCCGATTGCCTTTGTGACCGACGAGAACTTTGCTAAGGAGGATCGGATCATGAACCTAAGCATTCAAGGGAATGAAGGATTCCTCATTGATGCTGTTAATTTGGAGGCCTTTAGAAAGTTGGTCTTTGAACGCATCCTGCATGCAAAAGCTGGCGAGGAAGAGCGCGTCAAATATCACCGTGGTGAATCCTTTGTAGAAACGGCCTATGAATCATCTCGATTTATGGGGATGGAGCAATCCAACACCTCCATTATCATCAACGAGCGTTTGGTGATCAAGTTCTTCAGACGCATCTATGCTAACAAGAATCCGGATTATGAAATGTCCCGATTCCTATCAGACAAAAAAGGATTTAAAAATACGCCGAGTTATCAAGGAAGTATCAATATCATTGATTCCGATAATTTGATCATCACCATTGCCTTAATGCAAGGATTGGTGCCCAATCAAGGAGATGCTTGGGAATATATGCTGGGCAAACTCAAAGGCGTCTTTGAAAACTTGGCACACAAAAGCATAAAGATCAATGCGCTTCCGCATACCGAGATGTTTGAGCGCCTCACCATTGCTGATGTGCCTCCGCAGATCATTGACTGGGCAGGTTTGAGCATTTTCTTGGAATTGCAACAATTGGCCAGAAGAACTGCAGAAATGCATATTGCCTTGGGCTCTGAATTTGAGGAAACTGCCTTTGCTCCAGAACGCTTTAATGGCGATTATGAGGTTTGGCTTAAAAACCGCTTGCTCTATCAGTTTCAAAATCGATTGAACACCTTAGAGAACAATTTGCATAAGTTGGATGGCTTGGCCCTAGAGTTGGCTCAAGGATTCCTGGATAATAAAAATGAGATCAGAAAGCGCTTTTTAACCTTCAACTGGACTAAACTTAAAGGAGAACGCCTGCGTGTGCACGGCGATTATCACTTGGGTCAGGTATTGGTGCAAAACGGAGACTTCTTCATTCTAGATTTTGAAGGAGAACCAGAAAGCACTATTCGAGATAGAAAGGTCAAGCAACCACCTCTTAAGGATGTTGCAGGTTTGTTCCGATCTTTTCACTACGCGATCTACGCGACCATCTTCAATGAAGGGGAACACTTCCCTTATGAACAAAAAGAGCTTTTCGCTGCTGGGGAATTGCTGTATCGCTATATGATCGGGGTATTTTTAAATACTTATACGGATGTGATCCGCAATGCGAATATCAACATCGGTTACAACCAAGAACGCGTATTTATGCTCAAGTACGCCATGTTAGAAAAGGCCGTTTATGAGCTCGGCTATGAAATGAACGCGCGTCCGCGTTGGGCTGTGATCCCGCTAGAAGGAATCGCATCAATTATGAATGAAAACTAAATCAAGACCATGTCTAATAAGGTAATTGCTCACAGTTTTTTTAGTGATTTTGATATTGACCTCTTCAAAGGTGGAAAGCACTTCAAGCTATATGAAAAGTTTGGTGCCCATATCACTGAGGTCGATGGTGTTCAAGGCGTGTATTTTGCCGTTTGGGCGCCTGCCGCTAAGGCGGTCTCTGTGATTGGAGATTTTAACTATTGGTTGGAAGGCGAGCATCCGCTGAATATCCGTTGGGATTCCTCTGGAATCTGGGAAGGTTTTATTCCTGGAGTTCAAAAAGGAGCCAAATACAAGTATAAGATCCACAGCAATCACAACGACATTAAGACCGAAAAGGCAGATCCATTTGCCTTTAGAACAGAACATCCACCCAAAACAGCTTCTATTGTTTGGGACGCTCCCTACAAATGGAAGGACAGCTCTTGGCTCAAAGAAAGACCTAAGCACAATGCCTTGGATAAACCTTTTTCTGTTTATGAAGTGCATTTGGGTTCTTGGATGCGCAATACTGCTGAAGACCGACCGCTAACCTATATTGAACTGGCTACAGAACTGGTTGCCTATGTGAAGAAAATGCAGTTTACCCATGTGGAGTTTATGCCGATCATGGAATATCCTTATGACCCTTCTTGGGGGTATCAATTAACCGGCTACTTCTCACCTACTTCGCGTTTTGGAAAACCGGAAGACTTAAAATATTTGATCGATGCCCTACACGCAGCAGGCATTGGTGTGATCTTGGACTGGGTGCCTTCTCACTTTCCAGAAGATGCGCACGGTTTAGGACTCTTTGACGGAACGCACGTTTATGAGCATCCGGACCGTAAAAAGGGATACCACCCGGATTGGAAGAGTTTGATCTTTAACTACGGACGTAATGAGGTTCGCGCCTTTTTGATCAGTAACGCCTTGTTTTGGCTGGATCAGTACCATGCAGACGGCTTGCGCGTAGACGCAGTAGCTTCTATGCTTTATTTAGATTATTCCCGTGAAGATGGTGAATGGGAACCCAACCAATTTGGTGGGCGTGAGAATTTAGACGCGATTTCCTTCTTTAAAGAACTCAATGAAGCCGTTTACGGTGAATTTCCAGGAGTACAAACCATAGCGGAAGAATCTACAAGCTTCCCGATGGTCTCTAAGCCGACTTTTTTAGGCGGACTTGGTTTTGGAATGAAGTGGATGATGGGTTGGATGCACGATACCTTGGAATACTTCAAAAAAGAACCGATTTATCGCAAACACCACCAAAACGACATCACTTTTAGTCTTACTTACGCCTTTACGGAGAACTTTATGTTACCGCTGAGCCATGATGAAGTGGTTTACGGCAAGAAGTCCATCTTGGATCGTATGCCCGGAGATACGTGGCAGCGCTTTGCAAACCTGCGTTTGCTTTACGGTTGCATGTTTACCCACCCGGGCTCCAAATTACTCTTTATGGGTGGTGAATTTGGCCAATGGGCAGAATGGGACTTTAGCAGCAGCTTGGACTGGCATCTTACTGAGCATGCCGAGCATAAAAACATGCAGAATTACGTAGCAGCCCTAAACGGACTCTACAGAAAAGAAAAAGCTTTACACGAAAAGCAATTTAGTGCCGACGGCTACGAGTGGATTGACTATACCGATAGTGAAAACTCAGTGATAGCCTACATCCGTAAAGGAAATGACCCTAAGGATGATTTGATTATTATTTGCAATATGACTCCTGTGGTTCGTGAAGATTATCGCATCGGTCTACCTCAAGAAGGGGCCTACAGAGAAATATTCAACTCTGATGATCCTAAGTTTGGAGGTAGTGGCGTGATCAGTAGTCAACGTCCAAAGGCTGAAGAAATTCCATGGCATAACCGAGATTATTCCATGACCTTTACTTTGCCTCCACTCGGTATCAAAGTGCTCAAACGTGTTCAAAGCAAATCTTAACCCCACCAAAGAACTCATTAATAAATGATTACAAATACAGAACTCGAACGGAAAGGGAATCAATTTCCAGGACCGATAACCACCTTTAGCCAAAAGGCAGATACATTCAATATAGCTTCTAACAACGGTGTACTGCTGCAAATCACAGTCATTCGCGACAGTATGTTTAGATTCCGTTATGCTACAGAGGGTAATTTCCCTCCTGATTTTAGCTACGCCCTAGACAAGAATGCTACACACGGATACAATCATCTGGAGTACCAAGAAACTCCAGACACTTATATCATCAAAACTGCTAAGTTGGTTCTACACATCGATCGTATATCGCTTAAAAAGCGCATTTACGATATCGACGGAACCTTGATCAATGAAGATGAAGCCGGCTTCCACTGGGAGTTTAGCTACGAGCACGGCTCTGATATTGTCAAAATGAGCAAACACGCTCAAAAAATGGAGAGTTATTACGGTTTGGGTGATAAGCCGATGCACTTCAACCTCAAAGGCAAGCGCGTAGAGAATTGGGTGACCGATCAATATGCTTTTGGAAAAGATCAAGATCCTTTGTACAAGGCCATTCCTTTTTACGTCGGATTGCACTCTGACAAGGCTTATGGCATCTTCTTTGACAATACCTTTAGAACCTTCTTTGACTTCTGTCAGGAGCGTCGTGACACCACGAGTTTTTGGGCACAAGGCGGGGAAATGAACTATTATTTCATTTACGGACCTGGAATTGATCGTGTGGTAAGCAGCTATACCGATCTTACTGGAAAGCCAGAGATGCCGCCACTTTGGGCGCTTGGATTCCACCAAAGTAAGTGGAGTTATTATCCAGAAAACAATGTCCGCGAGGTGGCCAGCAAGTTTAGAGAACTTAGAATTCCTTGTGACGCCATTTATTTGGACATTGATTATATGGACGGATTTCGCTGTTTTACTTGGAATAACAACTACTTCCCAGATCCGAAGAAAATGATCGACGAACTGGAAGAAGACGGCTTTAAGACAGTCGCTATCATTGATCCAGGGATCAAGATCGACAAAGACTATGATATCTATAAAGAAGCCCTAGAAAAGGATTATTTCTGCAAACGTGCAGACGGCCCTTTGATGAAGGGAAAGGTATGGCCTGGAGAGTGTAATTTCCCAGACTTCACCAATCCAAAAGTACGCGAATGGTGGGCTGACTTGTACCACGAACTCATTGGAGAAACCGGAGTACACGGCGTTTGGAACGATATGAACGAACCGGCCGTTATGGAGGTTCCAACCAAAACCTTCCCACTAGATGTACGCCACGATTATGACGGGCATCCGTGTAGTCACCGCAAAGCGCATAATATTTACGGGATGCAAATGGCGCGCGCGACCTATCACGGCGTTAAAAAGTATACCTATCCAAAGCGACCGTTTATCATTACGCGTTCTGCTTATTCTGGAGCGCAACGATACTGTTCTTCTTGGACGGGAGACAATGTAGCTACCTGGGAACACCTTTGGGTTGCCAACCAACAGATCCAACGCATGTGTTTGTCTGGAATGTCCTTTATTGGAACTGACATTGGTGGATTTGCCGAGCAACCTACAGGTGAACTCTTTAGCCGATGGGTACAGTTGGGTGTTTTCCACCCGTTCTGTCGCGTACACTCCTCTGGAGATCACGGAGATCAAGAGCCTTGGTCTTTTGATGAAGAAGTGACCAACATCGTACGTGATTATGTGGAAATGCGCTACGAGCTACTTCCCTACCTGTACACTATGTTCTGGGAATACGCTCAAGACGGTATTCCGATGATTAAACCTTTGGTTTATTTTGATCAAGAAGACCACCAGACCTTTTACCGCACGGATGAATTCATTTTTGGAAACGATATTTTAGTGTGTCCGATTTTGGAGCCGAATGCGCAAGGCCGTCGTATGTACATCCCTCGTGGCCATTGGTACAACTACTGGAGTGATGAAGTGGTTGAAGGCGGAAAAGAACTTTGGGTCGATGCAGATATCAATAAGATCCCACTTTTTGTAAGAAGCGGAGCCATGATCCCTAAATACCCTGTACAGCAATATGTCGGGGAGAAGAAGATCGAAACCTTAACCTTGGATGTCTACTACAAAGAAGGAAAGGGAAAGGCCAAGGTCTATGAAGATGCTCAGGACGGTTACGACTACAAAAAAGGGCGCTTTAGTATGCGTTCGTTCAAGTTGACTGGAAAGTCCAATGAACTAATCATCCAACAACACAAAGAGGGTAAGTTTGTCACCGAGTACGACACCATTACTTTGAAGTTCCACGGATTGCCTTTCAAGGTAACCGCTATTGAATTGGACAATCAGCTGGATACCAGCATTAAATTCAACGGTGAAGCTACTTTAGAGATCACCAAAGACTTTACTGAGCTTCACTTGATCGGGGAATAATCACCCTAAAATTGAACTAAAAAAGGCCAAGGATATTTGATATCTTTGGCCTTATGTATATTCCAGCCCTTTTCAAAGAGACCGATCACGCTAAGATCACCGAGTTTTTAAAAAGCAATGCCTTTGGACTGTTGATCACCCAGCATGACGGAAAACCACTAGCCACTCACCTGCCATTAGAATACTTAGAAAAAGATGGTAAAGCCTATCTGCATGGGCATTTGGCTAAAAGAAATGTACAATGGGAGTCCTTTGATCAGCAAGGTGAGGTTTTGGCGGTTTTTAATGGACCGCATTCCTATGTTTCTGCAAGTTGGTACAGCATTGAAGAGGTCTCTACGTGGAACTATGTGGCTGTACATATTTATGGCAAGCTACGCACTATGGACCAAGAAGAGCTCATGCCTATGTTGGAAGGCCTTATGGCTAAATATGAAGCCGATGTTGATGAGCCCATCGATATGTCCAAACTCTCCAAAAAGACCTTGAACCAGGTCTATGGAATTGTAGGATTTGAAATCGAGATCACAGACATTCAAGCCAAATACAAAATGTCTCAGAATCGTTCTGAAAAAGATTATGAAAATATCATTGATCAACTGGAAGACGATCGCGGCACCCAATCGGCAGAAACGGCAAAACTCATGCGCGTTTTTAAACCCGACTTGGATGGGAATACGTAACTCGCAAGCGGTATTCCCTTAGATAAGATATACCAACAAGATTTTAACGAATATTCAACTGCTTTTTAAGGAAAAACCCTGTTGACCTTCAAGGAGTTATGAATTAAATTTACAGTCTTTACACTAAACTGCAATCGACTTAAACAGTTGAAGTGAGAAAGAAAAGTTCTGCTACATGTTCAAAAAAACCCGATCGAGTCCGATCGGGTTTTTTATTATTACTTATTGCTGCGTCGCATTTGCCTTTGGATCTTATTGATCGCAGATTCTATAGACTTTTCGGGTTCGATCACATTCCTCGCTCCCCAAAAATCAGGATCTGAAAAACCAGAGATCTCATCAGTGATCACCACTGATGGTCGCAATCGATCCTTTGGACGCACGATTTGATCATTCGTGATCAATTCCCAATTGGTCACCGCCATTTCGCTATTCAAACTATATACAGAATTGAAGAGTTTGCGTTTTTTATTGATCTTAAAGGTGAGATCCACGCTGCCGTAACCGTAAAACCAACGTCCGTCTTTCTCGCGGTAATCTACTCTATAAGCTGCTCTAGTTGGAGTGACCACAATGTCTCCTGGTTTTCTTTTTACAAATAATGCGCTGGCTGCTTTTTTGTCTGTGAGTAATAATTGGTATTCTGCGCTAGTCAAAGCTAGGGTTTCCGTGTCAATATAGAGCTGTCCATAATACAAGGGATCTAAAACAAAATCCTTCTGCTTAAAACTCACCACATAAACCGGCCGATCATTCACCGCCGTAGAACTTTCCAAAGAGAAGTCGTAAAGGTCATAGGTGTCTTCTGTAAAAATGTATTCCGGATACTTCATTATGTCCAAATACAAGGTTGAGAACGGCCCTCCTTGTAATTTAAGCGCTACGGTATCCAAACGGCGGTAGTCCGTGCTTTTACGGGCCTTATCTAGAGCTACCACATCTTTAATGTTGTTGGTACTGGGCTGTTTGTACAAGTCCACAACAGCCTCGGTGAGGGATACATTTCTGTTGCGTCTTTTTATGGTCTCTCTGTAAAAGGCCGTCATTCGAGCGGGTTGAGGAAGGGTGTTGTCCCCTCTTTTTCTAAAAACAGCACGAACCAAGGCATTGGCATCAGCAAAACGTGTTACACTGATCTCACTCAGCTGCGAAATTTCAACGGTCAAATAGATCTTGTGTTTACTTTTAGGAACCTCACTCAAGGGGACTGTATAAGTCTCAAACCCTAATAGAGATACCTCCAAAGAGGCATTGAGATATTCATTTGGAACTTTAAGCAAGTAATCACCTTCTGTATTACTTACGGTGCTGATGTTGGTACCTGTAACCAATAAAGTTGCAAAGACCACTGGGTCTTTACCTTCTTTGTCTAAGATCTTTCCGCGAAATTCGGTATACTCCGCCGCAGCGTCCTGAGCATTTAGTGTTGTTGCTGAGAATAAAAAAGTCGCTAGCAACAGCAGCATCAGTCCGCGGAAATTGCGCTTTGGAGTTTGTGGTTGGGCTCGCATTGGGCAATATATTTGAATCGGATTTGTTCTTCTAAGTTACTAAATTATTGACTTTTAAGCCCAGATTTTAACACAGAATGGCCAACTGTCTCCATTAAAAAAACCCAGCCAAATGGCTGGGTTTTTAAGTTATATATACTGTGAATTACTTCACTTCTTCAAAATCTACGTCTTCAACGTCAGATCCTTGGTCGTCTCCAGCGGCTGAGGCATCACCAGTCGGCGCACCTTGCTGCTGAGCTTCAGCTTGGGCTTTATACATTTCCTCGCTAGCCACTTTCCAAGCTTCGTTAAGGGTATCAAGCGCAGGCTGAATAGTCTCAAGCTCCTTGGTTTCAAAAGCTTTCTTTAGATCTTCAAGAGCAGCTTGGATCGGCGCTTTCTTGTCATCGCTGATCTTATCTCCGAATTCTTCCAATTGCTTTTCAGTCTGGAAGATCATCGCATCTGCTTCGTTGATCTTGTCTGCTTTTTCCTTAGCAGCTTTATCGGCTTCTGCATTGGCTTCTGCTTCTGCTTTCATCTTTTCGATCTCTTCTTCTGTAAGTCCAGAAGAAGCTTCAATACGGATGTCCTGAGATTTTCCAGTGGCCTTGTCCGCAGCAGTTACTTTGATAATACCGTTGGCATCAATATCAAAGGTCACCTCAATTTGAGGCATTCCGCGTGGCGCTGGTGGAATTCCGTCTAAGTGAAATCTTCCGATGGTCTTGTTGTCTGTAGCCATTGGACGCTCTCCTTGAAGTACGTGGATCTCCACACTTGGCTGGTTGTCTGCAGCCGTAGAGAATACCTGTGACTTCTTGGTAGGGATCGTGGTGTTGGCCTCGATCAGTTTGGTCATTACTCCACCCATGGTCTCAATTCCAAGAGAAAGTGGTGTCACATCCAAAAGCAAAACGTCTTTAACGTCACCAGTCAATACCCCTCCTTGAATAGCAGCTCCTACAGCTACTACTTCGTCTGGGTTAACTCCTTTACTTGGGTCTTTCCCAAAGAAATTCTTCACAGCTTCCTGAACAGCAGGAATACGTGTAGAACCTCCAACGAGGATTACCTCGTCGATATCAGAAGTTGAAAGTCCTGCGTTCTTAAGCGCAGTCTGACACGGCTCAATAGTTCTTTTTACTAGGTCGTCGATCAATTGCTCAAACTTCGCACGGCTCAAGGTACGTACCAAGTGCTTAGGCCCGCTAGCCGTTGCAGTGATGTACGGCAAGTTGATCTCTGTCTGAGAAGAAGAAGACAATTCGATCTTTGCCTTCTCAGCAGCTTCTTTTAAACGTTGCAAAGCCATTGGGTCTTGTCTAAGATCCATGTTCTCATCGGCTTTGAACTCATCGGCCAACCAGTTGATGATTTTGGTATCTACATCGTCACCACCAAGGTGTGTATCACCGTCAGTCGCCAATACTTCAAATACGCCATCTCCGAGCTCTAGAATAGAAACGTCATGCGTTCCCCCTCCAAAGTCAAAGACTACGATCTTTTGGTCTGAGGTCTTTTTATCCAAACCGTAAGCCAAAGCAGCTGCGGTTGGTTCGTTGATAATTCTACGAACGGTCAATCCTGCGATCTCACCAGCTTCTTTTGTAGCTTGACGTTGGGAGTCGTTGAAGTAAGCAGGAACGGTAATAACCGCTTCAGAAACAGAAGTACCTAAGTAATCTTCTGCAGTTTTCTTCATTTTCTGAAGTACCATGGCAGAAAGCTCTTGTGGCGTGTAAAGGCGACCGTCAATATCCACACGGGGTGTGTCATTGTCTCCTTTTACCACGGTATATGCAGCGCGATCAGCTTCTTGCTGAGACTCACTGTATTTGTTCCCCATAAAACGCTTTATAGAAGCAACGGTCTTAGTTGGGTTGGTAACTGCCTGACGTTTTGCAGGGTCACCCACCTTGATCTCACCGCCTTCTACGAAAGCAATAACGGATGGTGTTGTTCTTTTTCCTTCGGCATTCGGAATCACCGTAGGCTCGCTTCCTTCCATAACGGCGACACACGAGTTGGTGGTTCCTAAGTCGATTCCAATAATTTTACTCATAATTATATGCTATAGGTGTAATGATTCAAATTTAAACTCACTCCCCTATAGTCAATCATTATGCCAGCTCTATAATTATGACAGGCTGTCAGTCTGACTGTGCAGCCTGTCATTGTCATTCCGTTTATGATGTTAAATAGGCATGTATGGCGCTAAAGTCCTGACGGCTTTTACCCGCTTCTGCAGCTCCTTCAAATTGGGCCTTGACCGTTTCTGCCACAGCCAATCTTTTACCCGCGGAGCTATAGGCTTGAGTAGCCAAGCGCAGATCCTTCAACATATGTTCTAAAGGAAAATGTGTTGGATAGGTGTTACTGCTGATATTATCCGTCTTTAAGGCTGTAAATGGAGTCGTTACTGGTAGTTTAGGAAGCGTTTTTAATAAGAATTCCGGATCGATGTTCAATGCAGTTCCTAACTGAATCGCCTCACTAAAAACAACCATGGATTGGCCTAAAAGCATATTGACGACCATTTTAAAGGAAGACCCCTGCCCTGCAGTACCAAAAGGAATCACTTTTTGCCCCATCTGTAAAAGCAAGGCTTCAAAAGGCGCAATTCCTTCGGCTGTGGTTCCCACAAAGAAACTCAATACAGCGGCTTCTGCTTGCGGCTTGGAACCTGCCACAGGAGCATCAATAAAGGCAACTTCACTTTTTTGCGCTGCCGCCGCAGATATTCTGCTGAATTCCGGATCTACTGTAGAGCAGTCTATCCACGTGGAATTGGGTTTCATGTGTTTTAAAATTCCAGACTCGCTCAGAAAGGTTTGATCAACCGCAGAGGGATCTGCAAGCATACTGATCACGAGATCTGCATCTGCTACTGCTTCTTCAGCATTTTGAGCCACTGTTGCACCTAGTGCTCTTAAAGGCTCCGCTTTTTCTAAAGAACGATTGTAAACCGTCAAAGCGGTTCCGTTTTTCAACAAGTTGGAAGCCATAGCCTGGCCCATAATTCCCAGGCCTATAAATGTAATTTTCATGTTCAAAGGATTTAATTAGGGCAAATTTCTAGGATGGTCTCCGCAGAAAAAATGAACCAGTTCAAGAAAACAAGAATTAAACAGATTTGCGAATCTTACTGAGGAACTCAGCACTCATGCCCAAATAGGAAGCCAAGGCATATTGCGGTACTCGCTCCACAATCTCTGGATAACGCTCTTTAAAGACCAAGTAACGCTCAGTGGCACTGTCGCGAAGGTTCGAAAGCATTCTGTTTTGAGCAAAGGCAAAGGCTTTTTGCGCTGTCATTTTAAAATACCTCAAAGATGGGGTGCTCTAAACACAGGGCTTCAGTGGCCTCATATTCCAATTGTAAAACGGTGGTTGGCGTAATGGCTTCGACATATAATGAGCCTGGTCCCTGATTGAGATAACTGTTAAAATCAGAGATAAACCAATCTTCTATGGCAAATTGAATTGTTTGCTCACTACAGTCTGCAGCAATAAAAAAGGAGCGCAAGCAGCCAGAGACCACATAGCTTTGATGCCTGCAAATCATCCCCGGTTCAAGCAGAAACTCCCTTTTGCTCAAGGACTTGGTCGTGAGGATTGCTTTGAGAGCTGTCTGCTGAGCATCATCGAGTTTTACGTATCGGTTGATATTTGCCAGTATTCCTGAACTTTCCATTCATTAAAAGTAATGGCTTCTGGACAAAAACACTAAATTTAGCCCCTAAAATACCACCGTGGAAAGCATCTCCGTTTTCGATATGCTCAAGATAGGCGTTGGCCCATCGAGCTCCCATACTTTAGGCCCTTGGCGGGCTGCAAACCGTTGGATCAAGATTGCCAAAAAGCGCGGTCATTTTAAACAGATCGATCAGGTTACGGTTAATCTTTATGGCTCTTTGTCCTTGACAGGACGAGGTCATGCCACAGACATTGCGGTACTTTTAGGGCTCTGTGGATTTGATCCGGTGAGTTTCCCAACGGATCAGATTGATTCTGAGATTGCATTGATCCGTGAGAACAAAACCCTAGCGCTCAATGGAGAGCGGCCTATTGATTTTGATCTGGAGAAACAGATCGTCTTCAATCGCGAGTTTTTACCCTTCCACCCCAACGGCATTGAGTTTATCGGTTTACTAAAAAATGGAAAGTTCTTTAAGAAGACCTTTTATAGCATAGGTGGTGGATTTGTGGTAGAGGAATCCAGAAAACGTGCCGCAGCAAAGAAAGAAGCCTTTAGTCATTTCCCTTACCCCATTCAAAGGGCCGACGAACTTTTAAAGTACTGCAACGATCTGAACATGAAGGTTTCTGAAGTGGTCTACCAAAACGAACTTTCGTTGCGCACAGAAACGCACATAAATAAGGACTTTGAGGCTGTATGGCAGGTGATGCTGGAAAGTATGTACACCGGCTGTCATACGGAAGGTATATTGCCTGGCGGACTCAATGTGCGCCGCCGCGCTTATGACACCCACAAAAAACTCATCAGAAATACCCAATATACCAATCCACAAGAGTGGATCTCTTGTATTCGCAATGGAGAAGTTAAGTTTAGAGAGATCTTAAAATGGGTAAGTTGTTTTGCCTTATCGGTCAATGAAGTCAATGCCTCGCTTGGGCGCGTAGTTACTGCTCCAACCAATGGAAGCGCTGGTGTGATCCCTGCTGTATTGATGTATTATATGGTCATTGAGAATCACGACGCCAATTTTGACGATGTAAAGCAATTCTTATTGGTTGCAGGAGAAATTGGCAGCCTCTTCAAAAAAGGAGCCACTATCTCTGCGGCTATGGGCGGATGTCAAGCTGAAATTGGAGTCTCTTCTGCCATGGCCGCTGGAGCTTTGACCGAACTTATGGGCGGAACCCCAGAACAAGTCTTGATGGCCAGTGAAATCGCTATGGAGCACCATTTAGGATTAACCTGCGATCCGATTGCTGGTTTGGTCCAGATTCCTTGTATTGAGCGCAATGCCATGGGAGCCATTAAAGCCATTAATGCTTCGGAGTTGGCTCTTGATAGTGATCCTAAAAATGCCAAAGTTCCATTGGATAAATGTATCAACACCATGTGGCAAACGGCCAACGATATGAATAATAAATACAAAGAGACCAGTGAAGGTGGTTTGGCCATTAATGTGGCGCTCTCCGACTGCTAGTCTTCTGTATCGCAGTCCCCTTTTCTACGTGAATCGATCAAGTGATGGATCTTCCAGCCGTTTTGTGTTTGAACCAAAGTGAATGAATTGGCTCCGCAGTGTAAAAATTGTCCATTGACATAAAAACGGTAAGGCGTCCAAACATGGGCAAGGTCGCCATCAATTTGCACCTCATAAGAAAGTATCTCTTCTTTCCAAACTTGCTCTGGCGGTCTATTGGCAATGCCTTCCAGCAAACGATCTACGCTACCTCGGGCCAGACGTTTCTCACCATTGGGTGTTGTATATGCTGTGTTTAGATCTACATCTTTAAGCATAACAGACTTCATCAAAGTAGTATCTCCCTTGTGAAATCCCTCAAAGAAGGTTTCAATAATACCTTGGGCATCGGCCTGGGTAAACTCTTGAGCAGTTGCAGTTAGAGAGAAGCAACAAGCCAGTATAAAAATTAATTTCTTATTCATCGTCTATTTAGTTAGTCGGCCAGAAATTCTACTGGTCCTGTTTCCTGTTAAAATTAGTACTTTTATCCCCTAAAACCTTATTAAATGTCAACGGCCAAGAAAGAATACAAAAGAATTACCACCAAAACCTTGGTGGATATGAAGCATAACGGGGAGAAAATCTCCATGCTTACAGCCTATGATTATACCATGGCGCGCATTGTTGATGGCGCAGGAATTGATGTTATTTTAGTAGGTGACTCTGCATCTAACGTAATGGCCGGACATGAGACCACCTTACCCATTACCCTTGACCAGATGATCTATCACGCATCTTCAGTGATTCGTGGTATCAACAGAAGTTTGGTTGTTGTGGATCTCCCATTTGGTACGTATCAAAGTGATCCTAAGGAGGCCTTGCGCTCTGCAATCCGAATCATGAAAGAAAGTGGCGGACATGCTGTAAAGCTAGAAGGCGGTCGTGAGATCAAAGATTCCATCAAACGCATCCTCAATGCGGGTATTCCGGTAATGGGACATTTAGGACTCACCCCACAATCCATATATAAGTTTGGAACCTATACGGTACGTGCTAAGGATAAGGATGAAGCTGAGAAACTTAAGGAAGACGCCTTGATGTTGGAAAAGATTGGTTGTTTTGCCATTGTTCTTGAAAAGGTTCCTGCTTCCCTTGCAGCAGAAGTGGCTAAAAGTGTTCAAATTCCAATTATTGGCATTGGAGCGGGTCCTGGCTGTGACGGTCAAGTTTTGGTTACCCATGATATGTTGGGAATGACCTATGAATTCAATCCGCGTTTTTTACGTCGCTATTTAGACCTTTATTCAGAGATGACCCATGCATTCGAGAAGTATATATCGGATGTAAAGTCTGGTGATTTCCCGAACGAGGACGAGCAATACTAAGGCTGCAAATGCGATCCACAGCGGAGAACATTGACATTATCTATGAGGACAACCACTTATTGGTGGTCAATAAACGTGCAGGCGACTTGGTTCAAGGTGATCAAACTGGTGACCTTCCTTTGGTTGAAATTGCCAAGCAATATATCGCACATAAATACAACAAACCGGGAAAGGTGTTCTTGGGGGTTGTTCACCGTTTAGACCGCCCGACCAGTGGCGTTGTAGTTTTTGCTAGAACCTCAAAGGCGCTCAGTCGACTCAACGCAATGTTCCAAAATCGGGAAACACAAAAGACCTATTGGGCCGTTGTTGACCGTGAGCCAGAACATGAAAAAGCAACCCTAACACATTTTATGGTTCGCAATCCGAAGCAAAACAAATCATACGCTCACATTAAAGAAGTCCCTCAGAGCAAAAAGGCTGTTTTGTCCTATAAAGTTATTGCGCGATTGGAGCGATATACCGCTTTAGAAGTAGAATTACACACCGGGAGACACCATCAAATAAGGTCGCAACTTGCGGCTATTGGTAGCGTGATCAAGGGAGATCTCAAATACGGAGCAAAGCGTTCCAATGCCGACGGAAGTATTCATCTCCATGCACACCGACTGGAATTATTGCATCCCGTAAAGAAGGAACCCATGAGTTTTGTGGCCATACCTAATACCCAAGATCCGATCTGGGCAGCACTTATTGGATCCGGTACAGATCGTGCTTAAGGGCATAGATTACCAAGCCTACGCGGTTTTTGATCTGCAAACGTGAAAATAGTTCGTGGCGGTAACCGTCAATGGTCTTGGGACTGAGATTCATCTTTTCTGCAATCTCTTTATAAGTCATTTCCGTACAGGCTAAACTGATAAATATCCGTTCGTTCTCTTTTAATCGATGCTCAGGTTTTTCCTTGGCCGGATTGAGCGATTGTAATAAAGCAGCCGCAACTTTCTCCGAATGATAATATCCTTTGTGAATCACTTCTAAAAGCGCTTCTCTGAGCTTATCTGGATGGATATCCTTTAGCAGATAACCGTTGGCACCACAGCGCAACATGCGTAAAATGGTCTCTTCATCATCATCCATAGACAAAGCAAGCACCTTGATGTCCTTTCGATAGGAACTGAGCCAATTGGCCGTTTCAAAACCGTCCATTACAGGCATATTGATGTCGAGTAAAACTACATCCGGCTGCATTTTTGCCAGTTTTAATTTTTGTTGAAAGTCCGACCCATTCTTTGCGTGGAACAGGACATTAAACTCTCCAAAGGATTCTAGGAGTTTCTCTAGAGAACCAGCAAACAAGAGGTGGTCATCTACAATTACGATATTGTGTTTAGTCTTGGCGGTCATAATCTTTATAGGGATATTCGAGGGTTAAATCAACACCTTTACCCTGTTGTGAGTCCAGGGAAAATTCGGCGTTTATCAACGCGGCACGGCTTTTCATATTTAAAAGACCGTTGCTCATACGTACATCGGAGGCGTCAAATCCGATTCCGTCATCATTGGCTTTGATCAACAAACGGGCTGAGTCAAAGTCTAAATTTACTGATAAATTATCTGCTTTAGCATGTTTGATCACATTGCTAAAGAACTCTTGAAGAATGCGGTAGATAATGATCTCATCTTTCGCATTAATGCAGCACTCCTCTCCTTTTATCTCAAGGGTGGCATTTATAAAATTCATTCGATTGAAGCGCTCCATCTCTCGTTTGATGGAGTTTACCAAACCGTCGTTTAGGATCACGTCCTTGTTCAAAGAGCGCGATAAATTTCGGATCTCGCGCAGGCTTTCGCCTACGATTCCTTTGGTTTCTTCAAGCTGCGGTCGCGCTTCTTCATCCAGCTTGGACTCTATCATGTTGAGTTGGATATTGGCCACAGAAAGCAACTGTCCAACATTGTCGTGAAGTTCCCAGGCAATATTTTTAAAGGTCTGTTCTTGAATCTCCAAACGCGAATTCGCCAATTCTTGTTCAAATTTTTGTTCCGCTTCAAGATTTTCCAATACCAATTTATTTTTCCGATGAATGAACACTGAGAAAAATCGGATTGCCACCACCACTATTATAAGCAGTACCGCGGCAAAATAAACAATGACTAATATGTGGTCTTGATGCTCTGGGGTTTGCATAAAATAAATCCTAAGGTGAAAGTGCCGTACATGATCACATTTGCAACGGCCAAGGTATAGAGGTAAAACTGTTTAAAAGCCTCTCCGCTTTCAATCTGATAATAATAACGCCCGTAGATAAACAAAGGCGTAATACACAAATAATAGATCAATAGTCCTACGGAGATGTAAAAAGTAAGGGAGGTGCTGAATCTCAGAATATTGTCACTCTTCAGCAATTCAAAATAATAGATCAAAATACAGATCAATAAAAAGATCGACCCGACAATGTAGGTGTAATTGGAGATTCCTACGAACATGATATCCGTAAAGATCAAATTAGCAACCGCAGAAATCACATAGGCTATAATGCCCCATTTAATCAGCGTTGCAATTAAGCCTCGCTTTAATCGAGACCTAAAAAAGGCCGCAAAAAATCCAAAGGTCACGATCAGTTGAGGATTGTGGATCCAAAGATTATTGGCAAAGGGAGTGTCTTTCAGCGATCCAAAAAATCCAACCTCCCTATCCACCAAAATTGGCAAGGTATAAGCAATGATCTCTGTGAAAGCAACAAAAAATAGAACGTACACCACGTATTTGGTGTACGTTCCAACTTGGTGTCTTTTAATATGAAACAAGCCCACAAAAGCTGCTATGAGCTCTAAACAAATTACTAAGACTACAATATATTTCATTAATAGTTCTTTGGAGGGAACCCAGCTGATATAGTGTTATATGGCTCAATGTCATAATTGTTATCCGAGTGCTTATCGTCAGACATTGTAGCACTTAGAAAAACAGTTGCATAATCAGAACTCATATTGTTGTATGCTGCAAAATAAAGGCGTACACCAGGGTCGGTTATCCCCTTTTTGGCAGATTCATCTTTTACATAGTCAAGAAATTCTTCAAGTTCCGCAATATTAAACACAACTTCTCGGGTGTCTTGCTGCCCTCCTCGAGACTGAGTGATAGCAGGCTCACGAGTGGTAACCCAGTTATTTTGAAGTTGTTTCGCTTGTTGTACTGAAATACATTTGGCAGGTTTGGCCATAGTTCACTTTTTTAATTGTTATAACACAATAAAGGTTATAAAATCCGACTTGTAAATCAAAGAATCCGGCTAAAAAAAGGAAAAATCCCCTCTTTCAATCCCGCATATTCCTTGAGCTCAACTCATAAAGTACAGGGTTTATCCCCTTGTGACTTCAAGATTTTGCCCCTATTTTTAAAGAAAAATCTACCATGAGAACCCTTAGACACCGCTCACAAGGAGAAGATGTACACTTTTTAGAAGAGATCTTGATCGCACTGGGATATCGTGTAAAAATCTCCGAATTCTTTGGCCTAGACACCCAAAAGGCAGTTATGGACTTTCAGAGAGCCAACAACTTAGTCGTTGATGGTATTGTTGGCCCAAAAACCTGGTCTGTCTTAATTGCAGCCCAACAGCACCTTACGCGTTTCAATGATAAATTCTTATCAGAGCAAGACCTCATTGATTTTGCAACCAAGTATAACTTAGAACTCGCTGTGGTCAAGGCAGTCAATGAAATAGAAAGCAGTGGGAAAGGGTTTTTGATCGATGGCCGACCACGGATACTTTTTGAAGGACATATCTTTTGGAAACAATTGGCCAAAAGAGACTTAAATCCTGAAGATTTTGTGACCGATTTTACCAAGAACATATTGTATAAATCTTGGACAAAAAGCTTCTATGAAGGGGGCGAACAAGAGTATGATCGATTGGAAAAGGCCGCTGGCATGAGTGATGTAGATGCCGTCCATGACGCTGCCTACTGTTCAGCATCTTATGGAGCGTTTCAAATCATGGGATTTCATTATGAATTCTTAGGATACCCTAGTGTTGATGCTTATGTAGCCCATATGTACACCCATGAAAAAGCGCATTTAGAAGCCTTTGGCATTTTCTGCGAAAAGAACAATTTGATTCGCCATCTCAAAAGTCGCGATTGGGCAGCTTTTGCAAGAGCCTATAATGGTCCTGGTTTTGCGGAGAACAAATATGACACTAAATTACAAGCGGCTTACCAGAAATATAAAACCCTCTAAGGCTCTGATTTCACAAATTTCATACGCGTTCCCGGCAGTTGCTGTGACAAGATGCTTATTGCTTCAGGTAAAAGTTGAAGAATTCTTGCATATCCGCCCGTAGTTTGTGCATCTCGCATTAAAACGATCAACTCTCCACCCGGTGTGAGCTGCACCGTTCCTGCTTGTACAGGACCTGTCAATATTCCAGAAAGATTTAAATTCGGAACTGGTTTAAAGCGATACCCCATCCTGCTGATGTTCCTTCCCAATTTATGAGAAGTACTCCACAAGAGCTTCTGTTGATCTTCGCTTAGTCGATCATATTCGGGACCTAAAAGTACTGGGATCTCTGAGGTGTCAAATACTGTTTCTAAGCTCCTTAGGCGTGATAGAGCGGGAATTTGAGGTAAATCTTGTTCGTGAAATTGCAGTTGCTGTCCTTTTTCTAAACGCGATCTTTCTGTTATGCCCGGGTAATAGGACGCACTGCCTAAGACCAATTCGGTTTTAAAACCTCCAGCAATAGCTATATATCCAAAATTGCTCGCTGCTTTGGTAATAATTTCTAAGCGCTCCCCAGACTTAACTCTGTAAGCCTTGTATAACTCTTTAGATTCTCCATTGATCTTTAAGCCAAAATACAGACCGGTTACAGCAACTATCGCTTCTTTGGCAAAGAGTAATTCTGGACCTCTTTGGTAAAACTCAATAAGCGTGGCGTTAGGATCATTTCTGACAAGTTCTCTTGCAAACCCAGCATTATAATTGTCCATAGGCCCGCTCCACGGAACTCCGTAGCTTCTATAGCCAAAGCGCCCTGCGTCCTGCAGACTTGACTGAAATCCTGCTTGGAGTACTTCTATCATTGGATCTCTTTTTTGGTCAGCACATAAACTCCAAGGGCCACTTGCTTTTCTATTTCTTTGAACTCTTTATAAGATACAGGGACAAATCGCAACAAATTCCCCGCATTAAAAGGACTGGGGTGTTTTGAATTAGACGGATCAAATATGGGAACGGGACAGCGTCCGATCAGGTTCCAACCCCCTGGACTGTCTTGCGGATAGATTCCTGTTTGTGAGCCTGCTATACCTACAGATCCAGCTGGAACTCTGGTTCTAGGGTTGGATAGTCTAGGATGGTGTAACTCTTCATTAAGGCCTCCCAAATAAATAAAGCCCGGTAAAAATCCGCAGAAATATATATGATAATCAACTCCGGTATGTTCTTGGATCAACTGTTCCAAGCTGAGCTGCTTATCGCGTAAAAAAGTTTCTAGGTCCAAGGCCAATTGCGGCTCATAACAGACCGGTAACTCCCAGCGAACGCTAGGTTTTGCAGCAACAACTTCATTTAGACTGAGGGTCTCTTCGAGTTCTTTTTTTAATTCTGATGGAGATTGAGTGGGCTTTAAATGCAAGGCGATTGCATTGTAGCTTATAACAGTTTCTGCAATCTGGTCAGAAAAGAGTTTGACCAACTTGCGATACGCCAAAAGTTCAGCATGGATCTCTGGACTGATTACAGCTGGCCATTCAATGAGCAAAGTGTGTTTACCAAAAGGTCGAATTCTAATAGCACTCATCGCCCAAGAATTAAGTTATTCTCCTCAAATTGCATGTGAATATATTTCAACAATTCCAGGGCTCCAGGAGTATCACCATGAACGCAGTAGGTCGCTGCTTTTAGTGTCAAAGCTTCGTTTTCCCAGGTATTCACAGATTCTTTAAAGATCAAAGCGCTAAGTTGATCCCAAGCCTGCTCAGGGTCTTCAATTACAGCCCCATCGAGCTTTCTCGACACCAAAGAGCCGTCATTGTGGTAGCGTCTATCAACAAAAGCTTCAGAGATTGTTGCTATCTGCTCTCCCGCCATCTGCTGCAGCAAGCCACCAGGGAGTGTATACACAGGCAGCTTCAGCGCTAAGTTGTTCATGGAATTAAAAATGGCTTGAGTTACCGTGCGGTCACGTGCCGCTTGATTGTAGAGCGCCCCATGAGGTTTGATATGATGAATTGGGACGTCCAATTCTTTACAACAGTCCATGAAAAGGCTGAGTTGCTGGGTGATTGCATCCGTGAGCTCTTCTGTACTTAGATCAAGGACTACTCTTCCAAAATTGGCTTTATCCGGATAAGCCGGATGCGCTCCTATTTTTACCCCGTGATTCAAAGCCCGCTCTAAGGTAGTTAGAATAGTGTCTCGATCTCCATAATGCCCTCCACAAGCAACATTACAACTGCTGATCATAGGCATGAGTTGCGCTTCAGTAGCAATCCCCTCACCTACATCCGCATTGAGGTCAATAGATCGTTTTACCCCATCCATGAGAGAACTAGTTTATAAAGAGTACGCCCACTTAATAAAAGGCAGATCCCAATGATCGCAATACCTAAAATGTTTTGAAATGTTGAGTTGACAAACTTTCCCAGTAAGCCACTGCGATTCACGGCCCAAAGCAAAAAGATCGCGATTAGTGGTAATACAATACCGTTGGCTATTTGAGCAAATTGAATGATGGCAATTGGGCTGCTGCCACTCAAGGCAAAGAAAACACCAATGCACAGTACAGCAATCCATACGGCACGAAATCGCTTATCGGTCAAAGAAGCGTTCCAACCAAAACAACCACGGGCCACATAGGCCGCAGCCAATGGTGCTGTGATAGCCGAAGTTATCCCAGCCGCAAACAGTGCGGTAGCAATAAAGTATTTGGCAAAACCACCCAATAACGGTTCCAAACCTTTTCCTAGATCTGCAGCAGAATCCACTGCCATGCCTTGCAGCGCAGCTCCGCAGACTAAAATAGCCATGGAGACCAAGCCCCCAATACCCACAGCGATCACCGTGTCTCGTCTAACCCAATTAAGATCATTGGTATTAGACCATTTTTCACTGACCAAAGCAGCGTGTAGAAATAAATTATAGGGTACCACGGTGGTTCCAATCAAGGCAATGACCGTGAGCAAGCTTTCACCCGGCGTTGTGGGAATGAGCAGTCCTTTAATGAGTAATAGTAAATCGGGTCCCGTAAGTAGGGCTGTGATCAAAAAGCAAAGACTCATCACCAATACTAAGGCCATTAGGACGCGTTCTAAGATTTTATAGCGACCCATATAAAGCATCAAAAAAGCGATCAACCCAATGAGCAGTACAAGACTTTCCATTTGTTGACCAAACAGGGTGAATTGGGTGTTGGGAATTAATTCTCGCAATCCCAGAACGCCTCCGCTTATATTGCCAGCCTCATAGGCACTGTTACCAATAATAATTGCGGAGAAAACCAAAAACAAAGCGAGATTGCGTAAGGTCTTATTATCTATCTGAGCACGTAATGCCGACGCCAGTCCCTTACCGGTTATCAAACCCAAACGAGCAGCCATTTCTTGTAGGATGATCGTGGCGATCATGGACAGTAGCAGGGCCCACAGCAGATTCATACCAAAATTCACCCCGGCAAGGGTGCAAACCGTTACGGTTCCAGGACCAATAAAAGCAGCTGCAATAAGTGTAGCAGGGCCAATTTTTTTATACCATGGTGTGCGCATCGCACTAAAGGTAAAAAATAAAAAAGGAGCCCTATAGAGGACCCCTTCTTTTTATTTATGCGGATTGGAATTACATCTTCACGTCTTCCAATTCTACTTCTTCTGCATTTTTGTCTACCAACTTCACTTCATCAAAGCCCATGTCTTTGAACTGAGCGAATTGGGTTGCTGCATCACCCACAACCAAATAAAGCATGCGGTTCTCATCCAACAACTTGTTGGCAAGCGCTTTGTGCTCTTCTAGGGTCATGTTCTTAACGATCTCCTCTTCTTGCATGATGTAATCCGGAGCAAGGCCATAAGCACTCATCTCAGATAACATTCCCAATAAAGAGAATTGCGTTTCAAAGCGACGTGCGTTAGACTTAACCATAGCGTTCTTAGTGAACTCTAGATCTTCAGCGGCAATACCGTTTTTGTAATCCTTGATCTGATCTCTAAAGATTTGAACTGACTCTCCGGTAGTGTTTGTTCTTACACTAGAACTTGCGTTGAAGGTTCCAGGAATCTTAGTTCCGCTAAATCCAGAACGCGCTCCGTAAGTATATCCTTTTTCTTCACGCAAAATCAAGTTTACGTTTCCTGAGAAAGATCCACCTAATTTGTAGTTCATCACCTCTGCAGGATAGAAATCTGGATTGTCACGAGCCATAGATAGATAACCAATATTGATCACCGACTGCTTAGCGTTCGGGATATCAACAAAAGCTAAAGTAGACTGATCACGTGATGTATCTACTGGGAATTCCGGAATGGTTACATCCTTTGCAGCCCAGTTAGATTCTAAACTGTTCAAGGCAGCTACGGTCTGAGCTTGATCGATCTTACCAACGATCAAGAAACGACTGATCGAAGGTGAGAAGTTCTTCTCATAAAAGGCCTTGAGGTCTTCCATAGTGATAGCCTCTACTGACTCTACAGTTCCGCTAGTTGGGTAAGCAAATGGGTGTCCTTCACCGTAAAGCATTTTGTTCCAAACACGTCCTGCTACAGCATTCGGGTTGGCGTCAGAACGCTTGATACTGTTGATAGTAGCCGTTTTGATACGATCGAATTCGTTCGCATCCCAACGAGGCTCCAGCAGGATCTCTTCTACCAAAGCCATCAACTTCTCAAAGTTTCTCACCAAGGTATTTCCTTGTACTACAATGCTTTCACGAGTTGTGTACATGTTTAAGCTCGCTCCAAGAAGTTCGATTTCTTCTTCTAGCTCTTGTGGTGTCTTATTAGCCGTACCTTCCATCATTATGTCACTCATCAAGTTGGCTACACCATTCTTGCTCAAATCATCTAGCAGGTGTCCACCTTCAATGATCAAGCTGAAGTTTACAGTTGGGATCTCATCTTGAGAAATACCGTAAACCATCATACCGTTGCTTAGATCGGTCTTCCAGCTTGTTGGAATGTTCAATGCAGGAGCATCTCCAGCTGCAGGCTCAACAGAACGGTCAAAAGCAGAAGGTGTCTTAGCGATCTCCTCCTCAGTATCTACGATCTCTTGAGTAACATTTTCTGTGATCTCTTCCTCCACTACTGGAGCAACCATTGAATTAGTGGCAGCTAGCTCAGGCTTTCCTTTAGGGACAAAGCTTGTAATCACGTAAGGCTTGTCTTTAATGTATTTGTTGTAAACACGCATCACGTCTTCTTTGGTAACGCTCTGAATGTTTTCCAAATCTTTCTTGTAGAATCCAGGATCTCCTGCAAATACGTTGTATTGTGCTAGGTTGAATGACTTCCCAAGAACACTGCTGATCTGGTTGTAGAAGTCTGTTTCTAAGCTCGCCTTGATTCGCTCAATGTCACGATCTGTAACTCCTTGCTCTTCAAACATGGCATAAGCCTCAAAGATTGCATCTTCCACTTCCTGAAGAGTCTTTCCTTCATTAGCAGTAATGATAATTCTAAATGCTCCCGCAATCTCCTGAGAGTTGTTGAAAGCGGTAGTTCTAGAAGTCAATTCCTTATCTTCTACCAATACTTTATATAGAGGCGCTTTCTTTCCTTGAGAAAGTAATTGCCCAAGGAAGTCTAGTGCATAAGCATCATCAGTATATTGTTGAAGTGTTGGATAAACCATGTTTAACTGAGGCGCTGTAGCGAAGTTGTCTTCGTGCATTAAACGCTTAGTCTCAGCCAAAGTCACAGGCATTGGCTCTAGTGGAGCTACTTCCTGACGCTTCTTGATCTCTCCAAAATACTTCTCGATCATAGGCTTGATGGTCTCCATTTCAAAGTCTCCAGCAATTACCAAGGTAGCATTGTTAGGGCCGTAGAATCTGTCGTAGAATTCACGCACGTCATCTACAGTGGCGTTCTGAAGGTCTACCAACTCTCCGATCACCTGCCAGTTATACGGATGTCCTTCTGGATAGATGTTTTTGTCAATAACCCAACCGGTATGTCCGTAAGGGTTATTGTCAACACGTTGGCGTTTCTCGTTTTGTACTACTTCTTGTTGATTGTAAAAAGCAGATTCTGTTACCGTATTGATGAAGAACCCCATACGGTCACTTTCTAACCACATGATCTTTTCCAATGCGTTCTTTGGAACAACTTCGTAATAAATGGTACCGTCTTTCCAAGTACCACCATTGAGCGTTCCTCCCACATCTTGAATTTTCTTAAAGAATTGATCCTGCCCAACGTTTTCAGACTCTTGGAACAACATATGCTCAAATAAGTGAGCAAATCCTGTGCGTCCAGTCTTTTCACGGTTAGATCCTACGGCATATTGAATGGCCATAGAAACAATTGGGTCACTTTTGTCTTGGTGTAAGATTACATCGAGACCGTTTTCTAGTTCGTACTTTTCAAATTCAAGAGTTAGGTCGCTGTTCGCAGAGTCTCCGGTACTTCCGCCTTCTTTGCAAGAGGTTGCAATAAAGAACAGAGCCGCTGGGATTAACCACAAACTGCGTGTGAATGATTTTCGCATGATTGATTTTTTTTTAAAGTGGGTTAAAGATAGGTAATTCACTCCGCCAGAGCACTTTCAGAATTCTAAAATATCTGTTAAAAAGCCCATAAACAAAGGGGTCTAAAGCCCTTTATGTCAGATTAAACGAATCTAAAGAAGTAAAAGTATATGATGCTCAGCTCAAAAGAACAATTGAAAACTTAGAAATGATTGTAGGCAATACGATAAATTAGGCGCGTCTAGTAAGCGTTCCTGAGTCAGAAAAGTTTAACTCAAATCGCGTAATTCCAATTCTTCTCCAGGATTAACAAAAGCAAAAGCACTGTATCCGGCAGCTTTGAAATCATCCAACTGCTTGCCCATATTCTTGGCTTTGTAGTCTAAAACCACAGCATTGCCCTCTTCTCTTAGTTTAGAAGCATGCGCGCGCATCATTTTAATTGACTCAGGATCTTTTGCTCCTAAGAGTGCAATGCGCTTTCGGGTATCAGGAATCTCAAATCCTTGCTCATCCAAGATCAAAGCCAAACGTTCAAAGCCAATGGAGAATCCGCAGGCCGGCACTTGTTGTTTACCACCTAAGAAACGACCGATCATTTTGTCGTAGCGTCCCCCACCGGCGATGGACCAGCTGTAGCCCTTTACTTTGACTTCAAAGATCATCCCGGTATAATAGCCCATTCCCCTAACCAAAGAAAGATCAAAACCGACATCGAGGTCAGCTCCAGAATCCGCTTTCACGGTGTCTATCACGAATTTTAAATCGTTCATGATCTCTTCTGGCACTATGTTTTGCTGTGCATTAGCCTCAATAAATTCTTCAAAAGAATGCTCTAGAAATGAAGTGACCACCCGTAAAAACTTATCCAGTTTAACCTGATCGAGATCACTAGCGGCAAATTCTTGGGTGATTCCTTTTAGACCGATCTTATCGAGCTTGTCCAAAATAATAAACACTTCCCCCGCTTCATCTTCATCAAAACCGCAGTAATTGGCAATAGCCATTAGTAAACGACGATCGTTGATCTTCACCTCAAAGGATTCTAAACCAAACTGCTTTAATGTAGAGGTAGTTGCAGAGATCAACTCCAATTCTGCCAGATAGGTCGGATCTCCTATAACGTCAATATCGCATTGGGTAAATTGTCTGTACCTTCCTTTCTGCGGACGTTCTGCGCGCCAAACATTTCCAATTTGAATAAACTTATTCACTTTAGGCAATTGGCCCATATTGTTGGCATAAAATCGTGCTAGAGGAACCGTCAAGTCAAAGCGCAGGCCAAGATCAGCCAAATCATCCATGGTACTCTTGGCTAGTTTTTCCCCACGTTTTAAGATCTTGAAAATCAGTTTTTCATTCTCCCCTCCTTGACCGCTGGAAAGCAAAGCGATGTTCTCCACACAAGGTGTTTCAATTTGATTGAATCCAAAGACTTGGTAATGCTCCAGAATTACGTTTTGAATATAATTCCGAATGGCCTTTTGATCCGCAGTGAATTCGCGCATTCCCTGAGGTGGAGTCTTTAATATTTTCATGGGTTTCCGATGGATTTTAAAGATGCCACAAAAATAGCAATTGCGTTAGAGATGTTAAAATTAGCGGCTTCCTATTTTTAACCCCCTCCCATCCATCCGGGTCTATCCAAATTGCGATACTGGATGGCTTCCAATAGATGGGATTCCTGAATATTGGCAGCTTGCTCGAGATCTGCCATAGTCCTGGATACCTTCAGTATCCGATCATAGGCCCTAGCCGAGAGTCCTAAGCGGTCCATCGCCTCTTTTAGCAGCGTTTTACAAGTATCATCCAAGCTGCAGAACTCGCGGATCTCTTTGGATTGCATTTGGGCATTATAATGTATTTTGGAATGCTCGATAAAACGTTGTTGTTGCAGTTTTCTAGCTTTAACGACCCGATCTCTGATCTTATCGCTTGAAGTACCGGGCGGCGTTTCGCTCAGCTTATCAAAACCCACTGGATTGACTTCAACGTGCATGTCCATCCGATCCAGCAATGGTCCTGATATACGTCCCAAATACCTTTGAATCTCAGCCGGTGAATTAACTACAGGAGCATCGGGTTCATTAAAATAGCCACCTGGACTCGGATTCATACTAGCTACCATCATAAAACTCGCGGGATAGGTCACATTGAATCGCGCTCTGGAAATCGACACTTCCCGATCCTCTAAGGGCTGACGCAATACTTCCAGAACTGTACGCTTGAATTCAGGAAGTTCATCTAAAAACAATACCCCATTATGAGCCAAGGAGATCTCTCCCGGTTGCGGATACGTCCCTCCTCCTACCAAGGCAACATCACTAATGGTGTGGTGTGGACTCCGAAAGGGCCTGCTGCTTAAAATTCCTTTTGTTTCTTTAGTTCGACCTGCCACAGAATGAATCTTAGTGGTTTCTAGAGCTTCATCCAAGGTCATGGGTGGCAAAATAGACGGCAAACGCTTGGCAATCATGGTCTTTCCTGAACCTGGAGGGCCAATGAGTAGGATATTATGTCCACCAGCGGCTGCAATCTCCATACACCGTTTTATACTTTCTTGCCCCTTTATATCAGAGAAGTCTAACACGGAGTCTGCAGCTTGTTGTGCAAAAAGTGCTTGGGTGTCAACCACGATTTCCTCTAGAGAATCCCCTTGATGAAAATAGTTGATTACCTCTGCCAATGATTGTACACCATAAACTGTAATTCCCGAAACGATCGCAGCTTCCTCAGCATTTTGAGTGGGTAGAATTAAATGGGTAAATCCTTCCTCCTTTGCTTGAAGCGCTATGGGCAAAGCCCCGCGAATAGGCTGCAATTCACCATCGAGTGACAATTCTCCCATCATGATGAACTGCTCAGGATCTCTGGTTGCATTGATCTGCTCTGTAGCAAAGAGAATGCCCATAGCCAAAGGTAGATCATAAGCCGCGCCTTCCTTTCTGAGATCAGCGGGTGCCATGTTTAAGGTGAGCTTTTTACCCGGTATTTTATAGCCGTTGGTTAACAAGGCCGCAGCTATTCGGTAGTTGCTTTCTTTGATTGCATTATCTGGGAGCCCCACCAAATGGTAGCCAATACCATTATCCACATGAACTTCTATGGTTATTGTTGTAGCATCAATCCCGAAAACGGCACTCCCGTATACTTTAGTAAGCATAGTTTTTTGTTTGGGAGGAATAACCGCTGGCAAGGTAATAAATGCTTTACCTCAAAACTTTAATGCCAAAGAGAAGTGCTGTATAGATTTATGAATTTAATGCAGCCTAACTATTGCTTAGCGCGTAGGTTTTCAGCACGTTTGATCTGAAAGGGCGTAAACCAATCCCAACTCACCCCCGCACTGATCTGGTTCCCGGAATCTACAAAGCGATAATTATAATTGTCGTGGCCGTAGATATAACTCACAAAGAAACCAAAGTCGCTCTTAAAAGGATACCAAGTACCGAATACCTCTGCACGTAGAGGTTCTACACTGGGGTGAGCTCCTGAAATTCCTTCTAAACGCAGTCCAACAGAGTATTTCAGTGTTTCCTTATAGGTATGCAAGTATTCGTATTCAAAGCCGAGTCTGTGGCGTCCGTATATATCAATATCTAGTGGATTGTATCCCCCGATATCGGCTATGAAAAACATATTGTTATGCCAGAGCTCATACCAACCGGTGAAAGAATGCACTTGATAAGGCGTGTCTTTTTTTAGATTGTTGAATCTAAAGTTCCCGCTTACTCGAGTAAAATTCGTCGAGAAGTTTCCATTCACGCGATTGAGAATATCTGACAAATTGGTTTGGTCCGTAATCATGGCATAGACGGCATCACAGGGTGAGGTCTCGTCATCTAAATTAGTGTCAAAAGCACAGCCTGATTGTCCGTTGGAATAATGTCCAGATTCTAAAGCAGCCGCCACAAAATGGTTACCATCTGTTTTGCGCAGCAATTGAAATCCAAGAAAAACTCTGTAGGACGGCGTTTTTACCGGCCTAGAGTTTTCATTATACATCCGGATATGTGGTTGGAAACTGGCGTAGAACGTACTGCTAAAACGCTTGTCAGATTCATCCTGTAGGTTCTTGACCATATTGTTGTAAAAGCTGTAATAAACCACCGGATTGGCATCAAAAAGGATCTCTTCTTGGTCAACCATACTGGACAAATAACGAACCGTTGGTTTTATACTGATGGGATAATAATCACCAAAAACAGAAGTTTGTTGCTGTGAAGTCTCTTGAGCTGAAGCTGCCAAACCAAACAGAATAAAAAGAAGTAAAAGTCTACGCACCGCGAATAGAAATTAGTTAGTCGCCCTGAAGGTACTATAAAGAAATGTAAAAGCGACTACCGGGCGGCAGTCGCTCTTATCTTAACAGACTAACTTAACTCTTGGTGCTTGCGCCTGCACCTGTGGAGTTATTAAATAGTCCACAAATCATTAAAAGGTTGCGTGGAATTTTAAAAAAATTCCATTATTTCTTTAAAAACATTTTAAAATTATGATTGTCAGTTAATTAACCCGCTGGTAAATTACTCCGCCAACTTGTTCAACAAAGCCGCTGTAGAAGAATCATGACCTGCGGAAACACTGCCAGACTCAATATCGCTCAATGTATTTTTAGCCAATACTTTACCGAGTTGCACACCCCATTGATCATAACTGAAAATATTCCAGATCACTCCTTGAGTAAAGAGTTTGTGTTCGTAAAGTGCAATGAGCTTTCCTAGGGAATTAGGGCTTAATTGATCAATTAGAATCGTATTAGTTGGACGGTCACCCGTAAATACTTTAAATGGAGAATCCAAGGTTTGACCATCGGTTCCAGTCATCAAGGCCTGAGTCTGGGCAATGAAATTGGCCATAAGCGCATCTTGATGTGATTTCTGATTGTGCTGATCTTTTTTAAAGCCGATGAAATCCGCAGGAATTACTTTAGTCCCTTGGTGGATCAATTGGAAAAAAGCGTGCTGAGCGTTGGTTCCTGTAGATCCCCAAACAATGGTTCCTGTTTGATAATCGATCACGTCTCCGTTTCTATCCACACCCTTTCCATTACTTTCCATAATGGCTTGTTGTAAATATGGAACCAACTTGGTCAAATACTGCGTATAAGGAATTACAGCCTCGCTTTCAGCTCCTAAGAAATTGTTGTACCAAATAGAGATTAGTGCAAGGGTTACCGGCAAATTCTGCTCAAATGGCGTTTGTGTAAAGTGTTGGTCCATGGCATGAGCACCTCTTAAAAGCTCCTCGTACTGTTCATATCCAATGGCACAAGCAATGGAGAGTCCTACAGCGCTCCACAAAGAGAAACGGCCTCCTACCCAATCCCACATGGTAAAAATATTGTTCGGGTCAATTCCAAAGTCCTTTACCGCAGGGATATTGGTACTTACGGCAACAAAGTGCTTGGCAATTTGATCTTCTGGTGCGTGCTGTAAAAACCACTTACGAATGGTCTGAGCGTTCATTAAAGTTTCCTGAGTGGTGAAGCTCTTGGATACAATGATGAAGAGTGTAGTTTCAGGATCTAGCCCTTTCAAGGATTCTACTACATGGTCTCCTTCTACATTTGACACAAAATGAACATTCAGATGATTGCGTTGATTGCGCAAAGCCTCAACCACCATGTCCGGTCCTAGATCACTACCACCGATCCCAATATTGACAACATCTGTTATGGATTTGCCTGTATGGCCTTTCCAGTCCCCTGAGATCACCGCATTACTAAAGCTTTTCATCTGCGCAAGGACTTCTGCGACTTCTGGCTTCATATCGGAGAAATTACGCAGTGCGGTATGCATCACTGCACGATCTTCTGTCTGGTTGATATGTTCTCCAGAGAATTGTGCGGCAATAGCCCCTTTGAGATCAACCTCTTCCGCTAAATCCAGCAAAGCTTTATGCACCGTTTCAGTAAGATGCGTCTTAGAACAGTCCACATAAAAATCTTGCCATTGAAAACTGTATCGCTCAGCTCGCTCTGGGTCCGTTTTAAACAGTTCTTGCAATCGTTGTTGCTCGCTAGCTTTTAATTCGCTTAGACGCTTCCAGGCGTTTGTGCCTGTTGGATTAACAGATGGAAAACTCATTATTTGTCAGTTTGGGTTTCACTGACAAATTTAATGACAAATTAGTAGAGACCCTTATCCAGAATCACCAAATTATGACGAATTGCAAACAAAACGAGCCCGGCCACATTCTTAGATTCTGTTTTTTGCAATAAGTTGTTTCTGTGTCCTTCTACAGTTCTCGGACTGATAAAGAGTTTATCCGCGATTTCATGTGTGGTAAACTGATCACAGATCAGCTGTAAAACTTCTTTCTCCCTAGCGGTGAGTTCCTCCGCAACATTGAGACTTCGTGATGGAGCCCCTTGTAATTCATCTTGAATAATTTGCATCACTTGATAATTGTAATAAAAGCCGCGTTTGACCACTTCGCGTACGGTGTGTTTAACGGTCTTGGGAGTTGAATTTTTAACCAGGAAAGCCGCTGCCCCGATGTCTACCATATTGGCTATAAAACCTCGCGTATTGTAGCTTGTCAGGGCAATGACTTTTATTGCTGGGTATTTCTTGAGTACGGCCTTTGTGGCTTCTATACCATTGACCATAGGCATTTTAAGATCGGTTAGGACCACATCAGGCAGATCGTCCATAGTGGCCAAGGTATCCAGAAGTTTTTGACCGTTCTCTGCTTCAAAGACTACTTCAAAGTCAGCTTCTCTTTCTAGGATGAAAGCAATCCCTTTTCTGAATAATTCTTCATCATCCGCGAGTCCGATTCGTATTTTGTCAGTTGCCATTTCTGAGGTTATTTAGGGTAAATCTGATGCCGTTTCCGGCTTCACTTTCAAAGTTCGACTGTCCGCCTAAAAGGGCCACCCGACTTTCTATATTTTTCATGCCCAGCCCAGGTTTCCCCGCGCTAGCTGTATTTTCAAAGCCTACCCCATTGTCTGAATACGACAAACTGGGTGGATTACTGGTAAGCGAAATGCTTATACCAGTTGCCGCGCCGTGTTTCAACGAATTGTTGACCAGTTCTTGTACAATCCTAAAAACATGGAGCTCTTCTTTCGAATCAAGCGATTCTGGCTCATAATCACAGCTGAGCTGGATCAAACCTTCGTGAGCCCTGTTGTAATCATTAGTCAATTCTTCTACAGCAGCTTTCAAACCAAATTTCTGCAATACCGGAGGCAGCAGATCATGGGCTATTCTGCGCGAACTCTCCAAAGTGGTATTTGAAATCTGAAGTATCGTGGCAAGCATTTCATTGGATTGCTCTTCTTCTACTCCGCCTTCTAAAAGCACGTTTGTATTCAGTGATACGATATTGAGCTTGGAAGAAATCGCATCGTGCAGATCTTGGGCTATGCGTTTACGCTCCTTTTCTTGAGTAAGAATGGTGGCTTGTAGCATCTCTTTTTGAAACGATATCTCCATATTGGCCTTTTCAAGTTCTGCATTGATGACTTTCTTCCGCGATAGAAAAAAGAAGATCACCAAGGCGCTAGCCATCAACAATAAAAAGCTAAGGGCTATTAGAATCAGAGAGATAATATCCGTGTTCTCAAACAAGTTTTTTGGTGGCTTTTCGTGTTCGGTAATTGGTATACCATTCAAAAGTGACTAAGCACTGGAAGAGCAAATAGAACACGATGTTCAAATTCAATAAAAGTAAGTAGCCTTGTTGGGACAATTCGTACTGAAGGTTACCACTTGCAAATATCAGCGTGCTGCAAATCAAGTATATAAAGACACCTACATTCACAATAATGAATGGTGTTTTAGCACTGATGGATCGGTAAAAATAGATCAATGAATAGCCTATTAATAAGGCTTGACTCAAAGAAATACCAATAGAATTGTATCTAAAGAACAAACTCGGATCCATAGCGTACTGAACAAGCATGAAGCACAAAAGACCTCCCGCAAAAACGTAGATTAAACGGTTTTTTATCAACTCGCCATAAAATAAGCTGAGCAATATCAACTGTACAACCGTATAAATACTTGAAATGAAGATATTGGGCTCCCCCAAGATCACAAAAAGGATCATACCTAACTGCGTTAAAGACATAGCAATTAGGTATAGGGTGAAAAACTTAAAAGCTTTGCTCTCTTTAGCAAAGCTTTTAAGAAATAATAAAGCGTTGATAATAAGAATAATCGTAGCGAAGTACGATAGATTCTTAAAAAACCGAGTCATGTATATCTAGCTGTTCAGTTGACTTGTTGGATCACATACCGGAGGACAAGGCATGGTAAAGTCAAAAATGTAGTTACCATTATCACGACCACTCGGATCTGGTAGTTTATCCTTGTAAGTTCCATCGATTTGATGGGTGCAACCTACAATAACGAGTTTTTCGGTTCCGTTATCGTCAATGGCCAAGTACGCTCGTACGGCATCAGGATTTTCAGCTAAAACACCTGTTAAATCGTCTTTTGGGATCAAAAAGGCTTTTACAGAATTAGGATTTTGATTGCGCCAGTTGGTAGTCCAATTAATGGCATCACTTAGCGTAATAGTATCGTTGGGAGTACTCATAATTAGGAATTGTTGTTTGGTTAATAAATCACAAGTGGAAGATACTTAAAAAGCATCGCCTATTTCAACAACTACGGTTAAGCCGTAATTAGTTTAACGTAAAGCCGTAGTTTACTTACAGCCCTCGTTACGCTTGTAATAATCAATCAAACCATCGATTGGTCTGCGGATGATATTTCCTAACTCCAAATGATAAGGCTTCATACAATCTCGAATGATATCTTCTGAAAAGTGCGCAATGGAACCAATAAAATGTATGGGTACATGCTGAGCCTCTTTATAACAAAGGATCTTATTCTCAATGAATTTGAAGATTCCTTCACTGATTAGCTTGTAGAAATAACCGTTAACTTCTTCACTGGTAAAGATAAATTCAGCAAAAGAAGCCAAATAGGTATTTGGATTCGGACGTTTGTAAACATTGAGCTTGATCACATCGGTATTGAGATCAAAGCGCTTCTCAAACTCTTTGGCCAGTTTTTCTGGCATTTTTTTGTAGAAATAATCGCGGATTAGACGCTTTCCGAAGTAATTCCCACTGGCCTCATCCATTAAGGCGTACCCTAAGGAATCTACTTCCATATGGATATTCTTTCCATCGTAGTAGCAACTGTTTGATCCCGTTCCAAGAATACAAACTATCCCAGGTTTATCAGTAGCTGCATAAACGGCCGCGGCAACATCTTCTTGTACGCTGATCTTAGCCCCCATAAAGAGGTTTTGAAGCACAGCATAGAGAGAAGCTCTTGGAGAAGGTGTACCACAACCTGCACCGTAAAAATCCACTTTTGTCACGGTAGCAAACAGTCCTGCTAACTCGGTATTCTCACGAATGCGACTTTCGAGTTCATCAGGTTCTACCACAGCAGGATTTAACCCTTTGGTGCGGGTTTTTAATACTTTCTCACAAGAATCGTCAAGGAGGACCCAGTCACATTTGGTGGATCCTCCATCAGCAATTAATATCATAGTTTAGTCTTATAGGCTGGCAATATGCGCAGCAAGATCGATCAATTTTGACGAATAACCATATTCGTTATCGTACCAAGCAACCAATTTGAAGAAATTGTCGTTCAATGCAATTCCGGCATTGGCATCGAAATTACAAGTGTTGGCATCTGATACAAAGTCCTGAGAAACTACAGGCTCGTCTACAAAATCAATCACACCAGCGTAAGCTCCGCCTGCTGCTTCTTTAAACAAGGCCTTAACCTCATCATAAGTTGCAGATTTTTCCGTACGTACGGTAAGATCAACTACAGAAACGTCTGCAGTAGGAACGCGGAAAGCCATCCCTGTTAGTTTCCCTTGCAATTCTGGGATTACTTTGGTCACTGCCACTGCAGCCCCTGTAGAAGTAGGAATGATGTTGTTCAATGCAGAACGTCCTAAACGGTAATTCTTACGAGAAGGTCCATCTACCGTCAATTGCGTAGCAGTTGCTGCGTGTACTGTAGTCATAAGTCCTTCCACAATTCCTAAGTTATCGTGGATAACTTTGGCCATTGGTGCCAAACAGTTGGTGGTACAAGAAGCGTTAGATACAATCTTATCTTCTGGCTTAACCTGATGGTGGTTCACACCCATTACAAACATCGGTGCGTCTTTAGACGGTGCAGAGATCACTACTTTTTTCGCTCCAGCTTCTAGATGCGACTTAGCAGTATCCATGGTTGTAAAGATACCAGTACAATCAATCACAATATCTACTCCAGCCTCATCCCACTTCAATTGACTTGGGTCGCGCTCTGCGGTAACTCTTACGGTGTTACCATCTACTTTAAGGTGTCCATCTGCAACTTCTACGCTTCCGGCGTACTTTCCGTGTACAGAGGCATATTTTAATAAATAGGCCAAGTGATCAACGTCCAAAAGGTCGTTTACCGCTACTACCTCTACTTGAGGGTTTTGTGCAGCGATTCTAAAAGCCAATCTTCCAATGCGGCCAAAGCCGTTAATTCCAATTTTAGTCATAGTATTATGATTTAGACAGACGTGATGTCTGCTACTCGAATTAGTTCAACATCTATTTCATTTTGTCCACTGATCGCTCTGGCGAAGGGGACGTATACAATTTTTCTATTAGCGATTCCAACCATTACATCTTGTTGGCCGCTCATCAAGGCATCAATGGCACCAACCCCTAACCTACTGGCTAGAACACGATCATAACAACTCGGTGCTCCTCCACGCTGAATGTGTCCAAGAACGGTCACACGCACTTCATAAGCACTCATATTATCTTCAATGTATTTAGCGAGGTCAAAGATGTTCTTACCAATTTGATCGCCCTCTGCAACTACAATAATGCTTGAGGTCTTTCCGGATTTCTTACTGCGACGAAGCGATTCCAACAAACGGGTACGCCCCATATCTTCCTCAGGAATCAAGATTTCCTCAGCTCCTGCTCCAATTCCTGCGTTCAAAGCGATATCTCCAGCATTGCGACCCATTACTTCAACCAAGAATAAGCGGTTGTGTGAGTTTGCCGTATCACGGATCTTATCAATGGCTTCTACTACGGTATTAAGTGCAGTATCGTAACCAATGGTATAGTCAGTTCCATTGATATCGTTATCAATGGTTCCAGGTAAACCTACTATGGGAAAGTCGTGTTCTCCTTTAAAGACAGAGGCACCGGTAAAAGTTCCATCTCCACCAATTACCACTAAGGCATCGATTTCTGCCTTTTTAAGATTTTCATAAGCCTTTTGGCGTCCTTCTACGGTTCTAAAATCTTTAGATCTCGCAGACTTAAGGAAAGTACCGCCTCGATTGATGATGTTCTTTACCGAACGTGCATCGAGGTCTTCAAAATCGCCTTCAATCAATCCTTGATATCCTCTAAAGATTCCAACACAGGAAAGTTCATTATAGGCACAGGCTCTAACAACTGCACGAATAGCAGCGTTCATTCCAGGGGCATCTCCCCCAGAAGTAAGCACTCCAACTTTAGTGATTTTTGTACTCATTTATTGCTAAACTAGGGCATTTGTAGCAACTCCACAACTGCCCGATTAAACTAAAACGTTTTCGTTTGATAAATTTTTCTAAAAAACTCGTAATTGCCTGATATTCCTCTAGTTTTTAATCAAAAACAGATAGGAAGCAGGTGGAATTTTGAAGCTTTTTTCGCCTTGGATTTCGATTATTTCTCCAGATTTAAAATCGCGGAAACTACCCAGGGCTTTTACGGGTATGTTTTTAGTTTCAGAACCGAAGTTGGCTAAGTATAAAACCTCCGAATTGTCTTTGAAGCGTCTAAAAGCTAAAAGGTCAGGATCGTGAAAGGTGTCTACCCATTCATATGCCCCTGCAGCTACTCCACCATTTAAGGCAGGTACTTCCTTTCTAACCTTTGCCAATTGCTCCAAAACAGGCCAAATTTTACCTTTGGCTTTTGGAATACTGTCTTTTTCAAAGAACTTCAAACTGTGATTGAGATCGTATTCTAGACCGCTGTAGATCAGTGGCATGCCTGGAAGGGCATAACTCAAGACCAAACAAGACTCCCAATGAGCCCCAGTGCGCCCTAAGAAGGTTCCATTCCAGGAGTTCTCATCGTGATTCTCCACAAAGTTCATGAGATAATCATCGTCAGCCCACTTTTCCATTTGACCGTTGTAGTGCGCCCACCACTGCGCCGCAGGTTGTTCTCCTTTGGCAATATCGTTCATTAAGTGATGATTAGCCCATCCGTAAGCCATGTCAAACAAACCATCATCCAATAATTCAGGATTGTCCGCTTCAGCTAGCATAAAAATGGACTTTTCTTTTCGCAATTCAGGAATTGCCTTGCGCCAGAAATCTGTAGGCACAAAGCCTGCCACGTCGCATCTAAAACCGTCGATGTTCTCTTCTACAATCCAGTAGCGCATCTCTGCGATCATGGCTGGCGTTAGGTCTGGATTGTCAAAGTTAAGATCGGCGACATCGGTCCAGCCTTCAGGAGTTCTGCCATCGTCTTTAAGAGGTTCAGAAACTTCTCCCGCTTCATTCTTGGTGTAATACTCCGGATGTTCTGCAATCCAGTGATGATCCCAACCCGTGTGATTCGCCACCCAGTCCAAGATCACATAAATACCGTTGTCGTGCGCAGTCTGCACTAATCGCCTAAAGTCTTCCAGAGTTCCAAATTCAGGATTGATCCCAGTATAGTCCGATACCGCATAATAGCTGCCCAGGTATTTTTTACGCTCTTCCGGATCCTCAATGTCGTCAGCCATCACATTGCCATAAGCTTTACGCTTGGTTGAGGATATTGGATATACTGGCATCAGCCAAATTACATCCACCCCGAGATCCTTAAGCTTTGGAATATCGGCAGTAAAAGCGTCAAAACTACCCTCTGGTGAATATTGACGAATATTTGCTTCATAGAGAATCGCCGTTTCTAAAAATTCATCCGTCAAAGGAGGTAAAGTCGTCACAGTCTCGTTCATAGGTTCTTCATTTGAGGGTTTGTCATCACAACTGATCCACAATGCCGGGATCAGCAAACAAAAAAATACGCGATATCTAAGGGTCTTATTCATCTATCGATTCTAATAAAACTACGCTGTCATCAGAATTCAAGCTTACCTTTCCATCCTTTACCAGAGCAGTCTGGCCAGAATAGGCATCGCGTACAGAGCTTCCTTCTGCAAAGGCCATCCCGATCTCAATGATCTTCTCTCCTTGAGGAGCATTGAGTGCCACAACAACGGTATCGTTGCCTGCCGCATATTCACGTTGGAAGGTATAAGGCGCTGATGCCAGTTGTTGGTGTCTTCCAATTCCAACGGCCAAGTGGTTGTTTTTAAACTGTCCTAACTTTTGATAGTGCGCTAACAGTTGCTGCGCTTCTGGATCGTTGGCATAAGCCTCCCAATCCATAGAAGAACGCAGCGTAGCATCTCCATTGGTTCCATCAATCAGCAAAGAACGCCCAACCTCATCTCCGTAGTACATTTGCGATCCACCAGGAGTCAACAGCAATAGGTTGGCAGCAGTATAGGTGTTTTGACGTTCCTTGTCATAAGGGTAACCGTCATCATGAGAAGTCAAATAGCTCAAGGTCCCGTAATCGGCTAGCGTCGTATTTAAAATAGAATCGTAGCGAGAGAATACGGCTTCATAGTCTACATCTGCCTCTTGTGAACGCAGATCAAAATTGATCATAGCCGTAAAGGCATCTTTGTAATAGTCCTTTTTTACATCGCCAAAATTGGTCATTAGCCCATCGTTGATTTTGTAACCATAAACCTCTCCAACAGTATAAAAAGGGGTGTCATCTAAAACCAGTTCTGGATTGGCCTGCTTCCAAGCCGTAAAGGCGTAGTCACATTGCTTTTTGAATTCCTGCCATACAAAGGCTTCGGTGTGTCTAACGGTATCTACTCGGTAACCGTCAATTCCAAAGTCAGTAATATAATCCGTCAACCACTTCATGATATAAAAGCGAGGCGCTCTCGGATAACCCGTGCGCTCAAAGAAGGCGTCGAGTTCCGCCATTTCTGTATCGTAACGCCCTTCCTGCTTCCACTTTTCTATCAAGGCTGGCGGCAAGGCTACATCATCATTACTCTCCGTTTTAATGTCTGGAAGGTTTTCAACCAAGGTACATTCCACGGTGGTCTCAAAAGATTCATAAGTACACTTTGGTTGGGTACGCACCCACTCTTCTGGCCAAACAGCATCCATTGGTGTTACTGGCCCCGTGTGATTGATCACAGCATCTAAAAGCACGCGAATGCCTTTACTGTGCGCTGCTTCAACTAAAGCGGCTAGATCATCAAAGTTCCCGAAATTCGGATCCAATTGCGTCCAGTCTTTGGTCCAATATCCGTGGTAGGCATAGGTATAGCCTGTACCTTCATCGGTTCCATCGTGCACCTGCTCAACGATTGGAGTCATCCAAATGGCATTGATCCCCAAGTCTGAGAAATACCCTTCTTCAATCTTTTGGGTGATCCCTTTGAGGTCTCCTCCTTCAAAACCGCGTAAAACAGCAGTCTCTTGGGTTCTATCAAAGTTCAAGTCATTTGAGGGGTCACCATTATTAAAGCGATCCGTTAACAGAAAATATAAATTAGCAGCTTTCCAATCAAAAGGTTTGGCGGCTGCAACTTCTTGTTCTAACTCTTGCGGAGTCTCTTGCTTTTCTTCTTTACAGGCTGCAAAGCAAACCAGCAGTAATAAAGCCAGTAGATTAATCTCGCGCATCTGATTATAAATTTATGGTTGTGGTCTCCCCGGCAGAGAGCGAATAATCTGTACCGTTTACAGTAACGTCCATTGCGGAATCACCCGCTACAGACAAGCTACAGGTCTTGGCATCAATAGCCACGGTAAGTATCTGTCCTCTAAAATTCACTTTGAATCTATAGGCTCCCCATTGCTCCGGAATCCTTGGATTCAAACTCGGTTTGTCATTTTTGATTCTAAAGCCGGCAAAGCCTTCTACGATACTCATCCAGGTTCCTGCCATGGAAGTAATGTGACAGCCTTCTTCTACTTCTTTGTTATAATCGTCCAAATCAAGTCTGGAGGTTCTCAAATAAAAAGTGTAGGCTTGTTCCATACGTCCAAGCTTGGCAGCTTGAATGGCGTGCACACAAGGAGACAAAGAAGATTCGTGTACTGTAAACGGCTCGTAGAAATCAAAGTGTTGTTCCAGAGCTTCATCCGTGAACTGGTCTTCAAAAAAGTAGAACCCTTGCAAAGTGT
>NZ_JABSPU010000016.1:46774-49653 GCF_013214815.1 Gilvibacter sp.
GCCTGTTTTATGTAGGGCGAACGCAATATGCGATCCCAAGACCAATGCTGATTGATCGGGCGTTGTTTTGGATCTAAGTCACTTACTTCTATCAACTCTTTATCCAAGAAACCGTCTTGTTGCAAAAATACTCCGTGCTCTTCTGAATACGGAAAGTAAAGGCCATCGGCAACTGTGGTCCAATCGCTTAACTCACTATCAGCAAGATTTGTTTTGGCTGCAATACAGCTGTAGTCATCTGGTGCTTCTGACTGGATGCGTTGCATTTGGGCAGCGGCATAGTTCAAACACCACTGTGCACTGTAGTTGGTATACCAGTTGTTGTTGACGTTGTTTTCGTATTCATTCGGACCAGTTACTCCTAGAATAACATACTTGCCCTTTTGTTTAGAGAAGGTAGCGCGTTGTTTCCAAAAACGAGCGATCCCAATTAGGACTTCCGCACCCATTTCATTGATGTATGAAGTATCTCCTGTGTAACGAGCATAATTGAAAATGGCAAAGGCAATGGCTCCATTTCTGTGGATCTCCTCAAAGGTGATCTCCCATTCGTTATGACACTCTTCCCCATTCATGGTTACCATCGGATACAAGGCGGCACCATCTGTAAAGCCGAGCTTCTGTGCATTCTCAATAGCTTTTTGCAAATGCTTGTATCGGTAGACCAAAAGGTTACGAGCAACTTCTTGATTTTTCGTAGCCATATAGAACGGCAAGCAATAGGCCTCCGTATCCCAATAAGTACTACCTCCGTATTTCTCCCCGGTAAATCCTTTAGGACCAATGTTCAATCTTGGGTCTTTCCCTAAATAGGTTTGGTTGAGTTGAAAGATATTAAAGCGGATTCCTTGCTGTGCTTTGTCATCACCTTCTATCTGAATGTCTGCCATAGACCAAATTTCATCCCAGGCAGCCGCTTGTGCATTGGCTAAGCCTTTTACACCAATTTCCATCCCTTTTGCCAAAACAGCTTTGGCAGCCGGAACCAATTGATCAATATCGTGATTGGTAGAAACCGTATAACCAGCATATTTCTCCAAATTAATGGTTTCTCCTTGCGCTACTTGCGCACTATAGGTCACTGAAGCTGTTTTATCGGTTTGATCTACGCTGGATTCTGCGATTGGCTGATCGTTCAAAAACACCTGTGAATCCATATAGGTACATACATGGAAAGCTGTTTTCTCGGTAGCCGAATGTATAAAGGCTGCGGATTTTGAAGCGCTAATGCCTTTAATGTCCCAAAATTTATCGTCCCAATTGGAATCCTCATTGGTGATGCCAGCATCGATATAGGGAGTAAAGCTGATGGTAGCAGCCCCGTTAACCGGAGTCACTCGGTAATCGATCACTCCCAATTCATCCATATCTAAGCATAAGAATCGAAGCACTTCCACCTTCACAGTTGTTCCGTTCTGTAAGGTTGCCTCAAAACTACGAGTGTACAAACCGGTTTTCATGTCCAGCTCGCGCTTGAAGTTGTCTACGCTTTTGCACGTATGTAAGTCCAAAGCCTCCCCATCAACACTCACGTTGATTCCAATCCAGTTGGGTGCGTTGAGCACTTTGGCAAAGTATTCGGGATAACCGTTCTTCCACCATCCCACACGAGTCTTATCAGGGTAATAAACTCCCGCAATATAGCTTCCTTGAAATGTGGGTCCGGAGTACTGCTCCTCAAAATTGGCACGTTGCCCCATGGCTCCGTTTCCAATACTGAATAAACTTTCTGAAGATTTAACGCGTTCTGCATCGAAGCCTTCTTCGATGATAGACCACGGATGGGTTACAATATATTGTTGGTTCATTGGATTGTTTCGCTGGTTAATTGATCAATAAAGTTATTTGGTATTTGGGTAAAGTCTTGAAAGACGTGTTTGGCATGAGATAGGTGCTCTGGTTTCCCGATTCCTACGGAGACCATTCCTCCCGTATTGGCAGCAGTTACTCCAGCTTTAGAATCTTCAAAGACCACACATTGTTCGGGCTTTAATCCGAGTAAATCCGCGCCTTGGATAAAGACCTCAGGATCGGGTTTAGCAGCGGTCACATTGGTGCCATCTACTATGGCCTCAAACTCTTGGATCATACCTACACGCTCTAAAATATGACGTGCGTTCTTACTGGCAGAACCCAATGCGATCTTGTAGCCTTTGTTTTTTAGATCTGTAATAAACTCACGTACTCCCGGGAGTACATCATCTTTACCCATGGTTGCAACATGAGCCAGATAATCTACATTCTTATCCGAAGTCAAAAAATCAAAGCGTTCTTGGGTGATACCTACTCCAGCCCAATCAAGGATCTTCTGTAATGAGTCAATGCGGCTAACGCCTTTTAATTGTTCGTTGAGTTCTGGCGTCAGCTCAAAGCCAAGAGCGGCCGCTGTCTTTTTCCACGCCAGATAGTGGAAATGGGCGGTGTCTACAATAACTCCGTCCAGATCAAATATAATTCCTTCTATTTTCATCCTAATTAGAACGCGACCTGGGCCTTCTGGGAGGAATCCTCAAAAAGCAGCAAATCGCTTATGTATTTAAGCGACAAGCACTTTGCTTATCTGCGCTGAAAAAAGGGAAGTAATAATAGCAACAGAATGCGGGATAAATATACGGAATTTTTAAACCAATGCCCTATTTAGCGGCCGATGCTCTGGGAATTAATTCCGTTTGTACCACCAAGGTCTGGTAAGCATCGTCAGGATCGTCATTCTCAATTCTATTAATGAGCAATTGTGCGGCGCGTTTGCCCATCTCGTGTCCGTGCTGGCTTACTGTTGCCAAAGGCGGTTGGGCGTATTTAGAAAGAAGTCGATCGGTAAAACCGTTGACCTTTACATCCCCTGGAACCTGCTTGCCAGCCTTCTTGACCGCATTCAT
>NZ_JABSPU010000017.1:0-43197 GCF_013214815.1 Gilvibacter sp.
GACCGCTTTTTTAAAGAACTTGGGTGATCTACGTCCTGGGATGAAATTGGACTCGGCCCAATTGGAACGCGTGGTGAATTTTATGATTCGCCTAGCGGGAGTTTCTCACGCCTATTACCAAGTGTATCCCAAAGAGGACGGCACAGTTAAAGTGGTTTTCGGGGTTCAAGACAATTTTACGCTCATTCCACAGCTCAATGTTTACACGACCAATGATGATGAATTTGCTTATCGCGTAGGTCTTTATGAGTATAATTTTTTAGGCCGTAATATTACCATAGGTGGTTTTTATCAAGACGATATTTTTTCTTCCTTCGGATTGAATTTTAGGGCGCCCAACCTCTTTTCGCGTAAGTTTGGTTTGGCGGTAAATTTTGGGGATATAACCACTTTAGAGCCGGTATTTTTAGACGAGGGCGATGCAGATTATCGCTACAACAATACCTCTATTGAGGCCTTGGCGCTGTACCAATTCAATTTTTTCCACAGCGCTCAATTCGGAATCAATTTCTTTAATGAAGATTACGATTATGTGGAAGGAGCAACCCAGGCTGGAGTTCCCTTAGATTTTGACGTAGATAAATTGTTGTTCAAGGCTATTTATGAATACCGCAACGTAGACTTCTACTTTCAGTATTTGGAAGGATTCCGCAGCATGCTTAATCTTCAGTACGTATTGAGTTCAGATCCTGTCCTACCAGATTTTGTAATCGGTTGGAACGATTTTATCTATTACAAACGCGTGGGTAAACGCGGAAACTGGGCTTCCCGCTTGCGTGTGGGATTGGCCAGTAATGACGAATCACCATTTGCGCCTTTTGCGGTAGATAACAACTTGAACATTCGCGGGGTGGGGAACATCATTGATCGCGGTACTGGAGTGATTGTGCTCAATACCGAATATCGTCACACCCTGGTCGACAAAGATTGGTTTGTGCTGCAAGGCAATGTCTTTGTCGACAGTGGAAGCTGGCGCAATCCTGGGGGAGACCTCAGTGATTTTGGCGACAGTCAGAATGTTAGGATCTATCCGGGTGTGGGCTTGCGATTTATTCACAAAAGAATCTTCAACGCAATTTTCAGGATTGATTACGGCTATGGGATCTCCGATAAGGCAACCCGCGGATTTGTCTTTGGAATTGGGCAGTACTTCTAGAATCGATTCGGAAAGCTCAACACCCCTTTCAAATTAAAGGCATCTGCGATGGCCTGATCTTTCAGCTTTGTGAATATGCTCGGCGAGTTATAGGTAATACCGTAGGCCGTACGATCCAGTTCGGCATCAAAAGTTATGGTGATTAGTTTATCGGTAATATTGATCCAAGCTGGAATCGCCTCAGTAACCGCTTTATTCTTAATAGACATTACGCCTTGTAGTTGACAATTTCCATTGTTGAGGTCAACCGGAGCCGTAAGGGTGAAAACAGCTTGAGGAAAGACCTTCACATCAAAGAAATCTTCATCGCGCAAATGCCTTTGCAGTTTTTTATTCTCTTGAGATAGACTCTTCATGTCAACGGCCACGGTCAAGGCAGTAATTTGATCGTTTTCTATAGTGATTATGGCCTTGTCAACATCCAAGGTTCCTTCTGGTGAATAGCTGCCCATGGCGGCTTTACCCTGCCAGGTTAGCGGTTTGGTGTTTTTGAGTTCGAGCGTTTCTTGTCCCAGTCCGAAGAAAGGAAACAACATTAAAGTGAATAGTAAAACAATAGCTTTCATAACAAGTTTTTTTAAGGGTTTAATAATTGATCGGTGGTGTGAATAGTTGCGTAACCGCAAACGCGCTGCCCATCCTCAGTCTCTGCAATAAAATACCACATGGCCCATCCGCCAAAGAGTCTGTCATCGGTGCGCCAGTTGTCTGTCCAGACATAAGGATGACCTTGCAACAACTCTTGATCTTTGATCCCAAAGCTCTTTTTGAGTTCTTTAAGTGGGTATTTCTTTCTGAGGTTCCATTGGTCGTTGTAATACAGATAAGCTCCATATTCAATGATCTTTACTGGAGCCTGATTGCTCATCACTCCGGTAGCGTGTTTCCAATAGTAGCGATTATCAATCTTGACCGGGTGGTTCTCTTTGGGAAAGTGCATGACTTCCAAAGTTTGTGGAATCCCTTTCAAGGCTTCTGGGATGAGCCCCTCGGGCGGGGTGCCGTAATTGACTTGAGCAAAGCTCACTGTAGTTAACAATAGAATCAGGTGCAGCAAGATTCTCATTAGTTCTCGGTTTTAGTGGCGATCCAAACGGCTAAAAAGTTTCTGTCAATTGCATGGGTAGTGCCGTAAAGTTTTCCTTCTTTGAGATAGAAAGTTGTATTGTACGAGCCGCTATTGTCTCCAGAGACCAGTGCACCGTATACAATCCCGAGTTGGGTGTTCAGTTGGCCGTTAGTCAATTTAACCCCTTCTCTGTAAAAGGTGCCTTCAAAGCTGTTGCCCTTGATCTTTTCAATACGCATCATGGCAAAATTGTCATCGGTGGTGTCTTGCGGACTCATATCGAGTTTCCAAGTACCTATCAGTTCTTGAGTTTGTACGTTGTTCTGTGCGCAGGCACTTAAGGGAATTAAAAAGCAGATTAGTAAGAGGGTCTTGAATGTGTTTTTCATCAGAGTAAGTTTTTAAGCGATCGCCAATGGGTGATTCGCAATGACAAGCCAAAGATGCGGCAAGAAATGATGCCAATCGTCTCGTTTGGAGAAATGAGACCTGATTAGCAGATATTTGAAAGTGTCATTTTGAAAAATGAGACCTCAAAAAGCCCTATTTCAGGGCGCTAGGAGATTTTCCGGTGATTTTTTTAACCGCGCGATTAAATGAAGCTTTAGAGTTAAATCCGGCATCAAAAGCCAAACTCAAGAGCGTGAATTGCTCGTTTTTTGGGTCGGACAAAAGCGTTTTTACAGCTTCAATACGATAGCCGTTGACAAAATCACTGAACTTGGTTTTAAGTACTACATTGAGTGCTTTTGTGATCAAATAGGATTTGGTGTCTAAAAGATCAGCCAGCTTTTTTACACTCAACTCCGGATCTTTATAGAGCTGCTGCTCTTCCATGGCTTTGGTGATTTTATCAGCTACTTGTTGCAGCTGATCCAAGTTCTTGTCAGAAACCGTGGCATTGCTTCTAAAGGCGTCTTCATTGCGGCGGGAGAATCCTTCCAGCCCCATCCAATAAGTAATGGCTGCCATCCCGACAAAAACTGGATGCCCATAAAACAGATTGCTGTTGTAACTGAAAAAGAAGTAATCGATCCCAATACCGATCAAATAGAGCGCGGTAAAAACGAGCAACACTTGAATCACGCGCTTGATCCAAACCACGCGTTCCGGGATTATTCGAATTTGAGGATCATTCAAAGCTTCATTGAGCACCTTAACGGACTTGCGCGCATAAATAATGATCAAGGTTGCAGAGATCACGAACATGGTCGGATAGTGCATCCAAACTACATAACCCCAATAGCCTAGCCAGCTCAGACTTTCTCGGGTACCATCCCAATAAAAGTTTTGACTTTTGATAAAGAAACTCCAGATTACTTCAATGATAACAGGCAGGAAGTGCAGTAGGTGAATGCGTTCCAATTTGAACTTTGGACGTACATAACTCAACACAAACAAATAGAGCAGTGGGCCGTAGATCCAATTGTATTCCAAGAGCACATGATACCAGAAGTCATAGCGTCCCAGTTCAAAGATCTTCATGGTCTCAACAATGAGTCGGTAGGAGAAAAAGAAAAGGATTGCGGCCAAAAATCGATTGGCCAAGGCATGTGGTCCTTGACTGCGCCAGAGAATGATCCAAAAGGTTATGCCTTGAATAGCTCCTGCACAGAGCAATACGACCAATAATACTTCCCAAACTTCCACTTCTTTAAAGATAGTGAAGTTGGGCTATTTCGCAAGGTGTTTTTGATAGTAGGCGTAAAGGTGTTCTGGTCCAGCGCCGCGGCGGTGTTTGAATTGGATCATCCAGAAATGGTATTGCAGTTTCCAAATTCCAGTTTTTTCATAACGACGGCAAGAAGTGACCAGCGTTTTGGGAATCACCGTGAATTGCCCACGTTTGTAAAGGGCTTCAATAAGCATATTGTCTTCAAAGATGCGGTAGGATTCATCAAAACCACCTATGCTTTCAAAAAGCTCTCGGGTAATGAACTGGCTTTGATCTCCCCCGCGGCAGATCTTCCAATTGAGTCTTGTGAGCCATCCGGCCAAGTGCAACCACCAATGGGAAGAATCAAAGCGCATTCTAAAACAACCCGCTTGGTTGTCTCGTTCCACCTCTTTATAAATTAGGGCATCAAATCCTACAGGAGGCAAACTGTCTGCGTGTAAGAAGTAGAATATTGCACCAGCAGCCTTCTGAGCTCCTAAATTCATTTGAACGGCTCTTCCTTTTTCGGAGGAATTTATCCATTGGATATTAAACTCCTTGTGCTGATTGTGGTAGCGATGAAATTCCTCAGCCGATCCGTCAGTACTTCCGCCATCAATAAGAAGAACCTCCGCCTGCTCGGGGAAGTTCATTTGCTGATACAGATGATGTAAAAGGGTATAGAGTTGGTCGGCCTCATTGAGTACGGGAACAATTATACTGAGTTTGGGCGTTTTACTGTTCATTCAGGGACCAATTGTACTCCAAAAATTCCAAAGTGGTCTCTGGAGTAATTTGTACATCGCTGTATCGATTGATAAATTCTTTTACACTTGGGGTTCCATTGGCTAAATAATCCTTTGCATACCAATTGAAAAGCTGAGATACTTTGGCCTGATTTTCCGAGATCTCGTTGCGCTCAGAATTGATAAAATCACGAGTGACCAGGTTCAATTGGGCGTCAATCTCATTAGCGGTAAAAGCTTCATTGAGCAATTTTGGGCATGAAAATGACGCACAGTTGATCGCAAAGTGGATCCGTGGTTCGTTCATCTTTCGCAGCAGACTGTTCTCTATGCCACCAAGGCTAAGATTTTTGTTACCTACGGGTACAAAAGCTTTGGTCCAAGGCCCGTCTAAGTCTTTGATGCTTGCCGTCGGGTAATTTTCTAAGATCAACTTGATGGTATAAGCATTGTACAGGTTGATATAGTAAGCCAATTGCTCTTGTACAGACCAGGTCTCGTCAGGTTGAAAACTGGAGAGATAACCGCAGTAAGTATCTAAATCCTTTTTGTCCTCTTGAAAACTCTTATAATCTACAAATCCGGCTTCATTCACGTGACGCTGCAGCAAAGTCGTCCAACTGCTGTGGTCCAACATTTCAGAAGGGGTATTGCTCGCAGCGGTAAGATTTGCCGGAGCTTTCTTAGCGGAGAGCCCTTGTTTGCTCAGTCCAGCGGCTCCTAACAGACCACAGGAATGCAGACTCAAAGCCACAAAGCCAACTAAGGCAAAGCGAATAAGTAGGTTTAGGGTTTTCATGGAATTTGTATTAGCAACAACCGCCGCCGTCGTAATGCCAGGTAGACTCGCTGATGTAAATATCATCACGGCCTAGATCTGCCAAATTACCAGCGGTTTTATCACAAACGGCAATGGGTTGATTCTTTAATAGGATGTGTCCTTTTTTGTCATCCAAATATTCTTCTTCTCCAAAGTAGATCGCGGCTTTTCCGGTAAAGACACATGGGCCGTCTTCTGGCATTGGGTCTTTGATGGCAGCTACTTCTATACTTTCAATATAAATGAGCTCGTCCGTCGGATAGTTCTTCGGATCCAAGATGCGATAAGGCTTACGCGCTCTGATCTCTATAGTTCCAAAACCAGCATCAGTCAAGGCTTTTACATATTCTGATATCGGTAGACTTCCACTCAAGCAAAGGGCACGTAAACGCTCGTCATTACGCAGCGTATCGTTCATAGGTTGCTCGCAAGTCGGGTCACTCATGACCAAACGTCCGTGTGGCTTTAGCACGCGATACATCTCTGCAATGGCTTGTTTTAGATCGTCTTCTTTAAAGATATTGAACAGACAATTCTGAGCCGCTACGTCCACGCTGTTGTCTTCTAGTGGGAGGTTCATCGCGTCACCTTTACGCAACTCAACAAACTCACTTTTAAACCAAGGATTTTGAGCTTCTGCTTCAATAAAGTTCTTCTTAGAGGCTTCCAACATTTCGTCCACCACATCCACACCGATCACTCCGCCTTTTTGGCGCGAGAAATAGCTGAACTGCAACAGCTCCATACCTCCACCAACGCCTACGTAAAGGATCTTAGGGTCGTTAACCAGATCACGAGCGTGAACCGTGCTTCCGCAGCCGTAGTTCATCTCTTGCATGATCTTTGGGATCTTCAGTCCAGGCAATTCCCAAATCGGATTGGTGGTACAACACAGCCCTACATCTGGTGTTAGTGCTGCTTCTTTATATACATCATGGGTCGTTTCTAAATAGCTCATAGTGGTGTTTTTGAACCGACTGATACTTTTTCAATTCGCTAAAAAATGGCGTTTTTTAGGATTGTCTTTACCTTTTTTTCCTCACGTAGCGCTGCTATGATTGTCAAAAAAGCTTTCTACAATTCTAAAAACTGCTCATTTTCGCTAGAATCTCTCAAGTTTCATTCGGTTCATTTTTAAGTCGATTAAATTTTGTTCTCCTTACTTCAGGATAAATTTCTTTTTAAAGTGATTCTATCAGGCCTTTGAATAAGGCGATCATATCCGGTTCTGCTTTTTCTGCCATTGCGATGATCTCCGGGATATCAACGGGCTGCAAATTGTCTGGGTCGCATTCGTCCGTCAATACAGATACTGCAACTACCGGCAAACGCAAGTGATTGGCCACAATCACCTCCGGAACGGTACTCATACCTACAGCATCAGCTCCAATAATCTTGAGGTAACGATATTCTGCGCGCGTCTCCAATTGCGGACCAACAACGCTGGCGTAAACTCCTTTGTGCAATTGAATCCCAGACTCTTTGGCTAAAGTTTCAAGAGTTGCGTTCATCGCAGTGTCGTAAGGTGCTGCCATATCTACAAACCGATCTCCTAATTGATCTACGCCGTTAAAAGCAAGTGGCGAACCTCCTTGCAGATTAATATGATCGTCAATAAGCATCAATTCTCCCTTTTTAAAGTTGAGGTTGATGGCTCCGGCTGCGTTAGAAACCAAGAGTTTCTTAATGCCCAAAGCATGCATGATACGCACACCATAGGTCACATCCTGCAGCGTATATCCCTCATAAACGTGAAAACGTCCTTGCATGATTATCACGCGTTTACCTGCTAAGGTTCCATACAGAAGTTTGCCTTTGTGAAAAGCCACGGTAGCCGTAGGGAAATTCGGGATCAAATTATAAGAGATCTCTTTTTTAATCTCGACGTGTTCTGGCAAGCGTTCTAAGCCAGTTCCTAAAATGATTCCGATCTCCGGATTGTCAAATCCTTTGCCTTTTAAATAATCAGTGGTTTGTTCTATCAGGTTTATCATTGCAAGTGTTCAGGTATAAATCGTTGGAATTCCGCTTTGTCTTTAATGTCCTCAAAATAGTCAATATCATTGCGAACTGGAAGACTACCGAAGTTTTTATTCAATAAATCGGTGAGGGTGTCCATCAATACGGTATCGGTGCCCCCCTCTTTGTTTTCAAAAACTTCTGGGATGAGTTGGGTCATGCCTAAAAAGTAATAACCCCCGTCCTGCGCAGGGCCAATTACCGCTTCGTACTGGTCTAAAAGCTCCAAGCCGTCAATTAGATCTTGACTCTGCAGGTCAAACAGATCGCTCCCTATAATGGCCAGTTTCTTATACCCTTTTGCAAACAATTGCTCAAAGGCAGCGCGCATCTTTAGGCCTAGATCTCCTTCACTTTGAATCTCTTTTTGGTAGATGTTCTCATCCCAACGGTCGTTGTGATGGACTTTTTCAGAATAAAAAACATACTTGTCAAAAGGCAAGTCTTGGGTAATAGAAACCGTATGATCCAACAAAAATTGATAAACCTCCAAAGCGTTTTGATCACCTATGGTGGCCGCTAAACGCGTTTTGCATTTACCCAATTCTGGATTGCGCGTAAATATGATTAAAGCTGCATCAGTCATGTACAGCGGTTCCTTTAATTAAATATTTGCCCCAGCTCGGGCCGTAGACATGGACTTCTTCCGTGGGTTGCCGATCCATATTGTAGACTTCGAATTCATTGTTCTTCCAAGAGAGAATTCCGCCTTTGAGGTTCTGAACGTGAGTGTATCCTTTTTGAAGCAGCAGTGCGCCTATGTCTTCGGATCGCACACCTACAGTACAGTACACGATGATTTGATCGGCTTCTTTCAATGACTTTTTAGCCTCTTTGCTCAGTTCAAAATCGTCATAACCCACAAAAATGGCATTGGGTAAATGACTGGTGCGGTACTCATCGGCTTCACGCGCATCCAACACTACCACTTTTTTTCCCGACGCTAAGGCAGTCGCGGTTTGGGTGGCCGTGATATAAGGCACAGAATCCTCGTTATACTTTTGGAGTAGTGCATCCCAATTTTGTTGGCTGTAGGCCAAAGAACTGATCAGCAGTAATAAAAACAGCAATCTTTTCATTAGGCAACGGTTCCCTGGCAACTGCTTCCTGCACCAGCAGTACAACCGTAGCAATGTTGAGAGATCACAATATTTCTGTTTTGAAGAAGGTCTTCATTGTACTCTGAGATGTGCTTTACCTTGGAATTTACAGGCAAACCTAACATTTGATTGAAGTCACAATCATAAAGGTAGCCGTCCCAGCTTATGGAAAGCGTGTTGGTACACATCACATTAGCAACAGCTGCTGGATTAAAAGCTTCTACCAATTGATACATATAGTCCTCGTAGTTATCTGAAGCGATTAAATAATCCAAAAAGCGAGAGATCGGCAAATTGGTAATGGCAAACAGATTGTGGAATTGAATTCCGAAATCTTCCATCAAAGCCTTTTTAAAATCTTTTTCCATACTGGCCTGATCTCCGGGCAAGAAGGCTCCAGAAGGATTGTATACCAAATCTAAGCGCAACGAACTGTCCGGCATTCCGTAACCGCGGTCATTGAGTTCCTGCAAAGCCTTAATGGATTTGTCAAAAACACCGTCTCCGCGTTGCTTATCAGTTTTGCCACGCGTCCAGTGCGGCATGGATGACACCACGTGAATGTTGTGTTTCTTAAAGAAATCCGGAAGGTCGTAGTACTTTTTATTGGCTCGGATGATCGTTAGGTTGGATCGAACAATAAAATCCTTAATACCTGCTTTAGCTGCTTCTTCTACAAACCATCTAAAGTCTGGGTTCATCTCAGGAGCACCTCCAGTCAGATCCAAAGTGTGGGCGCCTGTATTGCGGATCACCTCCAAACACTGTTGCATGGTCTCACGGGTCATGATCTCTTTCCGATCCGGGCCAGCATCTACGTGACAGTGCTCACACACTTGATTACACATATACCCAACATTGATCTGCAGGATCTCCAATTTGTTTGGACGCAAAGGAAAATGTCCGACGCCTTTGATCTTATCGGCAAAAGTGGGCAATTCTCCATCGGCAAAGATACCGTTGGACAAAAGTTCCAATTGCCTTTGGGCATTGGCCAATTCGCTTTCGCGTTTCTTTAAGGATTTTGTCGCCATAAAGCAATGAGCTACATGCTCAATTTATTGTATTTGTTCATCATTTGAACACCGTGAACGAGTGTGGCTCCGCTCTCAATAGCAGCACCAGCATGAACCGCTTCCATCATTTCTTCCTTAGTGATTCCGCGCTGCAAACCGTCTTTGGTGTAAGCGTCAATGCAATACGGACATTTAACCACATGGGATACGGCTAACGCGATCAATGATTTCTCACGGGCAGACAAGGCGCCTTCTTCAAAGACTTTTCCATAGTAATCGAAGAATTTGGTGCCGAGTTCTTCACTCCATTCGGTGATCTTTCCAAATTTGCGCAGATCGGCAGGGTCGTAATAAGCATTTGCCATAAGTTCTCTTTGTTTTATATACGAGATTTTGCTCGTTCTGGTTTTGTAATTCGTAAAGATACAAAGGTAGTCTCGCTATGGGGGAATAGCTTACGCAGAATTATGACTTTTTTAGCCCTTTCGGTGAAAGGCGCTCATTACTAGTCGAATGTATAGGTTACCCCAGTGCTGAAGCGGTATTGCGAATTGGGAATTCCTATGGCTGGGAAGGCGTCATAAATGAACACATAGGTAACATTTAAGTTGAGATTTTTAAACATTTTGACCAGCAAGGTGGATTCTGATGAGATCCTAAAATCTGACCATTGATCCAACTGCGGTTGGTAATAAGTGGTGCTGACCAAACTGAGATTGTCATTGGGGAAGAGGCTGAACGATAAATAAGAACTCAAACGCACATCACGCTGATTTGGCGTGATGCCATCGGCTACCTCCTCGTATTCAAACATCACCAGATTTCCCAAATAGAATTTGTAATCCTCTGAGCTGGAGATCTTGTAGCGCGGTCCAGTTCCCAAAAGTCCTCTAAAGTCAATTAAAGCCACGCGGTTGTACTGCCCTTGAGCAAAGGCTTCCCAACGCCAACGGTCAGAAAGTACATAATTATAGCGCAGGTGGGTAATTCCAAAATTGGAGAAATCGTCATCATTGAGTTTTCTAAATGCGATCTGGTTTTTGAGTAGGAAAAGGTGTTTCTCGGTCTTGTATTGCACGTGTACATCAGACCCCAAACTGATGATATCATTCACGTTTCTCACCAAGGCAAAGTTCACGGTCGCAGAACCAGACCAGCCTGAGGTATCGGTTACTTTTCTTAAAGATTCAGCGTTTAGAATTTGAGCTTGTGCTGCGGAAGAGAACAGCAACAAAAGCATCAGCAGCTTTTTCATGATTGTTTGGTTGGTGCTGCCAATGTACTAAATTCTACTTTTTTAATGCGGGAGATTATCCCTGATTAAGTCGTAAACAAAAGTGCCCAACAAACCACTTGCAATGACCACGAGCATGCTTGCATAACCACTGCCCAAAAGGGTAAACATAGGGCTTGGGCAAGCTCCGGCCAAGGCCCAACCCAATCCAAAGAGTATTCCTCCTAAAAGATAGCTGTAGCGTCTGTTTTCTTTTGGGTTGATTTGAATTTGAGCCCCGTTGAAACCTTTGAGCTTTTTGCGTTTGATGAGTTGCGCTACAAGTACTCCAAGTCCGACTGCCGTACCGATGATCCCGTACATATGGAAGGAGTCAAATTGGAACATCTCGTAGATCCTAAACCAAGAAGCAGCTTCCGACTTGAACAAAGTAATGCCCAATAGAATTCCGACGGCTAAAAAATAGATCGTGCGCATTTTAAAAAAGGATTGGAAAGATTAAATGTACCATGACAAGACCGCCAATAAAGAAGCCCATAACAGCGAGCAGTGAAGGCAATTGTAAATTGCTCAGACCAGAGATGGCATGTCCGGAGGTGCATCCGCCGGCATAACGCGCTCCAAATCCAACGAGGAATCCGCCAATGATCAATAAGGTTAGAGATTTTGGTTCTGTTAGTGCCTCGGTTCCAAAAAGAAATTCTGGTAAGTAGGCCTTGCCTGCATCTACGGCTCCAATTTGTCGGAGTTGTGCTGCGGAAGATTCGCTAATCGAAACTGCGGTATCATCACTCAAAAAGTTGGCTCCAATGAATTCGCCCAAAATAGTTCCAACCATCACCCAGAGGTTCCAGCGTTGTGCCTTCCAGTCAAATTTGAAAAAAGAAGCTTTTTGATTCGCGCCGCATAGGGTACACAGCGTTCTGAAGTTTCCCGAAACCCCAAAACTCTTGTTTCCCCATAACAGCAGGGCCATGACCCCGGTGATCAAAATACCCGAAATATACCAGGGCTATGGTTCCATCAATATGTTCATACCTGTAGGATTTCTGCCAAAATTAGCAGGCCAATATGGGAACTACGGTAACTTGAGTTACACTTAAGAAAAAAAGCCCGGAGTCTAAACCCCGGGCGTGCAACAACTAAAAAAACTACAAGAGCGTGGTTGGGCAGACATAATCTGTGCAGGGCACAGTGGTCTCCTTAATAGCTGCAAAACCACCTTGTACATCGGTTATATTTTCCCAGCCTCTTTGTTTGAGTATGGAAGCCGCAATCATGCTTCTGTAACCTCCGGCGCAATGCAAAACCAGCGGTTTGTCTTTGGGGAAGCTCGACAAATGCTGGTTCAATTCATTGAGTGGAATGTTGGTGGCTTCCAAAACGTGTTGGGAGTTGAATTCACTTCTTTTACGCACATCAAAGAGTTCAATGCCGTTAGTGATCATCATGTTTTCAAAGGTCTTGGCATTGATTCGGCCAATGGTGTCAACTTCTCTTTCTGAGTTGTTCCAATACTGGAATCCACCGAGTAGATATCCAATAACCCCATCATAACCAACACGAGACAGTCGCGTAATAGCTTCTCTTTCTTTGCCTGGTTCTGTAATCAAAAGAATCTCTTGTTTTACACTTGGGATCAGTTCTCCCACCCATTGCGCAAAGTTTCCGTTGAGACCAATGTTGATGCTGTTGGGAATAAAGCCTTTGGCAAATTCCTCTGGATTTCGAACATCCAACATCAAGGCACCCGTCTCATTGACGGCAGCTTCAAAAGCTTCAGGCCCTAGGGGTCTATCGGCACGTTGCATAACGTTTTCCAAGGAATCATATCCTTTGAGATTCATGAGTACATTCTGCGGAAAGTATCCCGGAGGCGTAGTAAGACCAGTAAGCAATTCATCAATAAATTCCTCTTTGGTCATGTCTGCTCTTAGGGCGTAGTTTACTTTTTTCTGATTCCCCAAAGTATCCGTAGTCTCTTTGCTCATCATCTTACCACAAGCAGATCCGGCTCCGTGATTCGGATACACGATCAAATGATCGGGCAGTGTCATGATTTTATTGCGGAGGGAATCAAACAGCAAGGCTGCTAGTTTTTCTTCTGTAAGGTCTGCAACTACATGCTGGGCCAGATCAGGTCGGCCTACATCTCCGATAAACAAAGTGTCTCCGGTGATGATGCCGTGCATCTCCCCATTTTGATCTATCAAGAGGTAAGTAGTACTCTCTAAAGTGTGACCCGGGGTGTGAATTACGCGAACGGTATAGCGTCCTACCTTAAATTCTTGGCCGTCTTTTGCTAGTATTGCTTCATATCCCGGAAGTGCTAACGGACCAAATACTATCTCAGCACCTGTTTGCTTTTGAAGGTCTAAATGCCCGCTCACAAAGTCTGCATGGAAATGTGTTTCAAAAACGTATTTGATCTGTGCATTGTCCTTCTTAGCCCGATTTATATAAGGACCAACTTCTCGTAAAGGATCAAAGATAGCGGCCTCGCCTTGGTCTTCTAGGTAATAGGCTGCATGGGCTAAGCATCCGGTATATATCTGTTCTATTCGCATCGTTTTGAACGTTTTAAGAGTTTGATAGTTCAAAATTAAGACGGCGAATCGAGCTAAAAAGTGACCAATGTTACCTTAGCCTATTTTTTTTAGAAAAAGTGGTGAAATTGGAGAAAAACGAGTTGTCTTAAGCAGAAATTTCCATAAAAATGATGTAAAAAGCCATTCCCAGTACAAACCAACCGAAGGCTTTTTTGAGCTTTTTGCCGTCAATGAACCCTCCAAGCCAGATCCCCAAAAAGATCCCGATCACAGATACCGCAGTAAAGGAGAGCAGAAAGCCCCAATCGATCTGTAAATTCTCAACATCGCCAATAAAACCTATTAAAGATTTAATCGCGATGATCAATAGGGAAGTGGCCACCGCTTTTTTCATAGGCAGCTTTGCAAGCAGAACGAGTGCGGGAATGATCAAAAATCCACCACCAGCTCCAACCAATCCGGTTAAAACACCCACAGCCAAACCTTCAATCACAATGAGCGGATAGTTGTATTGCACCTGCTCATTTTCATCAGGGTCGCCTTTCTTAGAACGAATCATTGAAAACGAAGCCAAAAGCATGATCACAGCAAAGAAGATCATTATGGCAATGTCCTTGGTGACTACAAATTCCCCTACAGTGGTCAAGGTATCGGGAATTGCAGGGATGATGTACTTGCGCGTTGCGTAAACCGCGATAAAGGCAGGAACCGCAAAAACAATAGCGGTCCTAAAATCTACCAAGCCTTTTTGCATATTTCTAAAAGCTCCCACCAAGGCAGAGACCCCAACTACAAATAGGGAGTATGCAGTCGCTAGAATTGGATTGTAGCCCAATAAATATACCATAACGGGCACCGTGAGGATGGATCCGCCACCGCCTACCAGACCTAAAACCAAACCAACCACTAAGGCTGCCATATACCCTAAAATCTCCACGAGTTCCATTATTGATTAACAGGGCAAAATTAGATCGGCTGTAGCCGAGATTTGGTAACTAAAGTCACACATCAGTTCCAATTAAAGTGATGTGACTTCTGTGCAGGCTGATACGGCCTTCGTTTTCGAGCTTTTTGAGAATTCTAGAGATCACCACACGCGAGGTGTGCAGTTCTTGCGCTAATTCTTTGTGCGTGTTATACACCTCATTGTTCTGAACGATTTGGGCTTTCTCTTGCAAAAGCTTCATCACCCGGTCTTCCAGATTCATAAAGGCAATGGAGTCTATGGCATCCAGCATTTCCATCATTCTGTCATGATAACTGTCCATGACAAATCCCCGCCAACTTTTGTATTTTCCTAACCAACTTTCCATGTGTTGGACGGGGATTAATATCAATTGGGTGTCTGTTTCTGTAACCGCTCTGATCTCACTCTTCGTGGCACCCATGCAACAGCTCAAGGTCATGGCGCAAGTGTCGCCTTTTTCCAAAAAGTACAGCAGGAGCTCATCGCCTTGCTGATCTTCGCGCATGATCTTAATAGCCCCTTGCAGCAGGAGCGGCATGGATTTGACGTATTGACCAAAATCCATCAAGATCGTATCGGCAGGAATGTCTTTATAGATTCCAACTGCTGCGATCTCTGCGAGGAGTTCGCGCTCAAACTGCCCGCCGTATAAATCAATGAGTAATTCTTCCATTTTTGCTAGCACTAAGGTACATTCTTATGCGGATTTAAATCCTATCGGGGTGGTGGGTTAATACGCAATCATTGCGCCTGAGGATTATTAGGAGTATTTTTGTAGCTTAACCATTCAAACAAAACAATTTACACCATGACCAAATTGAAAAACCTAATTGTGCTGCCCATTTTGGCCCTGCTTATTTCTGGATGTTCTTCTACTAAGGTATTGGAAAGCTGGAAGGCTACAGACGCTGGAGATGTCAAATCGAAGAATTTTTTAGTGATCGCTCGTACTGATAATCCAACCGTCCGCAAAGCATTTGAAGATGCCATGCTGAGAGAGTTGCGCAACAACAAAATGAAAGGTATGGTGAGTTATGACTTTATGGAAGACCTCAAGCCCAACAAGCAACTCAGTGAAGCTGAGATTGAAGCGGCCAAGCAGATGATCCGCGATAAAGGTTTTGAGGCTGTGGTGATCACAGTATTGAAGGATAAGAAGCAAACGGTGAATATCAAAAAAGAAGGTGGATATTATGCTGGAGCGACTTATTCCAGTTCCATAGATCCTTACCTATATACGTTCTACAATTACTACAACCACCCGAATTCTGCGCCAACAGTTCGTTATTCTGGAAACTATGTGGAACCTAGTATCAATGAAGAGCGTTCCGTAACCTATGTAGTGGAAACTCTCGTTTTTGATCTGGAAAAGCCGGCCAAGCAACAATTAATTGGGCAAGTGACCTCAAGTTTACAAGACCCAGACAGCGCTGCTGATGTAGCTAACGGTTATGCGCGTAGCGTGGCTAGGGCGTTGAGGGAGTAAATTTGTTTTTTGGGCACTCCCTTCACTTTGTTCGGTATAGCTTACGGTCATCGAGTGATTTTCATGAAATGAAAATTGTATCGAGGTGTTGGTGAGGAGTAGTTTTGCTTTTGCAAAACCCAATGTCCTGTGGACATTGGGCCGAAGCACCCGCGTAAGCGGCAAGCCAGATTGTTTTATATTTTGGGGCGCCTCGTGTAGTAGAACCAGTTCACTACACGACCGCGCTATTCGCTACAACTCCTCGCTCGCAGGCTCGCTGCGGGGTTTTCGCTGCTATCCCTAGCGCGGGGCGAGGTCTTCAGAGTCAGGTATGGTCTAGTGAAACCAAATAAACTATATTTAAGCGTGAATAGAAATCTACTAACATACTGGATTGAGGTCGATAGAAATAATTCATCTTTTAAAAAGATTGGTGTAACGGCCTTTTCTTTAGACGACGCCTTCAATATTCTTAAAGATCAACTGTCAGTTAACTTTGATAATGATTTAACCTTTGAGGTCACAGAGGACATTAGTTTCGATGAACTGGATCATAATCATGTTGTGCCAAACATGGGTCCTATTTCTGAAAGAGGCATTTGGTATCCCAGGATTCTTTGACCTTCGGCCAAAGTTCCTTCGTTGCCTCTATTGCAAATGCAAAACCTTACCGAACGATGTTTTGAAAAAACCAAACATCCTTTGGATGTTTGAGTGAGGTACCCGCGGTAGCGGCAGTCCAGGATTCATTTGCTATCGCAAATGTTCCTTTGCTACGCACTTTTGCAAATGTAAAACTCCACCGCCTTCGGCGTTGAGTTTTTTTACGCTCTTCCGCTTACGCAAGCGAGCTTGCGACGCGTGCGAGCATAAAAAAACCCACTCCAATTGGAGTGGGTTTTACGCTTGTTGTGGTACCTCCAGGAATCGAACCAGGGACACACGGATTTTCAGTCCGTTGCTCTACCAACTGAGCTAAGGTACCATCGCTAAAAGCGGAGGCAAATATAATCCTTATTTGGATTGTACAAAACATAAAGTTAAAAAATTTGACGTTTTTGGGCTGAGGTTTTTAGCAATGGATTAACAGTTGGTTCTGTATCAGAATTGTACATTTACCGCTTTAGTCCTCACAATGAATCTTATTGTAGACATAGGAAATACGCGAACTAAATTTGCCGTGTTCCACGATGGAGCCCTGCAAGAGTTGAAGTTTGCAGACCAAGGAGCAGAGAGCAAGGTTCTGGATGAGCTGTTGGAAAACTATCCGCAGCTAGAAAAAGCCATACTTTCTGCCACGGGACATATTCCGGATCCGCTTTACAATAAACTCAATCAATCCTTGGCGCTAATTCCGCTGAGCCATCATTTACTTTTGCCTTTTCAAAACAAATACGCTACCCCAGAGACACTGGGCTTGGATCGTATTGCGCTTATGGCTGCTGCCGTGAAGCATTTTCCTGGGCAAAATGTGCTGGTTATTGATACAGGTACTTGTATGACCTTTGATATTCTTGAAGCCGATGGTAGCTACCACGGCGGGGCCATAGCTCCAGGACTGCGCATGCGCTATGAGGCTATGCATCACTTTACGGCCAAGCTTCCGCTTTTGGAGCCCAAGGCCTTAGAAACTTACCAAGGTAGCTCAACAGCTGATGCGATGCACGCGGGTGCATTTCGGGGTCTTGTTCATGAATTGAACGGGGCGATAGACGAGACTAAAGCCCGCTTTGACGATTTAACAGTGATTTTAACAGGAGGAGATGCTCAAATCTTGCGAGATCACTTAAAAAATGGCATATTTGCCAACTCAAATTTTTTGTTGGAAGGCCTAGACTTCCTTCTCGAATTGAATGCTTTACATGAATAGATGCTTCCTTATAGCAGTTTGTTTGCTGCTTAGCTTTAGTGCTGTTTCTCAAAACAACACTGCCTCTCCTTATTCATTTGGTGGAATTGGTTTAATCAAGTTCCGTGGAACTGTTGATCTGGAATCTATGGGGGGCATGAGTGTGTTTTCTGATAGCATTCACACCAACGTAATGAATCCAGCGACTTATGCTAACCTGCGCTACACTAACTATTCTGTGGGTGGGCAGTTCAACAGCACCAACCTGGAAGAGGACGGAAATAAAGAACAAACACAGATCACCTCCTTAGACTATGTGATCATTGGCATTCCTATGGGTAAGTTTGGAGCGAGTTTTGGCTTGTATCCGTACAGCGCTGTGGGATACGATCTAGAAAATACGACAGACACCCAACTCAATAGATTTACCGGAACCGGTGGATTGACTAAGGTTTACCTCGGTATCGGTTACAATGTCTTTGAAGGTTTGAACGTGGGTGTAGAGGCTCAGTATAATTTTGGAAACATTAGAAACCAAGGTCTGTTCAACGATACCAGTATTCAGTTTGGAACCCAAGAGGTGAACCGTTCCGATATCTCTGGTTTAAACTTTGTGCTCGGTGCACATTACATAAAGGCAATTAATGAGAAGCTGGAATTACAAGCCAGTTTGACCTACACGCCAAGCAGTGACCTAACCGTTTCTAACTTTAGAGAGATCGCAACAGTACTCGTAACTGAGTCTGGAGGAATTGGAGGTGCAGAGATCACTGAGGTGAGCGTTCAAGATTCAGAAATTCAATTCCCAAGCCTTATAAGTTTTGGTGCAGGTGTTGGAGAAAAGAACAAATGGTTTGTAGGTGGTGAATACATCAGTCAAGGGACTGGAGTACTCAATAACAGAAGCTTTGACCTACCAAACATCACCTACCAAGATGCAACTAAGATTCGTCTGGGAGGTTTTTACGTTCCTAAATACAATTCATTGACAAGCTATTGGAGCCGAGTGACCTACCGCGCTGGTGTTCGTTTTGAGGACACAGGTATTGTAGTGGCTGGAGAAGGTATTAATGAGTTTGGCATGTCTTTTGGATTAGGATTCCCAGTTGGACGACGCATTTCGAATATTAACCTCGGAGTAGAGCTTGGAAGACGCGGTACTACCGACTTCCAATTGGTTCAGGAAAATTTCGTAAATGTGTTTATTAGCTTATCTTTGAACGATAAGTGGTTCATTAAGAGAAAATATGATTAACCAGAGAAATAAAAGAGCGATGAAAACTAGACTAACAGTAGCGTTGGTAGCGTTACTTACTATGAGTAGCTTGAGCGTAAATGCACAGCTAAGTGCAGAGGATTGCGCCACTACTGGATCTGTATTTTATGAAAGCGCAAAAGTAGGGAACTACGATGCCGCTTACGAGCCTTTTATGCAATTGCGTAAGGACTGTCCAAAATGGAGTTTGGCCCTTTACCAATTGGGTGAGAAGCTATTGAAAGATAGAATTAAAAAAGGAGTTAATAAGGCGGCGGACGTTGCTGACCTTATGAAGTTGTATGAAGAGCGTATGACGCATTTTCCATCTAAAACCAAGAAAGGTGACGTAATGGGAGATATCGCTCAATTGAAGTACGACAATAAAATGGGAACTACTATGGAGCAGTTCAAGGCCTTTGATATGGCAGAGAAGACTGACTCTAAGAACTTCACCAGTCCGAAGCAATTGTACATTTACTTCAACCTAGCTACGGAGCTAGTTGATAAGAATGAAATGCCTTTGGAAGACTACTTTGAGCTTTACGATCTATTGATCTCTAAGATTGAAGGAAAGGAAAGTGATATGGCGAAGATCATCTCTACTTTAGGAGAGAAGGAAGAAGCCGGTACCATTACTTCTAAAGAAGCTAAGAAACTTAAAGCTGCTAGCAAGAACTCAGAGAGCTACGGAAAGATCAAAGGATCTATCAACACTTTGTTGGGTCAGCGTGCAGATTGTGAGAACCTAGTTCCATTATATGAAAAGCAATTTGAAGAGCGCAAAGGAGACATCAAATGGGTACGCGTTGCTGCGGGTCGTTTGAGTGCTAAAGATTGTAACGATGGAGATATCTTCTTCCGATTGGTACAACAACTGCACAACTTGGAGCCTTCTGCTAAGTCTGCATTCTACTTAGGTAAATTGGCAGAGAAGGATGGAAACAGTGCTCAGGCATTAGACTACTACAACCAGTCTGCTGAGTTGGAAACCAACCCAAGCGATCAGGCTAAAGTATACTACCAGATCGCTGAGAACTTCCGTAAGAAAGGAAGCTTTGGAAAAGCTAGATCTTACTATAACAAAGCCCTTGAGGTGAAGCCTTCTATGGGAATCTGTTACCTGCGTATCGCAAAGATGTACGCAGATAGTGCTAACAACTGTGGTACTGACGTATTCTCTAAGCGTGCTGTATACTGGAAAGCTGCTGATATGGCTCGTAAGGCTGGTCGTGTAGACGGATCATTAGCCGGAACAGCAAATGCTACTGCATCTTCTTATCAAGGACGTGCACCGAGCAAGCAAGATATTTTCACCAGCGGACGTGCGGGAGAGACCATCTCTTTTGGATGTTGGATGGGAGGATCAGTGAAAGTTCCTAGTCTATAAGGATGTCATTGACAAATAAAAATTTAAGAGGCGTGATCGCAGTGTTAGCTGTGATCGCGCTTTTTTCATGTCAGGAAGACTTCGATAAGGTCAGAAACATCAATCTGGCCAGTGAAGATCCTGTAGGTATTGGTGAGAACGCCAATGCCATCCATACCGATTCTGGAAAAGTGGTGGCCAATTTGTTGGCGCCTAAATTGCTGGACTACAGCAACCGAAAATTCTCCTACTCAGAATTTCCAGATGGAGTGACCGTCTACTTTTATGAAGACGATAAAAAGAGTACCATTACCGCAGACTATGCCATCCGTTATGACCAGACCGGTTTGGTGGATATGCGGGGCAATGTAGTGCTACTCACCTCAGACAGCACACAACTATTGGCAGATCAGGTTTATTGGGACCAGAATGACAACTGGATCTTTTCCGATCAGCCTTACCGCATTAAATTCAACGACGGTTCCTACAATGATGGAAGCAGTTTTGATTCTAATAAAGATTTCACGACCTTTCTGTCACGTAAGAACACTGGCGTACAACTCATAGAAAACGAAAATCCTCCAGAAGACGATGGGATCTAAAATCTTTCAACTTTTTGAATACGTGTATTTGGCTATGGCTGCCTTTTCAATTTACCTGGTAATTATCAACTGGGAGGTAGATAGAGGCCGCGCGTATATGTTCGGAATGTTTGCTGTTGTCGCGGTGTTTATGTTCTTCTTCAGACGCAAGTTCAGGCGTAAGATGGAAGACCACAAGCGCAACCAATAATGGAGATAACACTGCTCATTATTCTTGTTTCGATCTTGCTATCTGCATTCTTCTCAGGAATGGAGATCGCCTATATTTCATCGAACAAAATTCACATTGAGATAGAAAAGAAGCAGAACGACTTTATGGCCGGACTGCTCAAACGCATCACCAAAAGACCTTCTAAATTCATCGCGACCATGCTGGTGGGCAATAATATTGCCTTGGTGGTCTACGGATTTTATATGGGTGATCTGTTGGTAGAACTGGTGCCAATTGAAGGGCCGGGGAAACTGCTTTTACACACGCTGATCTCAACCATTGTCATTTTGATCACTGCGGAGTTTTTGCCCAAAGTGTTCTTCCAAGTGTATGCAAATACCTTTGTGAAACTCTTCGCGCTGCCTTCCTATATTTTCTATTTGCTCTTCTCAGTGATCTCTGAATTTGTGATCTGGATCTCAGATTTAGTGCTGAAGTACGTTTTTAGAACAGAGGGCGATGCGGTACAGATGAGTTTTTCCAAAACGGAACTGGGCAATTATATTTCCGAGCAGATGGAGATCGTCAATGAAGATGACGACATCGACACAGAGATACAGATCTTTCAAAATGCCCTGGAATTCTCCGAAGTAAAATCCAGAGAAGTCATGGTACCCCGTACAGAAATTGAAGCGGTAGACATCTCGACTTCCACAGAAGATCTCACAGAAACCTTTGTCAATACGGGCTATTCTAAGCTCCTTATCTACAAAGAAAATATTGACAATATTGTGGGTTATGTGCACTCTTTTGATCTCTTTAAAAAGCCGCAGAACATCAAAAAAGTGTTGATGCCTGTTGTCTTTGTCCCGGAGACTATGTTGGTCAAAGACGTTTTGAACATCTTGACTAAGAAACGCAAGAGTATCGCTGTGGTTTTAGATGAATACGGAGGTACTTCTGGAATGATGACTGTGGAGGACATTGTAGAAGAGCTCTTTGGTGAGATCCAAGACGAGCACGATAGCGACGATCTTCACGAGGAAATCTTGGCAGAAGATCACTACAAGTTTTCGGCACGTTTAGAGGTCGATTATATCAACGAAACGCATAAGATCGGCCTGCCAGAACACGACGATTATGAAACCCTTGGCGGAATGATCGTTTACTACACAGAAGGGATTCCGCAGCAAGGAGACAGCCTGCGCATCGAGCAATTTCAAGTAGACATCTTGGAGGTGTCTAACACCAAAATTGAATTGGTCGAAATAAAACTCCTTGAGGAAGACTGATTTTTGGTTAAAAAGCCATGAATTTTAGGTATTCAGGCTTTTATTAATCCATCAAAAACAGTACTTTCGCACCCTATAAATTTTCGAGTAAAATGGCAATTTTAAATAGTATTCGTAAACGAGGTATCTTTTTGATCATCATAATCGCTATGGCCTTGTTTGCATTTGTGATCTCTGGTATCATTGATAACGGTGGCCTTAAAGGCGGAACAGTTAGCAATAGTGTAGCCACTGTGAACGGCACAGACATTGACCGTGTGGCATTCAATAACTTGGTTGAAGCTCAATCTAGACAATACGGTGGAGCCGCTAGTCAGTCACAGGTTCGCAACATTGTTTGGGAACAACAAGTTCGCAAAGCGATCATTGAAGGGAAATTAGAAGACCTAGGATTCTCTGCAGAATCTAACTTCACTAGAAATGCCCTTACCAATGCTTTCCAAAATCAGCAAGAATTCTTCAACGAAGCTGGAGTTTTTGATTATGCCAAATTGGAAGAATACATCAGATTCCAGCAAGAAAATGACGTGACTTACGCAAACTGGTTGGCTCAAGAGAATCAAATTGTTTCTCAAGCCATGGAGCAAGCTTATTTGAACATGATTCAAGGATCTGCTTCTCCTTCTACCATTGATGGTAAGTGGGAATATCACCTCGAAAATGACAAAGTAGACATTCAATTCGTACAGGTGCCTTACAGCAGCATTCCAGACGATCAAGCTGTGATCACTGATGCGGAGATCGAAGCGTACATGCGTGATCATCAAGATCGCTTTACTGTAGATCCTCGTGTAGACATTCAATATGTATTATTTGCAGGAAATGCATCGGCTGCTGATGAATTGGCTACGACAGAAGAAGTAAACCAATTGGTTAACGATACCATCAACGGTTTGGCCATTACCGAAGATGTTGAAGCTTTGGTAAATGCAAACTCTGAAGTGCCTTACCAAGACCGCTTCTTATTTAAGAACCAGGTTCCATCTACTATTGTTGATTCTATCTTCGCAAGAGAAGCTGGGTCTGTTTACGGACCTTACAAGGAGCGTGGAAATGTAATGGCAACTCGTATTGTAGAAAGACGTACACTTCCAGATTCTGTAAAGGCTCGTCACATCTTGATTCCAATCGGAAGTAACCCTACAGACAATATTGTACGTGATGAGGCTCAGGCTAAAACCACTGCAGACAGCTTAATGACCATTTTGAAAAGCGACCTTTCTCGTTTTGAGGAGTTCGTGACAGCATACAGTTCAGACCAAGGATCTATCGAGCGCGGTGGATTGTACGACTGGTATCCATACAACCGTATGGTTCCTGCTTTCCGTGATTTTACTTTTGAAGAAGAAGTAGGGGCACTAGGTGTTGTTAAGTCTGACTTTGGATTCCACATCATTGAGGTGTTGGATCAGAAAAACCCACAAGAAGTAGTAAAGCTTGCAACTATTGCTAAGCCACTACGTGCTTCACAAGAAACTATTAACAACCTATTCTCTGACGCAACTAATTTTGAATTGGCTGCGCGCAAGGGTGACTTTGCAGCTGTTGCTCAAGAAAGCGTTTATGGAGTTCGTCCAGTGAATGCTGTGGGACAGTTGGATGAGAATATTACAGGTCTTGGTCCTCAGCGTACTTTGGTGAACTGGGCCTTTAATGAAGAGACTGCAGTAGGAGACATCAAGCGTTTTGACGTTGGTGATGGATTCGCTGTTGTACAGTTGGTTCGCAGAAACCTAGAGGAAGCCTTGATGAGTAATGCAGAAGGATCTGCAATTGTAACCCCTATCCTTCGCGCTCAGAAAAAAGCGAAGCTTATTCGCGAGCAGTTGAGTGGATCTACCCTAGAGGAGATCGCACAGAGCCAGTCTCAGACGGTCCAGTCTGCTCAGGCGATCAACAGAAAATCTCCAACCATTGCTGGTGGAGGAACAGAGCCTAAAGTTGTAGGTGCTGCTTTTGGATTGAAGCCAGGAGAAGTTTCAGGACCTATTGACGGAAAAACAGGAGTATTCGTGGTGCGTTTAACAGCCAAGAACGTTGCTCCAGACTTAGAAGATTACAGTGCATTTGTAGCTCGTGCTCGTCAGACACAAGGTACTCAAGCTGCTTTGAACGCGTACAACGCGCTTAAGAAAGCCGCTGACATTGAAGATAACCGCGCGACTCTTTATTAAGTCGAATACTTTTAAGATGGAAGACCCTGAGGCTTTAGCTTCGGGGTTTTTTTATGAGCATATCCCAAAAGGGGATTACGGTTTTAAATCCTTTGGATTTGAAGTACTCCGGACTGTTCTCAGAGCCGCTGACCAAAACAAAATCTCCACCCCAAGCGCCTAAACTTTTAATGACCCCGTCCTGATAATCTGGGAAGAGCGCAGTCTGTATCCGCGGCTGATCGATCACTTGGGCAATAATGGATTCATGCTCATCCATAAGGCTGTCAAATTCGCTCTTAGTGCTTGTTTTTACCAATGATTGACTCAGCTCGTCAAGCATCTTAAAAACGGAGGAATCAGGCTTATTTTGGCTTCTGTAGCGTTGGATGCCCAACTTGCTGTCCATCTTTTGATTGAGATGAACAAAAAAGAGCTGATCCGCAAACGGCCAATCCAGTTCAACAGGCTGAATTGTCCTGCTGTTGTCAGCGTTTTTTCTGTAGTAGATAGGGCCGTCGCTAAACGCGCAGGCAATATCATAACCGCTGCCACCAAAACCGCGATCCAAGAGTTCAAAAGGATCAACTTCTGCCCATTGAGCCAGATTATTGATCAGAGTAGAAGAACTGCCCAAGCCCCAATCTCTCGGAAATTCTAATTGCGTAGATACCTCTTTACCAACTAGAGCTTTCTTAAAATCAGGATTTAGATCCACACAACTGCTCAGTAGTTTTCTCAGCTGCTCTTGGATAGCATCTTCCAAGGCTTGGTCCAAGCAATCCAAGTCAAATTCTGCAGCAAACCAAAGACTTCCGTTCTCAGCAAAGCTTTGCCATTTAAGAGGTTTGTCATGGTGTGTTTTTATATTTAGTGTCTGTCCATAACGACTCGGAACTGCTAGAGCCATAGCGCCATCCAGCACCATATATTCCCCGGTTAAAAGTAATTTGCCGTTACTGTGAAAAGACGCTTGCATGTTTAAGCTCTTAGACTTTCTAAAAAGGCCAATGCAGCTGCATGACTGACGGTATTCGCCTTAAAGTGTTCCACGGCTGCTTCTTTCTCTTGTGGAGTGGCATTGAGTTGATTGAGGATATTCATCAAGTGCATTTTCATATGCCCTTTTTGAATTCCTGTAGTGGTGAGGGATCGCAAAGCTGCAAAGTTCTGAGCTAATCCAGCGACTGCCATGATCTGCATGAGTTCTCTAGCTCCAGGATTACCGAGTATTTCAAAGCACAAGCGCACCAAAGGATGCAACTTAGTAAGGCCGCCTACGGTTCCAATCGCCAAAGGAATTTCAATCCAAAAGTGAAAGTGATCTCCTTCAATTTTGGCATGAGTCAAACTTCCGTAATGACCATTTTTACTCGCGTAAGCATGAATCCCAGCTTCAACAGCTCTAAAGTCGTTTCCGGTGGCTAATACAACGGCATCAATACCGTTCATTATTCCTTTATTGTGAGTTACTGCTCTGCGCACTTCTGTTTGTGCGATCTGAACGGCACGAACAAATTTGGTCGCAAATTCATGGCCACTCATTCCGGCTTGTGCCAATTGGTCTACTGGGCAGCTGACTTCGGCTTTTACTAAGCACTCGGGTACGTAGTTAGACAGTATGCTCATAACTACTTCCAGACCATCATCTTCAAGGATTAGGTCAGATTCAGTCGCTTCTCGAAGCAGTGAGGCTGCAAACTGTTCTAAGCAGCTATTGATGAAGTTGGCGCCCATTGCATCTAGGGTCTCAAAAGTGGCATGCAATTGATAATAACCCTTGAGCTCCGCAGTTTTGTTACGGAGTTCCAAGTTTACAATACCTCCACCACGTTTGCGCATATTGGTAGTGATCTCATCACAGTCTGAAAGCAGTATCGGTTTGACTCGGTCAAAAAACTGCTGTAAGCGCTGCGGGTCTCCGTAGTAGTTTAAATGAACTTGACCATTTTTTACGGTGGAGATGATGCTTGCTTTAAATCCGCCTTTATCCAGCCAAAACTTGGCCGCATTACTCGCTGCTGCAACCACCGAGCTTTCTTCAATGGCCATTGGGATGGCATAGAGTTTCTCGTTGATGGAGAAGTTAGGCGCAATGCCTAAAGGCAGGTAATAGTTGGTCAGGGTATTTTCGATGAACTCGTCGTGGAGCTGCTGAAGCTTAGTATCGGCATTCCAATACTGCTCTAAAACCGCCACTCCTGCTTGAGGATCGTTAAAATAGTTTTCAGCCAACCAGCTGATTTTTTGGCTTTTGCTCAGCTTGGAAAAGCCAGAAATTGGAGTACTCATAAGTGCGTAATAATTCCATTGCAAATATACTATTTTGAAAATGGAGGACTCTTAGAAAATTAGCGGGTTTTCTGCGTATTTAACACCAAAACAGCCCCTTTTTTGATGAATTTTTAGTAAACTTGGCCTTACAATTTTTTAACTCCTTAGACTATGCAGGGTTCAAAATGGATCTTGGGCGTTTTTCTACTTTGCGCCTCCCTCGGAATTGCACAAAAAAAACAAATAACCTTAGAAGACATTTGGAAAGGCTCGTTCAGAACCGAGTACATGGATCGCCTGCAATCCCTCAATAATGGGAAAGAGTACGTGGTGCTCAATTACGATCGCAAGGCCAGAGCTTCTACTGTTGATGTCTATGATTACGCCACTTCTCAAAAGGTACGCACGCTGGTCAACACGCAGTCTCTAAAGGGTGTGGATTATATCATCAGTTATGAATTGAGTGAGGATGAAACTAAAATGCTCATCGCTACGCAACTTCAGTCCATCTACCGCAGATCGACCTTGGGAACTTATTATGTCTACGATCTGGATTCAGAATCTCTAGAATTGGTTGCAGACATGCCTATTCAGGAGCCAACGTTTAGCCCGGATGGATCTAAAGTAGCTTATGGATTCAACAACAATATTTACGTAAAAGATTTGGTTAGTGGTGAAACAACCGAAGTCACTAAGGACGGTAAAAAGAACAAAATTATAAACGGGATCACCGATTGGGTATATGAGGAGGAATTCGGATTTGTAAGAGCCTTTGATTGGAACGCTGCCGGAACTCACATTGCCTTCATTCGTTTTGACGAGACTGACGTCCCTGAATTCTCTATGGACGTTTACGGAAAAGATCTGTATCAGACCCAACAAGTATTTAAGTACCCAAAAGCAGGAGAGGCCAACGCCAAGGTGAGTTTGCATATGTATGAGCTCAGCAGTGGTAGCACCTCTAAAATTGACCTTTCTGCTTACAACTCGTATTATATCCCTCGTATTAAATGGACTAAAGATCCAGAGGTGTTATCTGTGCAATTGACCAACAGAAAACAAAACACTGTAGATCTTGTCATGGTCAATGCTAAAGACAACAGCAGTAAAATGGTGCTTCAAGACACAGACGCTGCCTATGTAGACATCACAGACAATCTAACCTTTTTGGCCAACAACAGTTTTATTTGGACCAGCGAGAAAGACGGTTGGAATCATATCTACCACTACGACAAGAACGGAAAGTTGCTCAATCAGGTCACCGATGGTGATTGGGAAGTAACGCGTTATTACGGTTTTGATACTAAAACGGGCCGTATCTACTATCAAAGTTCTGAGCGCGGAAGTATGTATCGTGATGTGTATTCAATTCTTCCAAGCGGAAAGAACAAGGTTCAATTGACTACGCGTCCTGGGACGAACTCGGCTTCATTCTCTGCGGATTTTAGTTACTTTATCAATACCTTCTCTAGCGCTATGGTACCTCCGGTGTACACCTTGCACAACGCTTTAGACGGTGAAAAGGTTCGCGAGATCTTGAACAATACGGAACTCAGAACCAAACTCCTCGCTTACGATATGTCTCCAAAAGAGTTCTCTACCATTGAGGTCAATGGGAATGAACTCAATATGTATATGATCAAACCTTCTGATTTTGATCCGGAGAAAAAATATCCACTATTCATGTATCAATACTCAGGTCCAGGGTCTCAAAATGTTGCAGACCGCTGGGGTGGATCCAATGATTATTGGCACAATATGCTAGCGCAACAGGGCATTATTGTGGTTTGTGTTGACGGACGCGGAACGGGCTTGAAAGGACGTGGCTTTAAAAAAGTTACGCAATTGGAGCTCGGTAAATACGAGGTTCAGGATCAAATAGGAGCTGCCCAGCAATTGGCGCAGTTGCCCTATATTGACGGAGATCGTATTGGAATCTGGGGTTGGAGTTATGGCGGATTCATGTCTGCCAACTGCTTGTTCCAAGGGGCTGATACCTTTAGCATGGCCATTGCTGTAGCTCCTGTGGGAAGCTGGCGTTTTTACGACACCATTTACACAGAGCGTTATATGAGCACGCCTCAAGAGAATCCGGGAGGTTATGATAACAACTCGCCAATTTCTCATGTGGACAAACTAAAAGGTGATTTCCTTTTGGTTCACGGTACTGCGGATGATAACGTACATGTGCAAAACTCTACCCGTTTGGTGGAGGCATTGGTGCAGGCCAACAAGCAATTTGAATGGGCCATGTACCCTGACAAAAATCACGGCATATACGGCGGGAATACCCGTTTGCATCTATATACCAAAATGACCAACTTTATTTTGGACAACCTATAAAACGAAAAACTAACTAAAACGAGATTTATGGAATTTAAATACGGAGGCTCGGAAACCAACCAAAGAACGGTTCTAGGACATCCTTCTGGACTGTTTGTTTTGTTCTTTACAGAGATGTGGGAACGATTCTCTTATTACGGCATGCGCGCTTTGCTTGTTCTGTTCTTAACAGCGGCAATCATAGGCGAAGGCGGCTGGGGTTGGGAACGCTCGGAAGCCTTGCTGCTTTATGGATGGTATACTGGTTTGGTATACATTACCCCCATCATAGGTGGTTTCATTGCGGATAAGATCATGGGCTATCGCAACGCGGTAGTGCTGGGAGCCTTTTTAATGACCTTGGGGCATGCCTCCATGGCCTTAGAGGTAACAGCAGACTTGTTCTTTTACGCTGGATTGGGTCTTTTGATTATTGGTAACGGACTCTTTAAGCCGAATATCTCGTCTATCGTTGGACAATTGTACAAAACCCAAGGCAAGGAGAAAGACGCGGGATACACCATTTTCTATATGGGAATCAACGCGGGAGCTTTCCTCGGTATTGGTTTATGCGGATATATTGGAGAGACCGTAGGCTGGCACTATGGATTTGGTTTGGCTGGTATCTTTATGTTCTTCGGAATGCTTCAGTTCTACTTTGCGCAAAAGATCTTCGGAAATATTGGCCTAAAGCCAAATCAAACAGATGATCTTGACGATGTAGTTGAAGATGCTGTAGAAGACATCAAAGACGATGTAGAAGACGTCATGGATGAGGCTACCAAGTCTAAAGTAGTTTCAGATCGATTGAAAGTTATTGGAGTTTTCGCCTTCTTTACCGTATTCTTCTGGTGGGCCTTTGAACAGGCCGGTGGTTCTATGACCATCTTCGCAGCAGATTATACCGACCGTTTGTTGGAGGGAAGTGGCGCTATGACCTTTAAGGTAGTAAATGCTGTATTGACGGTAGTGCCGTTGATGATCATTACCTATGTACTGTATTTATTATTCAAACAGACTTTTGCCAAATATGCCCTTTCTAATATTCTATTGGGCTCCAGTTTTGTCATCATATGGGGAATTGTGATCTGGATGCTAAAGAACGAGTTCAGCGCAGATATCGCTGAAGTTAAAGCTTCTTGGTTCGGAATACTGAATTCCTTCTTCATTATTGCTTTTGCTCCGTTGTTCTCTAAGATTTGGACTAGTAAATACAATCCGTCGGGCCCAGTGAAATTCGCCATTGGCTTAATGCTTCTCGGTTTAGGATTCGGCATTTTGGCCTTCGGATCTATGGGAATCCCATTAGGAGCTAAGACTGCCTCTGTGAGCATGATCTTCTTAGTACTAGCATATTTGTTCCACACCCTCGGAGAATTGTGTATTTCTCCAGTAGGACTGTCCTATGTGAGTAAGCTAGCTCCTCTAAAGTTGGTTGGATTGATGTTTGGAGTTTGGTTTGTGGCCAACTTTATCGCAAACCTAACTGCAGGTTGGACCGGTAGTTATATCGATCCGATTGTAGAAGAGTACGGAATGAGTACCTTCTTCTTGATCTTTACCCTGATCCCTGTTGGAGCAGGTATCGTAATGCTGATCCTAAACAAGACCTTGATCAGAATGATGCACGGCATTCGCTAGGTTCTGTTAAACAATACATAAATAAAAAAAGCGTTCCATTAAAACGGAACGCTTTTTGTTATGTTTGTAAAGAACCCCAAGTTTTACGACTGAAAGAGAAATGACTGTGTGATGAAAAATTACCTTAGCCTATTGCTTTTATTGCTTGCTACAGCAACATTTGCTCAGGACAAAATTCAATGGATGACCATGAATGAAGCCCTTGCAGCACAAAAAGAAGAACCCAAAAAGATCATTATGGATGTCTATACCAACTGGTGTGGACCTTGTAAATTGATGGATCGTGACACCTTTGGCAATGCTCAAGTGGCTCAGTTCATCAATGAGAATTACTATCCTGTAAAATTCAATGCTGAAGGTAAAGAGCCTGTGGACTATCAAGGCTTTGTGTATACCAATCCGAATTATAAAGAAGGACGTCGTGGGCGCAATGCCACACACTTTTTTGCCGATGCTTTGCGTTTACAAGGATATCCGAGCATTGTTTTCTTTGAAGAGGATGGAACCTTGATACAAGCCTTGCCAGGCTTTAGATCACCTGCTCAGATAGAGATCTTTTTGAAAATGATCGCTAATGACGATTATAAAGAGCTCACCACGGCAGAAGCCTGGGCGGACTATCAGAAAAATTTTAAAGGCACATTTGAGTAGTATTTATTAGCAAAATTTTCCATTACTCAAATACAAAGGCTCCTTGTTGCGATGTATCGTAAAACGGGAGCCTTTCTTTTTTGGCTGATGCTGCCCAACGCGCTTTGTAACTAGCATAAGAACTACCATCGGCTAGGATCATTTGAGGCTGATAGTGTCTAATCCAGCGATCCAAGTGTATTCTTGCGTTTTGACTCAGCAGTAATATATCTATCGATTCTATGGAGGCATCTACAGGATAGCTTCCATCAACCACTAAAACGCTGCATCCGCGGTAATAAAAAATAGATGGCAATTGTTGTTCAGTGATTTCTTCAATTCTGTTCTTTCGTCTAAAGGCTTGCAGGCTGTAGGTTTCCTTTTGAGACGAAGTACTGAATACCGCTAATGATCTTCCGTTGATTTGCCAGAGTGTAGTCTGCCCGAATTGTTCACTCAGGATCAAATCAGTTCTTTCCTGCGGGAGTTCCAATTGCCAGATTCCAGCAATTGCAACCACAATAAAAACTAATGCTGGTAAAGCGCGTTTGCTTCGCCGAACAAAGAGGTGGCCCAAAACGAGTGTAGAAAGTAAAAGGCCAATCAAAGAGTAGTTCCCAAAAAGAGGTGTATCTATGGTCGATGCCGGTAAGTCTGCGATCCAGGCCGTGAAGGATCTCAGAGCGTTTATTGTCCATTCCAATGCTATGAGGGGAAAGGTAAAATCGGGCCAAACGGCCAATATTCCGAGACTTAAAAGTCCACCAATAAGTACAATGCCAATCGCAGGCACAACCACTAGATTGGTCACTAAAAAGTAAGTTGGGAATTCGTGGAAATAGTACAAGCTGAGTGGCGCAGTCCCCAATTGCGCAATGAGAGAAAGGCCTATCCATTGCCAAATACGAAAGCCAATTGAGTGTTTTGTTGGACAATACAGATTCCATTTGGGCAAGAGCCATAGGATAAAGAATACGGCTGCATAGCTCAGCTGAAATCCAACTTGAAGGGCATAGAAGGGATCGATCAAAAGCAAGATCCAAAGCGAGGTGAATAAGCTGTTTATTCCGTGATAACGGCCCAAGATCTTGCCCACGATCAAACAAGTGAACATAGTTGCTGCTCGTAGCACAGAAATACTGGCGCCACTCATAAAAGCAAAACCCCAAAGGCATAGTAATAGGAAAAGCGCGTAGATGATCTTTCCTTGAGGCAATCTTTTTAAGAATGCTAGAACCCAACTTGCAAAGAGGACAACAATTCCAAGATGCAAACCAGAAACTGCTAACAGATGTGCAATTCCTGCATGAGCAAACTGTGCTTTTGTCTCTGGACGGAGTTGTGATTTGTAGCCTAAAAGCAGCGCTGCTAACAGTTCAAAATTGGCAGATTGAGTTAGTTTAGTTTCTAGTAGAGCAACCCAATAACGCTGCCAGAGTTTGGGATAATGACTTAGAGCAGGTTTGAATTCGCTAAGCTGAAGGAATTGATCTGCTGTAGCTTTTATGTCAAATGCTATATGCTGGTATTTTAGGTAGTTGGCATAATTGAAGTCTGCTGGGTTTTTGGGCCCTTCAATGAGTTTAACCAAAGCGGTGGTTTGCCATACAGAACCTTCAAAAAAGTAAAAACAGCTCTCGTCTTTTTTAACACGGATGAGAATGGGGAGATCTTTATGGGAACCAGGATAATTGAGTTGCGCCTTATACTTGAGGTAATAAGGGGATTCAGAAAGCAGCTGTTCTATTTGCAGCTCAACTAGGCTTCCAGGCCTATAAGTTTTGGTGTGGTGTTCCTGAGTGTTTTCAAATCGTTTGTTTGCGTGGGAGATCAAAAGGACTCCGCAGAAAAAAGTCAAGCTATAAGCCAGTATGGTGAAGCTCCATTTTTTTAGATTAGGTGTGGAGCTGATTGATCTTGAAACCCATAGGAGTACAAACAGTAAACCAGTAACAAATGCAATCGATTCTAAGGGCAGTTGGATCCAATCACCCAGCAGGATTCCGCACAGAAATAAAATTCCGAGTCGGACTAGAGGAAAGCTTAAAAATTCCATAGCAATTCGCCATTTTGGGAAGTGCTACGAGCTGTATTAAGTTAATGAATTAAAGCACGCGTCTGGCGCCTACAAAGGCACTGCGCCAATAATTCTCTGTCAATTTAGAAACAATCACACCACGGGAAGTGGTGGCATGAATAAAGGATATCTCTCCGCCGCTATTGGACACTATGAGCCCCACATGATTAATCACGTTTCTACTCTTATTAGTTTGAAAGAACAACAAATCACCTGGGTTGATCTGTGAAAGTGAAATTGCCTTTCCACGTGTGGCCATATCACGGGATACACGGGGCAGCTGAAAACCTGCTTGCTTAAATGCGGTAAATATCAGTCCAGAACAGTCCATTCCAGATCTTGAGGTACCTCCATAACGGTATTTCACCCCTTCAAAACTCTTGGCATAACTGATGATCTGCTCCGCTTTTGCGTTAGAATTTGTCGCACTGCTAGTAGTGCGCGTAGTGGTTTTTGTAGTGCGAGAAGTTCTTGTGTTTTGCTTCGATCCGCAAGCGATCATGAGCAACAACAAGGGTAGCAAGTAGTATTTTTTCATGTAAGGTTAAGATTTTGGGCTGCTTAAACTTACGTAAAATTATTCAATGGATTTATAAATTAAGCCCGCTGTTTTGGCGCTAGCACCCGTTCCGCCGAGCTTTTGCTCCAAGTTGTAGTAGTCTAAGAACAGTTCTTTTCTGTGGTCTTCATCCAAAATTTTGTCGAGTTCTTGCGCCAATTTTTTGGTATTGAATTCTCCTTGGATGAGTTCGGTTACGGCGGGTTTATCTAAAATGAGATTGACCAGTGAGATATAATCTAGTTTGATCAGTCGTTTGGCGATCTGATAGGAGATCCAACTCCCTTTATAGCAAACCACTTGTGGGATTTTAAAAAGAGCCGTTTCTAAAGTTGCCGTTCCTGAGGTCACCAATGCTGCCTCTGCTACACTCAAAAGGTCGTAGGTCTTGTTTTGGATAAAAGCCGCCTTTCTACCTTTGACGATCTGCTCGTAAAAGCTAGCATCCTGACTTGGAGCTCCGGCAATTACGAATTGATGGTCTGGGTATTTGGGCACAAGATCCAACATAACGTCAAGCATGGTGGTAATTTCCTGCTTGCGACTTCCAGGCAGCAAGGCAATTATTGGACGGCTGTCCAAACCGTGCTCTTCTCTAAATTTTTCAGGGTCTACCGTGGGTCTGTCTGCTATAGCATCCAAAAGCGGATGGCCCACAAATTCAACAGGGAAGTGATGTTTTTGCTCATAAAAATCCTTTTCAAACGGAAGGATCACATACATGAAATCCACATCTCTTTTGACCTTTTTGATGCGTCCCTCTTTCCAAGCCCAAAGCTGCGGAGAGATGTAATAATGGGTTGGGTAACCTTCTTTCTTGGCCCATTCGGCAATGCGAAAATTGAATCCTGGGTAATCAATAAAGATCAAAACATCGGGCGCAAATTCCGTAATGTCCGCCTTGCAAAACTTGATGTTCTTTAAAATGGTTCCCAAATTGGCAACAACCTCGATAAAACCCATAAAGGCCAATTCCTTAATGTGTTTCACCACTGTAGCTCCCTCTGCGGCCATCAGATCGCCACCCCAACAACGGATCTCCGCCTGAGGATCTTCCTTGCGCAAGGCTTTGATCAGGTTGGAGCCGTGCAGGTCTCCAGAAGCTTCTCCAGCAATGATATAATACTTCATCGGTTAGGCTATAAAATAGAGAATATAGGTGGTGATTGCAGCAACAAAAGTCGCCATAACTACCCCGCGAGCCTCGTATTCTTTGTTGCGTTTTAAAAGTCCGAAAAACAGCAGCAGGTTGGGAAGCGCTCCCAGAGCGAGGATCATCCAAAAGGCATCAGAATTCCAAAATACCTTAAAAGTGGAGGCAAAACCACGACCTTTTACCTGTGCAATAATGAAAATACAAAGGCTGATTCCAATGATGTTTGTCGCCAATCCGGCGAGCAGCCCTTTGAGGATTCGTTGTTTCATAAATCAGGCGTATCGAATTAAATCCGAACTTAGTTTATCCCTGCTAAAGTAAGCATTTTAAGCGCGATTTATGCCCATTTTGGTTTAACAAAAAATTAGTACCAACACTGCGGAATGGCACGGTTTTTTCTATAATTTAGAGAGCTTATAAAAGATGATGTAATGCGATTAATGAAAAAGAATTTTAAACTGTTGATGTTGGCCGTCTTTGTGGCCGCTGCATCTTGCAGTTTTACTACTAAAAGTTTTGAAGATCCTGATAAAGATAAACTCCTCGTTGACCTGATCACTTATGTGTTGGAAAGAGGTCACTACGACGCTAAATCCTTGGATGACGATTTCTCCATTGCGGTTTATGAAGACTTTATCGACAATGTGGATCCGATCAAAAGATATTTCCTAGCTTCTGATATTGAAGAGTTTGAGCAGTACAAAACTTCTATTGACGATCAACTCTTAGCCAAAGAGTTGGATTTCTTCAATTTGGTTTACAGCCGTTTGGATCAACGAATTCAAGAAGCACAAACCTACTATCCTGAGATCTTGAAGGAACCTTTTGATTTTGGAAAGGACGAAGAGATCAACGTAGATTACGACAATATGCCTTATGCGGATAGCAAGAAGGCTTTGAAGGATCGTTGGAGAAAGCAGTTGAAGTACACCACACTTTCTACCTACTACGACAATATTGAAGACAACCTTTTCAAAGTTGAGAATGAAGAAGACTATACGCCAAAGTCTAAAGCACAGCTTGAGGCTGACGCGCGTGAGACTACTTTGAATAGCTTTAACGACAACTACAGCTTTGTAAATGACTTGGAACGCAAGGATTACTTTGCTGTTTTCTTGAATTCTGTGGTGATGCAGTTTGACCCGCACACTAACTATTTTGCTCCGCCAGATCGCGATCGTTTTGATCTACAAATGTCAGGACGATTAGAAGGAATCGGGGCACGTCTTCAAAAGCAAAACGACTACATTAAAGTGGTCGAGATCATCAACGGAGGTCCTGCCTGGAGAGGGGAGCACATCAAAGCGGGTGACATCATCATGAAAGTAAAACAAGAAGATGAGGACGATCCGGTGAGTATTGTTGGAATGCGTGTAGATGACGCAGTGAAACTCATCAAAGGCCCAAAGGGAACTAAGGTGACTTTGACCATCAAACGTGTTGACGGTACTATTGAAGAAGAAACCATCACTCGTGATGTTGTTGAGATTGGAGAGACCTATGCCAAGTCGGCCTTGATCCAAAAAGAGGATCGCAAGTTTGGTTTGATCAATCTGCCAGCCTTCTACTTCACCATGGAAGATTATGAAGAGCGCAATGCTGCTGCCGATGTTAAAAAGCAAATCATCGCCTTGAAACAACAAGGTATGGAAGGTCTTGTTTTAGACTTGAGAAATAACGGTGGAGGTTCTTTGAGAACTGCTGTGGATATTGCTGGATTGTTCATTAAAGATGGGCCAGTGGTACAAGTAGCTTCTAATGGAAAGCGTAAAGAAGTCCTTTCAGATCGCGATAGCGAGGTAGTGTGGGATGGACCTTTAGTGATCTTGGTGAACGATGCTTCCGCATCAGCTTCAGAGATCTTGGCAGCTGCCATGCAAGATTACAAACGTGCCGTGATCATTGGTAGTAAGCAGACCTATGGTAAAGGAACGGTTCAGAATCTATTGGATCTAAACCAATGGTTACGCAATAACGATATGGGCGATATGGGCGCCTTAAAATTGACCACACAGAAATACTACCGCGTTAACGGAGGTTCTACTCAATTAGAGGGAGTAAAGAGTGATGTGGTTATGCCTGGGCGCTATGCTTATTTGGATATCGGGGAGAAGGAATACGACAATCCGCTTCCTTATGACAAGATCACACCTGCTGATTATACACCTTATGACGGGTATATCGACTATGAGGCTACCATTAAGCGCAGTAATGAGCGTATGGCGAAAAGCGCGGAGCTCAAGCTAATTGATGAGAATGCCAAATGGATCAAGCAACGTCAAGATGAGAACGTGGTTTCTCTAAACTTGAATGCCTATACGCAAGCTATAAAAGACCGTGAAGAGTACGCAAAGCGCTTTGACGTATTAGAGGATTATGAGTCTGGATTGGATTACACCTCTTTGCCAGCAGAGTTGGCATTGATTGAGAAAGATACTACCTTAGGGCAGAACAGACAGCGCTGGCATAAAAACCTCAGAAGCGACATTTATGTAGAAGAGGCTGTTAGCGTACTGGAAGACCTGAAGTTAAACAACATTAGACAAGGTAGCTTTGCCAAGATCAAAGACTAAAGACATTTATGGGGAAATCTGATTCCTTAACAGCACAAGCGCTCCGAAAATTCAAAAAGAATTTTTGGGGCGTTTTTAGTATAGCCATATTGGTGCTTGCTGTGCTGGTGGCTATTTTTGCCTACGCCTTGGCGCCAGATAACTCCCAGAATGCCAATCAAATGCACGTGTCTATCCACTCACAGTCTCCTGGCTTTACCGTGGATCTCTTAACACTTCCGTCTGATTTTGTCCAAGAGCAATCTGCCATCAGTGCCTTTTTTACAGGTCGCAAGACCAGTGATTCAGAAATTCCAATTTCCAGTTATTCCCTAACGGATTCCGGCATAGAGATCACCGAATACGCCCAAGACGGCCTGGAAGGATTGCAAAAGGAATATCATTTAAAGAAGTTTCCCAAAGCGAACACACCGGAAGAAATTGTCACTTACTATGTTCGCAATCAGAAGTTCAGTTTAGGCACGGATAAATACGGGCGAGATCTGTTGAGCAGAATGCTTGTGGGCATTCGGATTTCTCTGGCTATCGGCTTTGTGTCTGTGTTGATCTCTTTATTGATCGGGATGTCTCTAGGAGCCATTGCGGGTTATTTTGGGGGCCGAGTAGATACGGCCATCATGTGGATCATCAATGTGACCTGGTCCATTCCTACCTTGCTTTTGGTCATTGCCATAACCTTGGCTTTAGGTAAAGGCTTTTGGCAAGTGTTCATCGCTGTTGGACTCACCATGTGGGTAGAAGTGGCTCGTGTAGTGCGCGGGCAAGTAATGAGCGTAAAGAACATGCAATACGTTACCGCAGCCAAAGCTTTAGGGTACGGCAATTGGCGTGTGATCACCAAGCACATCATCCCGAATATTTTGGCTCCCGTGATCGTTATTTCTGCAGCAAACTTTGCGGCGGCCATTCTCATTGAAAGCGGCTTGAGCTTTTTAGGCATAGGTGCGCAACCGCCCATGCCCAGCTGGGGAGGCATGATCAAAGATCATTACAACTATATCGTTTTGGGCAAACCCTATTTGGCCATAGTTCCTGGATTAGCCATTATGACCTTAGTAATGGCCTTTATGCTTATTGGTAATGCGCTTAGAGATGCGCTTGATGTGAAGATGTAAGAATGAATCGGAAGTATATCTACCCCATACTGATCGTTGTAGTAACCATTGCCTTGTATTATTTGGAGGGTTATATAGATAACAATCCAATGGGAGCAACAGAAGTGAATGTCGATAACAGCTCTGACGCTTTTGGAACAACGCTCTTGCCCGCTGGAGATGCTTTGGTGACTCATGATTATTACACCTTATCCTATAATGAAACTCATGAACAGGCCAATTGGGTAGCCTATACTTTACGAGAGGAGCAGGTGGTCAATAATGATTTTGACCGCCCGTATTTTGAACAAGATCCGAAGGTGAAATCCAAGTCTGCAGATTGGCGCAACTATAAGAATTCGGGTTACGACCGTGGACATTTAGTAGCTGCAGCCGATATGGAATTTAGTTACAATGCTTTTAAGGACACTTTCTTTACCAGTAACATCAGCCCCCAATTGCACGACTTTAATAGCGGTGTTTGGAATTATTTAGAACAGCGCGTGCGTCGCTGGGCCAAGGAAAATGACGATGTCTTTGTCATTACTGGTGGCGTATTAAAAAATCCAATGGATGCAATTGGTTCAGAGCAGGTGAGTGTTCCCAATGCTTTTTATAAAATTGTTGTGGATACCTATCGCGGGGAGTATCGCGTTATTGCCTTTTTGATTCCGCATCGAGAGGACATTAGCCGCTATTCTGATTATATCGTTTCTGTGGATGAGATCGAGCAGGCTACAGGGATCGACTTTTTTGCAAATCTTCCCGCAGCTCAGCAGGAAGAACTACAATCCAGAATAGATCGACTGTACTACAATATAGATTAGCGATTGATAAAGTTGCTGGAATCTAGCTTAACAAAGATGAACAGCAAGATCGTAAAGCCCCAGAGGGCTGATCCACCATAAGAAAAGAAAGGCAGTGGTATTCCTACTGTTGGAAACAAGCCCGTAACCATTCCAATGTTTACAAAGAAGTGAAAGAAGAGAATGGCTGCGACGCTATATCCGTATACGCGGGCAAACTGTTGCTTTTGTCTTTCGGCTAAGATCAGCAGTCGAATGATTAGCCATAAAAAAAGAATCACCACAAAGATGCTTCCCAAAAAGCCCCATTCTTCACCTACTGTACTGAAAATATAATCAGTGTGCTGTTCCGGAACAAAGTTTCCTTTGGTCTGAGTTCCTTTGGTCCAGCCTTTACCCAAAAATCCGCCGCTACCAATAGCGATCTCACTTTGGTTGGTGTTGTATCCAATGCCTCGGGTATCTACTTCTTTCCCCAACACTATATTGAAACGGTCCCGGTGGCGCTGTTCAAACACGTTGTTGAAGATATAACTCACAGAAAATGCAAAGGCCACGCAGGCTCCGGTAATGATCACATACTTACCCAGGTTGCGTTTCTTCTTCCTGTTCTTGAACCAAAGCAAAAGGGCAATTACAGCAACTGCTGCAGCTACCCAATAGGCGCCAATCAGCAAGGTGGAAATGAACAAAAAGGCAGCAATAAAGCCCAAGAGTAGGTAAATGAAATGTAGACCTTCTCTGTAGAGCGGAAAGATCAAAGCCGTAAAGATCAAGGCACTTCCAGGGTCGGGCTGTGGTACGATCAACAAGGCGGGCAAAAGGATGATCAAAAAGGCCTTTAGTTGATGATTGAACAGCTTTACATTGGTTTGAATATCGCTGAGGTATTTGCTCAAGGCAAGTGCTGCAGCTGCTTTAGCGAATTCCGAAGGTTGTAATCCAAAAGAGCCAAAAGAATACCAGCTCCGCGCCCCATTGATGTCTTTTCCAAAGATAAATAGCCCAAGTAAACTGGCTAAAGCGATCAAGTAGATGACGCTGGAGAAGCGTTCATAGAACTTAGCATCTACAGCCAAGATAAACACAATGAGCACCAAGCTCAGACCAATAAAGAACAGTTGCTTGGCGTAAATGTTGTCGAGGTTCGTAAAGGAAACTGCGGTATCTGAAAGTGAGGCTGAGTAAATATTCATCCAGCCTGCAGCAACCAAAAGCAAGTAGAGGATCACGGTGATCCAGTCGATATTTTGAAGCGTGCTGTTGCGTTGCATTATTGATTGATTAAAAAGGGCTCTCCCAAGAACGGCTTGGCGTATTCGTCTTCCAAACTACCGTTAATCACAAAATCCTCCATGTCTTGGCGCGAGATCTCACCGCGTAAATATTTTTCAATCATCAGTCCGGCGATTCGTCCTGCCCAACGAGATCCCCAATAACCATTCTCTACAAACACTGCAATAGCAATCTTTGGGTCGTCCTTTGGAGCAAAGGCCACAAAAATGGAGTGGTCCGTTAATTGAACAACTTCTCCATCAATTCGGGTAAAGTTTTCCGCTGTACCGGTCTTTCCGCAGATCTCAATACCAGGAATCTGAATATACTCCGCAGTACCTTCATTGTATACGTCAAACATGCCTTCAATAACAGGATCAAAGTGCTCTGGAGAGATGGAGCTGTAGTGTTTTTCCGTGTATTTCTGTGGTAAGGTATCTACGCCTTTGATCTGTTTAATGATATGCGGACGGTAGAACCAGCCTTTGTTAGCAATCACAGATGCGGTATGAGCCATCTGCATGGGCGTCATAGTGACCTCTCCTTGCCCAATAGCATTGGAGATAGTGGCTGTAGCGTACCAGCGGTACTTCGGATAGTTATAACTGCGGTTGTAAAAATCAGAGTCTGGGATATAGCCCTTGCGGCCACTGGGCAAGTCATAGCCCATATAATTTCCAAGCCCAAAACTTTCCAAGTGATTGTGCCACGCATCTATTCCTTCTTGAGGGGTATCATACTTTTCAATGGTTCGCCGGTAAGCCGTACAGAAATAGGTATTACAACTGTGTGCAATGCCGCCTACAACGTCTAAGGGCCCTCGGTGGGCGTGGCAACTAAGTGGTTTGCGCCCTCCGTAATAATAAGCTCCGCTGCAATGTATACGTTCCTCTGCAGTGATTACACCTTCCTCTAAAGCAATCAAAGAAGTCAAGGCTTTAAATGGAGAACCTGGCGCGTATTGTCCTTCTAAAACTCGGTCAAATAAAGGTTTGGCGATGGAATCGTTGTAAAGGGCAGTGTAATTTTTAGAGCGTTTTCGGCCTACTAGGTAATCTGGGTCATATGAAGGCGCTGTGATCAAGGATAAGATTTCTCCGGTCTTGGGCTCAATGGCAACAATGCCGCCGCGTTTGTTTTGCATCAACAATTGACCATACGCTTGAAGTTCAGAATCTAAGGTCAACACGATATCGCGTCCAGAAACCGGAATGGTGTCAAAGATTCCTTCTTTATACGGACCAATATCTTTGTTGAAGCGATCCTTTTGAATGTACTTAACACCTTTAACTCCGCGAAGGACTTCTTCATATTGCTTTTCTATACCCGTCATACCGATATAATCTCCCAAGCGGTAATACGGGTTGCGCTTCATGATGCCGTCATTAACCTCTCCAATGAATCCTAAAACATTAGCAGAATGGGCTACCTGATAGTCTCGCAAAGAGCGTTTCTGAATAAAGAAGCCTTTGTATTGATACATTTTCTCTTGCAAGGCGGCAAACTCTTCCTTGGTGAGTTGTGGCATAAAAGGCGATGGAATTCGTGGTGAATAGGTCCAGGCCTTGCTGAGCTTTTTGTCAAACTCTTCCCGGCTGATTCCCAAATCCTCAATAAAGGAAAGGGTATCCAAGTCTTTTACGTTTCGTGGAATGACCATGATGTCATAAGCCGGTTGATTAGCAACTAGGAGTTCCCCGTTTCTATCAAAGATGAAACCGCGCTCGGGGAAGTCATAAACCATTTTAATGGCGTTGTTCTCCGAGAGCTTTTGAAAGCTGGAATCATAGATCTGCAAATAGAAGAGGCGGGCGGCGAATACCAATCCGCTACACAGAGTAAGTCCTAAAAGCAAAAGTTTTCTCATCGTTTTTTGGAGCCAAAAAGGATGAAACTTATTAAGATCAACAAACTACTAAACAGTGCCGAAAACAAGGTCGATTTTAAAACCAGTGCCCATTGACTCAGGCTAAAGACTTCCAAGCTAAACAGTATAAAATGATGCACAAAAACAGCGCCCAAAACATAAGTGATGATCCCGCCCAAAGGCATTTCAATGATCTTTACCACATTGTATTCATAGCTTATTCCAAAAGAGGTCTTTAAGAACAGTGGGCGGCTATAAGCCATCGTTACACTAGCAACGGCATGAACCCCTCCGGTATTGCTAAAGATGTCCACAAATAATCCTAAAAGAAAACTACTAATGAGCAAAACGGATCGATTTCCAGTAACCGGGAACCTCAAAATATAGATCACATAGAGGAATGGAACGATATAGCCAAATAAGGCCACATTGTTCAAAACCAACACCTGCA
>NZ_JABSPU010000017.1:43207-49123 GCF_013214815.1 Gilvibacter sp.
AACACTTCATTCTTCATCAGGGATGGTTTCTTCTAATTCCTGGATCTCTGCTGCGTCTGGCATTTTAATGACATAGGCCGGACCTAAATTGGTCATGTCGTTAAACAGTTTGATCTGCACCACATAGTAGTTGCCAGATTGGTCCAGCTCATAACTTTCAATGGCCCCAATGGGTATTCCTGCCGGGAAAATGGTAGAACGTCCTCCCGTCACTATGCTGTCGCCTATGGCTAAAGGCGCTAGGCGTTGAACATCCACTAGTTGTACAATATTCGGATCTCTGGTGTCCCATTGCAGGGTTCCAAAGTGATTGGATTTAGTGAGTTTAGCGTTGATGCTGGATTGGGTATTTAAGATCGATAAAACCGTTGCATAGCCGCTGGAAGTTTTGTCGGTGATTCCTAAAATTCCGTTGGGGCTTACTACCCCCATACTGGTCTGTATGCCTAATTTTTCACCACCTTTAATGGTCAGGTAATTTTTTGTTCTGCTGTAATTGTTGTTAATCACCCGAGCAGGAATATAATCTACTCCTCCCCATAAAGTGCTCTGCGAGGCTTGACTTTGAAATATGGAATTCACATTACCCACGGCTTCCCTCAATTGACTGTTCTCAATTTGGAGCAGCTCATTTTGCGTCTTAAGGTTCAAGTAGTCGCTTATTCCAGAGGTCCAACTGAAAAGTGTTCCGCTAATGCCATTGGCAGCGCTGAGGTATTTTCCAGAATGATAGGATCGGGATTGAAAGGTGAAAAAGAGTCCGAGCAGCACCAACACGCAAAACAACAGAAAATGCCTCTTTCGAATAAAGAAATTAATAAGCTGCTGCATGCTTGGGGACTATTACGGGATCAACACACTTTTATATTTGCTTATGTTTTTTAAACAAATTCCGGTTCCGCGAACAACAGCGCGCAACGGATCTTCTGCGATATAAACAGGTAGGTCTGTCTTCTGAGACAGACGCTTGTCCAATCCGCGAAGCATAGAACCACCTCCGGCCAAATAGATTCCGGAGTTGTAAATATCGGCAGCCAATTCTGGAGGCGTTTGAGAAAGGGTCTCCATAACGGCGTCTTCAATGCGCAAGATCGATTTGTCCAAAGCTTTGGCGATCTCACGGTAAGAGGTCTGGATCTGCTTCGGTTTTCCAGTCAGCAAATCACGCCCTTGTACAGCCATATCGTCTGGCGGTAATTCAAGGTCTTCAATAGCAGCTCCGATCTGTATTTTGATCTTCTCTGCTGTACGCTCCCCAACGTAAAGGTTGTGTTGGGTACGCATATAGTAAATGATGTCGTTGGTGAATCCATCACCTGCGATCTTCACAGATTTGTCACAGACAATTCCGCCTAAGGCAATCACCGCGATCTCCGTGGTTCCACCTCCGATATCTACAATCATGTTTCCTTTAGGTTGCATGATGTCAATTCCAATACCAATAGCGGCGGCCATCGGTTCGTGGATCAGATAGACTTCTTTACCGTTTACTTTTTCTGCGGATTCTTTAACCGCGCGCATCTCCACTTCTGTAATACCACTCGGAATACAGATTACTATGCGCAAACCAGGCTTAAAGAGTTTTTTCTTGATAGCCGGGATGTCTTTGATGAACATATTGATCATCGATTCTGAGGCGTCAAAGTCTGCAATTACGCCGTCTTTGAGCGGACGAATCGTTTTGATGTTCTCATGGGTCTTTCCTTGCATCATATTGGCCTCACGACCAACGGCAATGATCTTGCCTGTGGAACGGTCTCTGGCCACGATAGAAGGTGCATCTACCACCACCTTGTCATTGTGTATAATCAGGGTGTTAGCAGTGCCCAGATCGATTGCAATTTCCTCTGTTAAGAAGTCGAAAAATCCCATAAAATTGTGCGTGCAGCTTTAAAATTAGTGGCCTGAAGATCAGTGTCACACAAAAGTAATAAAATTAATGAAGTAGCATCGTCTTTTACCGCACTTGTCGCGCCGATTTTACCTCTAGTGTTTAAAATGACGCGTACCCGTCATCACCATGGCCAAACCGTGCTCATTACAGTAGTCAATGCTGAGTTGATCTTTGATGGATCCACCCGGTTGAATCACTGCTTTGATTCCGGCTTTATCAGCGATCTCCACACAGTCCGGGAACGGGAAGAAAGCATCACTGGCCATAACCGCCCCGTTGAGGTCAAAATCAAAGCTCTTTGCTTTGTCTATCGCTTGACGCAAGGCGTCTACTCGAGAAGTTTGTCCGGTACCGCTGGCGCAAAGTTGTTTTCCTTTGGCCAAAACAATGGTGTTGGACTTGGTGTGCTTACACACTTTACTAGCGAATAGTAAATCTGCTAACTCAGAATCTGACGGTTTATTGTCAGTGGCTTGTGTTAAATCTTCTTCGGTGTCTGTTTTGTGATCTCTGTCCTGCACTAAAGCACCGTTCAAACAAGAGCGAACAATGGTCTCTGGTAAGGCTGTTTGCTTCATTTTAAGCATGATGCGGTTCTTTTTGCCTTTAAGGATCTCCAGGGCATCAGCATCAAAATCAGGAGCAATCACTACTTCACAGAAGAGTTTGTGGATCTCTTCCGCAGTAGCTGCATCGATGGTGGTGTTACAGATCAAGATTCCTCCAAATGCAGAAACAGGATCACCCGCCAAAGCATCTACATAGGCTTGGTGAACTGTATCGCGCTGTGCGATTCCGCAAGCGTTGTTGTGTTTTAAAATGGCAAAGGTTGGCGCTTCACCCCAAAACTCGAGCATTAAAGTCACGGCAGCGTCCACATCTAAAAGGTTGTTGTAGCTGAGTTCCTTGCCGTGAAGTTTGTCAAACATAGCGTCAAAATCTCCGAAGAAGAATCCACGTTGGTGCGGGTTCTCTCCGTAACGCAATACCTTCCCTTGGGTTTCACTTACTTTTAGCGCAGCGATCTCGTGATCGGCATTGAAGTAGTTGAAGATCGCCGTATCGTAATGAGAAGATACATTGAACGAGCGTGCTGCAAAGCGTTTGCGGTCTGCAATAGTCGTGCTTCCGCCGCTTTCCGTAATGAGCTGCAAGAATTCGTTGTAGTCCTCCATAGAAGAAACACAAACGGTGTCTTTGAAGTTCTTGGCGGCTGCGCGGATCAAAGAAATTCCTCCAATGTCAATTTTTTCAATGATGTCTTGCTCACTAGCACCAGAGGCTACTGTTTTTTCAAAAGGGTAAAGGTCTACGATCACCAAATCCAATTGTGGGATCTCAAATTTTGCCATCTCTTCAAGATCACCTTCATGGTCTTGTCGGTTTAGAATTCCTCCAAAAACCTTTGGGTGTAAAGTTTTTACGCGTCCACCTAAAATAGAAGGGTAGCTGGTCACATCTTCTATCGCCACAACAGGGATTCCCAAGTCTTGGATGAATCGTTCTGTACCTCCCGTAGAATAAAGGGTTACGCCAAACTCGTGGAGTTTTTTAACGATTGGTTCCAGTCCGTCTTTGTGAAATACACTGATCAGTGCCGATTGAATTTGTTTTGTGCCGCTCATTGAAGTAAAAATTTTAAAGGGCAAAAGTACGGATTTCATTAGCAAAATTGTAACATATCCTTACTGAAAACGTCTTATCTTCGTATTACAAATAAACCCGCTGTTTTAAGGGTTTTAAAAAAGCGCTGATCATCTCATGTTGATATACTTCCGCATCCTAAAAGAAAGCTTTGTGTTCGCTATCAGCGCACTGAAGAACAACAAGCTCAGAACCTTCCTTTCACTCTTGGGAGTGACCATTGGTATCTTTTCGATCATCGCAGTATTGGCTGCAGTAGATTCTTTAAAACGAGACATTGAGGATAGCATTTCTTCCCTAGACAATCGCACCCTTTTCTTGGCGCGTTTTTCTTTTGGACCGACAGACATCCCGATCTGGAAACGCGAACAGTTCCCAGACGTAACCTATGAGGAATATCAAATGATCCTCAGACAGGTGCCGGACGTTTACGGAGCTTCATACCAGATCAATGTGGCACCAGAGACCCTACGTTTTGAAGAAAATTTCATTGAGAATGTAGAAATGATCTTTGTGACCGATCAGCAAACACGCATTGAAGACGTAAAACTGCAGACGGGTCGTTTCTTTAACGAATCAGAATCCGTTCGTGGAGCTCCTGTTATTGTTATTGGAGCTGAGGTGGCTAACACGCTTTTTGGCGGGGCTGATGAAGCTTTGGGCAAACGTTTACGCGTTTACGGACGTCGGTTGACTGTAATTGGAGTTATGGAAAAAGAGGGGCGCGGACTCTTTGGAGGCAGTAAGGATGTCGCTTCTTTTTTACCTGTGAACATTGGGCGTAGGATCTTTGGAGATAACAACAAATCAGTATTTCCCTTTATAGTGATCAAACCCAAAACAGGAGTTGATCAAGGCGAATTCAATGCAGCGTTAACGGCTAAAATGCGGAATTTTAGAGGACTCCGTTCAGACGACTCCAACAACTTCTTTTTAAATCAACTGCAAGGCTTCTCTGACGCCATTGACAATATTACCGGCCAACTCAATGTGATTGGTTGGATCATTAGTGGATTTTCTCTTTTGGTGGGTGGATTCGGAATCGCGAACATTATGTTTGTGAGTGTAAAGGAGCGCACCAATTTAATCGGGATTCAAAAATCTTTAGGGGCGAAAAACAAATTCATCCTTTTCCAATTCCTGTTTGAAGCGATCATTCTAGCTATTATTGGTGGTGCTATCGGACTCTTATTTGTGTTCCTGGCATCCATCGCGGCTTCTCAGGTTGCGGGTGACTTTGAGTTTATCCTCTCTCCTTGGAATATGTTTATTGGAACCGGTATTTCGGTCTTTATTGGATTGATCTCCGGAATCATTCCGGCTATCTCTGCATCACGACTCGATCCAGTAGAGGCAATCAGAACAGGTATGTAATTCCGAACCTAAAGAATCTCAGCCAACTGCGCGTTAACCCAAGTTAGAAAGTCTTCATCCGCAGGGCTAAAAGGATCAATGGTATTGCTGTCAATATCGATCTGTCCAATATTAACTCCATCTTTAAAGAGAGGAACAACAATCTCTGCCTTTACTGTAATACTGCAGGCAATATAATTGTCTTGCGCTTTTACATCGGGCACTACAAAATTGGCATTAGACTCTGCAACCTGTCCGCAGATTCCTTTACCAAAAGGAATGGTGGTATGATCCGTCGGCTCACCAGCAAACTTTCCTAAATGCAGCAAGCGTTTGTCGTGATCGGCAAAGTAGAATCCCACCCAATCGTAATAAGAAACTTCTGCTTGCAAGAGGTCACAGATTCCTTGCATGGCGGTGTCTGGACTGTCTTTGTGAGTTTCAATGATGGTGCTAACTGTAGGTTGTAATGCAGATAAATTCATAGCAAAAATTGTAAAGGTCAAAGGTAAGAAGCACTTTGGATTTTTAATAGTGCGATAGGCGCTTAATTTTAAAATATTCGAGCTCAAACATTTTGTCTAAATTTGACCAATAGGCAGTCGGATGCTTCGCAAACTCTTTACAGAACATCGAGCAGTTTTTAAATTCTTAGGACTCTTTTTTGGGACCTATTTGCTGCTGTCATTAATTTATCTGATCTATATCAGCCTAACCACAGCAGAAAATGCAGCGGATCCGCTAACCAGATTGGTGGGCAAACAAGCGCAAGCACTAATAAATGGCTGGGGATATAAAGCACAGGTGCTTCCTTCAGGTGGACAACCAGAACTACAACTCTTTATCAATGGAGATTTAGTCGCGCGGATCATTGAAGGTTGCAACGCGGTCAGCATTATAATTCTTTTTGCAGCTTTTGTGGTTGCTTTCAAAAAGACACTCAAAAAGACCCTGGTTTTTATTTTCGCTGGAGCCGTTTTGATCTACGGAATTAATTTACTGCGCATTGGAATCTTAGCCATTGC
>NZ_JABSPU010000018.1 GCF_013214815.1 Gilvibacter sp.
AGAATTCTATTAGAACTTGGGCATCATCAGTTAGGGATACAGCTTCTTCAAAGTCGCTTACCCATTTTTTCTGCCCACGAAGTTTTTTCATAAAGACTTCTGCTTCTTTGGGATTGTTCCAGAAGTTAGGATCGAAGGTCTTTTCTTCGTCATTGGCTATAATGACACGCTTTCCAGCAATGTCAAAGCTACCTCCTTAACGCATCCTGGCGCTCTCTAAGATCCTTGATCTGATCTGTTGTAGTCATACTTGCTTGTTAGTCATACAAAAATAGAACTTCAAGGTCTGCGATGAAACAATTTTGACGTATTTTTATGCCTCTAGCAAACCATTTTTTTATGAAGCGATTGATTTGCCTCTTGGCAATTGTATGTTGTATCTCCCCAGTTAAATCACAATTTTTAGAAAAGCAGGAAGACCTACAAGCCTTTAAAGGCTTCTTCGATTTTCATTACAGTCCTAAAACGGGCGCTATTTATTTAGAAGTTGATAAACTCGATCAGGAGTTTTTGTACGTGCATTCGCTGACTTCTGGTTTAGGTTCCAATGACATCGGCTTGGACCGTGGGCAGTTGGGAGATGGTGTGATTGTGAAATTCATCAAATCAGGAAATAAACTATTGCTCTTGCAACCCAATCAGGACTACAGAGCAGTTACGGACAATGAAGCAGAACGCAAATCCGTAGAACAAGCTTTTGCCAAATCTGTGCTGTTTGGTTTTGATATTAAGGAGACCACAGCGAGTGGCAGCTATGTTATTGATCTTACACCCTTTTTAATGCTCGATACTCACGGCGTTGCGCAACGTTTGGCTCGAGCTAAAGAAGGAAAGTACAGCTTGGACAAAACCCGTAATGTCTTGTGGATGGAACGCACCAAGGCATTCCCTAAGAATGTTGAATTTGAAGCCATGCTCACCTTTAAAGGGCAGCCCACAGGCAGAAATGTCAGCAGTGTAGCTCCTGATGCCAGTGCTTTGACAGTAATTCAGCATCACAGTTTTGTACAATTGCCAGATGATGGCTATTCACCCAGAGCTTTTGATCCGCGCAGTGGAGCTATTCACCGATCTTACTTGGATTATTCCACCCCGATTTGGGAACCGATCCGTAAACGAATCATTGTAAGACACCGCTTGGAAAAGAAGAACCCTGGTGCAGCAGTAAGCGAGGCTGTTGAACCTATTATTTACTATCTAGATCCCGGAACTCCAGAGCCCGTGCGTTCTGCACTTTTAGAAGGCGGACGTTGGTGGAATCAGGCGTTTGAAGCTATCGGTTATAAAGACGCTTTTCAGGTTAAGATCCTCCCAGAGGATGCCGATCCTATGGACCTTAGGTACAATATGATCCAATGGGTACACCGGTCTACTCGTGGTTGGAGTTATGGAGCGAGCATTGTAGACCCACGTACCGGGGAGATATTAAAAGGACATGTAAGTCTGGGGAGTTTGAGGATTCGTCAGGATTTTATGATTGCTCAGGCATTGATGAATCAGCCTTTTGCAAACAATGATGATAATTATGGCCCTATGTTGGAAATGGCCTTGGCTAGAATAAGACAGCTCTCTGCACACGAGATAGGACATACCCTAGGTTTTGCTCACAATTTTGCGGCCAGCCCAACCGGGCGTGCCAGTGTGATGGATTATCCTCATCCGCTTTTAAGAATGAAGAATGGACAATTAGACATCAGTAATGCTTATGATACAGGCATTGGAGTTTGGGATAAGGTCACTGTAGCTTATTCCTATGGTGATCCTGCGGCCGGGCAATCAGAGAAAGACTATTTGGATGAAGTATTGAGTCAGGCACAAAAAGATGGCCTCCAATTCATATCGGACAGTGATGCGCGCGCTCAAGGCGGGGCACACGCTTTTGCTCACCTTTGGGATAATGGGGAAGATGCAGTTAAAGAATTGGAAGAGGTTATGAAACTGCGTCAGACCGCTATGAATAATTTTTCTGTGGATAATATCCGCAGCGGAGAACCACTAACGGTACTGGAAGATGTATTTGTACCGCTGTATTTCTTCCACCGCTACCAAACAGAAGCTGCTGTAAAGCTGATAGGTGGCTTAAACTACAACTACTCGGTTAAGGGAGATGGTAATTTGATTCACGAGGTAGTGAGTAAAAAGGAGCAATTGAAGGCGCTACAGGCCATGATGGAGACCCTAAAGCCCGAAAACTTAGTGATTCCTGAGCATGTTTTAGAGCTTTTCCCACCGCGTGCCTTTGGCTATTGGAGAGATCGTGAATCCTTCAAAGGAAAGACTGGAGTGGCTTTTGACCCTGTGGGTGCGGCCACAACCGCTGCAGATTTCACCTTGGGACTTTTGTTGCACCCAGAGCGGGCTAATCGTCTGAACCAGCAATCGGCTATGAATAGCAAAAATGCCAGCTTTTTGGACATTATGAATTATCTGAATGCACAAATCATCTCAGTTTACCAATTCGACACTGAATACGAGGCGGAGATCTCCAAAGCTGTTAAACACCGCGTTATTCAACATATGATGAACTTAGCCATGGATGGAAGAACCACTCCTAGTGTAAAGGCACTTGTGCTGAGCTTTTTGACATCCAATCAGGATATATTAACTGAAGAGGGCAGTTTGTTTTCCCAGTTCTTAGCACTTGAAATTAAAAACTTCATGGAAGACCCTGAGGAATACAAGCCGCAATCCGCTCCAACAATTCCTGATGGAAGTCCTATTGGGAGCTTTCAGTGTTCACACAATCAACACTAAAGAGAGATGAAACAGCTTGTATTAATAAGTGTACTGCTACTTAGCATCTCATCGTTTGCTCAAAACGACGCCCAATATGTAGAAGGCTTGCTCAGAGACCATGTGGAAGCCTTGCAGGCTGAGGGAGTGACGGAGATCTTTGTACGTGCTCACAAGTGTGAAGGAAATGTTCAACGCTTTATGCTGCGCGATGGGAGCTGGTGTACTTCCAACGGAACGTATATTGAAACTGCGGTTGTTTATGCTAAGGACGAACAACTCTATTTGACAAAAATTGACAATTGCGGTTTGTTTAAAACGGTTAAGCTTGAGGATCCAAAGATATTCGCCTATTACAAAGAACACGAGCAAACCCTCAAAACAGAACGGCTTAAAGATTACGATACTGATGTTCCTTATACAGATACCAAAGCCAGGACAGAAGTATACAATTGTCGTTGGGCGTATGTCTTTTTTACGGGAACTGAAACATTCAACTCGCGCTATGACGAGATCCAGTTGACCAACGATCCGGAGCATCCCAATAAAAATTTTGAATACAACAACAATCATCCTCTAGTAGCCTTAGAAGCTATGGTGGATGATACCTTGAAAAGCCTTGAATCTCAAGGTAAACTCAATAGAAAATACTAAATGATAGACCTCAGAAGCGATACGGTTACCAAACCGACACCTGGCATGCTTCAAGCCATTATGCAGGCAGAAGTAGGCGATGATGTTTATAAAGAAGACCCGAGCGCAAATGCCTTAGAGCAGCGTATGGCTGAAATGTTTGGAAAGCCTGCGGCGCTATTCTTTCCAACGGGAAGTATGGCCAATCAAGCGGCAATTAAATTACATACTCAACCCGGAGAACAATTGATCTGCGATAAATACGCGCATGTTTATAATTATGAGGGTGGAGGTGTTTCTTTCAATAGTGGGGTGTCTTGTAAACTTTTGGACGGCACACATGGCAAGATCACTGCGGCTCAAGTTGAAGCCGCTATCAATCCACCTGATTTTTATCACAGCCCGCTGACAACTTTGGTCTGTCTGGAGAATACCACCAATAAAGGAGGAGGGGCTTGTTACGACTTTGATACCATTGACGAGATCCGCGCAGTTTGTGACAAACACGGTTTGGGCCTTCACTTAGACGGTGCTCGTTTAATGAATGCTATAGTTGCCAAAGGGCAGGATCCCAAGGAATTTGGTAAACGCTTTGATACCATCACCGTATGTTTTAGTAAAGGTTTAGGTACTCCCATAGGAACCGTTTTGATGGGTGATCAAGACCACATGGATAATGCGATTCGCGTCCGAAAGGTTTTAGGTGGCGGAATGCGCCAAATAGGTTATATGGCTGCAGCCTGTCTTTACGCCTTAGATCATCATGTGGAGCGATTGGCTGAGGATCATAAGAAGGCTAAAGAAATAGGGGAGGTTTTACAAAGTTTGCCTCAGGTAAAAAAGGTGGCGCCAGTGGAGACCAATATTGTGATCTTTCATGTTGAAGATGAATCTGCCTTTTTAAAAGCGATGGATGACCATAATATAATAGTGAGTAATATGGGGCAAGGAGCGTTGCGTGTAGTGACGCATTTGGATTATTCTGATGCCATGCATCAAGAGTTTTTGGAAATACTCAGAAAGACATTGTCATAAAAAAAGCCCTGCAATTGCAGGGCTTTGATTTTTTAAAGGACGCTGGATTTATTCTACCTCCTTAACATCTGCGTCTGGAGCGTTGTTCTTGATAGATTGAATTCCATTCTCCATACCAGCTTCTGCAGCATACATTTGGCTCGTACCAATGATTTGGCTGTTGGCAGCTTTTAGGTTGAAGTAGAATTTTCCATTTTTAGCCGTGTTGCGCTCAAATTTAGCGTCGTCGCTAGAATTCTTACGCACAGACTCAATACCATTCATCGCACCGCTTTTGCTCGCGTATACTTGGCTAGAAAGGATAACTTGCCCGTTTTTGGCCTTCAGTACAAAGTGATACTGATCGGATCCTTCTTTTTGCTTCAATTCAAACATGTTTGTATTATTTGGTGTTAAACTTCGTATGTGTAAGTAAATATCCGAAAAAAAACCAGAAAATCATTTTGATCGAGGCTTAACCCTTCAAAATTTACGGTCTAGGTATTTCACCGATTATTTGTGTTGTTGAGCGATTAAGCTTTTCGATTTCTTGCATTCTAATGTTAAAGGAATTCTAAGAAAGGGACATTTGCCCCACGTTAAAACAAATCACTGATTAACATCACAATGAGAAAAATTGTACCACTAATCCTGGCTGTTGGTCTCGCGAATCTAGCTCAAGCCCAAGACCTTCCGTCAAATCCAGAACCTAGAAAATGTTACGTACGTTGTACTACCCCAGACGTATATGTAAATGAAGATGAGCAAGTAATGGTTAAGCCTGCTTATAAGGTATTAAAAACCGTTCCTGCACAGTATGAGACCGTGACTGAGCGCGTAATGGTAAAAGTGGCTGGTAAGAAACTGGTTGTAGTTCCAGAAAAGTGGGGAACTGAGACCATCTCTTATGTAAAGAAACAAGGAGCATCTACACTACGTATAATTCCTGCAAGCTTTTCTAGTGACTCAGAGACTTTGGAGATCAAACCAGCTTATGCTCAATGGGAGCTTGGTACTGCAGCACCTGACTATGCTTCTGCCAACCCAGATGATTGTCGTTACTGGTGTTATAAAGGATATCCTGCAGAATTTCAGACAGTTGCTGTTCAGCGCTTAGCAAATGATGTTAGCACAATTTCTACACCAGTTGCTGAAGTTCCTGCTTCGTACACCAAGCGTTTGGTTATTGAGCCAGCTCGTGTGGAAGAAGTAGAGATTCCTGCAGAATACGCTACTATCACTAAAACCGTATTGGTTAAAGATGCGCAAGTTGTAGAAGAGACTATTCCTGCAGTTTACAAAACGATCACCCGTGAAGTATTGCAAACAAAAGGTGGACTTACTACTTGGAAAGAAGTAGAGTGTGAGCTTTTGGAATACAACGACTTGAACATCAACTGGAAATTAGGATCAGCTACTTTGACTACAGATGCTAAGCGTGAAATCGATACCAAATTACTTCCTGTATTGAAAGACGGAGTTCGTGTAGAGATCGCTTCTCACACAGATTCAAGAGGTACTGCTGCCAGCAACAGAGATCTTTCTGAGCGTCGTGCGCAAGCGGTAACTAACTACTTGATCTCTAAAGGGATCAACTCTAGCCGTATCGTTTCTAACGGATATGGAGAGTCTCAGTTGTTAAACCGTTGTGCTGATGGTGTTTCTTGTTCTGAGCGCGAGCACAGAGCAAACCGCAGAACGCAGTTTAGAATCATTCAGTAATTCACAATCAATCCTGTGAACTACTCGTGGAGGAGTCCCATTTATTTGGGGCTTCTCTTTTTTTTGTCCATTTTTGGCATGATATCTGTTTCCTAATCAACAACTATGAGAACCCTACTAATTTTTTTAAGTATTCTCTTTACGCAAAGCGGATGGTCACAAACCCAGGAGAAGACCCAATGGATGACCAATCTGGAAGAGGCCCAGAAGATGGCAAAGAAGGATAAGATGCCTGTCTTGCTTTATTTTACGGGGAGCGATTGGTGCGCGCCTTGCATACAGTTAAAGGAGGATTTCTTAGAGACCGAGGAGTTCCGTGCTAAGACCCAGGGCTACTACCTGGTAAAGATTGACATTCCCCGTCGAATTGACATTGTTTCTCCAGAACAATTAGCCTATAATAAAGAAGTCCTGAAAAAATACAATTCAGACCGTTCCTTTCCCTTATTGATCGCTTACAATCACAAGGGCAAAAAGATAGGGGAGGTCTCTGGATACAGCAGTCTTCGCGATACTACCTACCACTATGAGTTATTGGATAAGATAGCCTACAAATACTAGCCAAACATATTGTCTAGCCCAGGAATGTTGGGCATTCCTTCCTTGGCAACAGCTGCGAGTTCGGTCTCATTTACAGAAGTTGCCTGCGCAATAGCTTTGTTCAAAGTGATCACCAAATAATCTTCTAATTGTTCCTTATCATTTAAAAGTTCATCAGCAATGGTGATGTTCTTGATCTCGCGATTGGCCGTTAGGGTCACTTTAATTGTTCCTTCTGAATTCTCTGCATCTATCAATACGGTGTTTAAGCGCTCTTTTGTAGCAGCAACCTTGGCTTGGGTCTCTTTGAGTTTGCCCATCATTCCCATTATATCTCCAAACATAGCTTTAAGATTTTATTCGCTACAAATTTACTAATTTAGAGGGCCTATTTAAAACAATTAGAAACTCAAAATCATGTTCAAGAACATTTTCATCTTAGCAGTTTGCACTATTTTTGCGGCTTCCTGTAATCAAGATCAAAAACCCAAAGCAGCAATGGATATAACGCCACCAACGGCAGAAAAGAAAGCAAAAAATCTAGAGATTCACGGTGATGTGCGCGTGGATAATTACTACTGGCTCAACGATCGAGAGGATGAAGAGGTAATTGATTACCTGGAGCGTGAGAACGATTACTTTGATAAAATGACCGCGCACACTAAGGCGTTTCAGGAAGATCTATTTCAAGAAATGAAAGGTCGCATCAAAGAAGACGATGCATCCGTGCCATATTTCTATAACGGTTATTACTATGTGACGCGTTACGAGACTGGGAAGGATTATCCGATCTACACACGTAAGAAAGGTTCCCTGGATGCCGAAGAAGAAGTACTTTTTGATGTCAATGAAATGGCCGAAGGCTATCCTTATTACAACCTAAGGGGAATCAACGTGAGCCCAAACAACAAGATGGTAGCCTTTGGGGTAGATACCGTTAGCCGTAGAAACTATACCATTTATGTGAAGAACTTGGAGACGGGTGAGATCCTCGATGAGGCCATCCCAATGACCACTGCGGGTTCTGAGTGGGCTAATGACAATGAGACTTTATTCTTTACAGGAAAGGATCCGGTTACCCTCCGTAGCGATAAGATCTACAGGCACAAGCTAGGAGATGACCCAACAAATCCAACCCTCATCTTTACAGAAGAAGACGACACTTTTTACACCTATGTGTATAAAACAAAGTCAGACGACTATATGATGATCGGGAGTACAAGTACCTTGACTTCTGAATTTCAATATTTAGACGCGAACAATCCTACAGGAGAGTTTCAACCTATACAGGCCAGAGAACGCGGCCTAGAGTACTATGTTTCGCATTTTGGAGATCACTTTTACATCTTGACCAATAAAGACGGAGCTAAGAATTACAAACTCATGAAGACTTCTGTGGCTAATACTGGGAAGGACAACTGGGAAGAGGTAATTGCTCATGACGACGCAGTATTATTAGAGGATATAGATATTTTCAAAGACTACTTAGTAGTAAGTGAGCGTAGTGAAGGTCTGAACAAACTCAAGATCATTCCATGGGCCAATCCAGATGGGGCTTATTATTTGCCTTTTGAAAGCGAGACTTATACTGCTTACACCACACAAAATGTAGATATCAACACAGAAGTTTTGCGCTACGGTTACAATTCTATGACCACGCCAGCCTCTGTAATTGATTTCAATATGGCAACAAAGGAATCTACGGTTATGAAAGAGACCGAGGTTCTGGGTGGAAAATTTGATAAAGACAATTACGCATCTGAGCGCGTTTGGGCTACAGCTGCAGACGGAACCAAGATTCCGATCTCTTTGGTATATCGCAAGGGTATGGAAAAGAACGGCAAGAACCCAGTGCTTCAGTATGCTTACGGATCTTATGGATCTACCATTGACCCGCGCTTTTCAACGACGCGTTTGAGTCTGTTGGATCGCGGATTCATATACGCCATTGCACACATTCGTGGAGGTCAGTATATGGGCCGTCAGTGGTATGAAGACGGTAAGATGTTCGCCAAGAAGAACACCTTTACTGACTTTATTGATTGTTCTAAATTTTTAATTGAAGCTGGATACACTTCAAGCGAACACTTATACGCTTATGGAGGATCAGCGGGAGGTTTGCTTATGGGAGCAATTGTAAATATGGCTCCTGAGCTTTACAACGGTGTCATTGCTGCAGTACCCTTTGTAGATGTGGTGACCACTATGTTGGACGATTCTATTCCGTTGACCACTGGTGAGTATGACGAGTGGGGGAACCCGAATAATAAGGACTCCTACGATTATATGTTGAGTTATTCTCCTTACGATCAGGTGAGTGCTCAAGGATATCCGAACTTATTGGTAACTACAGGACTACACGATTCGCAAGTACAATATTGGGAACCTGCTAAATGGGTGGCTAAGCTTCGTGAAATGAAGACCGATGACAACCTATTGCTTTTAAACACCAATATGGACGCCGGTCACGGTGGCGCCTCTGGGCGTTTTGAAGCCCTCAAAGAAGTAGCCAGAAACTGGGCCTTCCTCTTTGATTTAGAAGGTATAACCGAGTAGTTTGAAATTTTTGACTTAACTTTGCAGGGTTGAAACCGTAAATCATTCAAGAAGAGCGGCTTTCTTCTGACTAAGCAGAATTTATGAAGGACAAAATCCAAGCACATGACAACGTGCTTTCTCTCATCGGGAATACACCTCTTGTCAAATTGAGCAAAATTACTGCCGATATCCCCGGTAATTTCTACGGAAAAGTTGAAGCATTCAACCCCGGTCATTCCTCAAAAGACCGCATTGCCTTACACATCATTGAAGAAGCAGAGCGTCAAGGTATTTTATCTCCTGGCGATACCATAATTGAAACTACATCTGGAAATACCGGATTCAGTATCGCTATGGTGAGCATAATTAAGGGATATGAGTGTATTCTTGCAGTGAGTTCTAAATCCAGCGGAGACAAGATCGATATGCTTCGCGCCATGGGAGCTAAGGTATATGTTTGCCCAGCGCACGTTGCAGCAGATGATCCACGTTCGTATTATGAAGTGGCGAAGCGACTGCACAGCGAGATCAAAGGTTCGGTTTACATCAACCAGTATTTCAATAGCTTAAATACTGCAGCACATTACCGCAGTACAGGACCTGAGATTTGGGAGCAAACAGCAGGTCAAATCACACACTTAGTGGCTTGTAGCGGTACAGGTGGAACCATTTCTGGGACGGCCCAATACCTAAAAGAACAAAATCCAGATATTCAGATCGTTGGAATTGATGCCTATGGGTCTGTTTTAAAGAAATATCATGAAACTCGTGAGTTCGATAAGAACGAGATCTATCCATACCGCATTGAAGGTTTAGGAAAGAACTTGATCCCAACGGCTACCGATTTTGACAGCATCGATCAGTTTGTTAAAGTAACTGACGAAGAAAGTGCTCATAAAGCAAGAGAGCTCGCAACTAAAGAAGGTCTTTTTGCAGGTTATACCTCTGGTGCAGCGCTTCAAGGTGTTCAACAATTGGGAGAAGAAGGATTCTTTAAAAAAGACGATGTGGTTGTGGTAATTCTACCCGATCACGGTTCTCGATATATGAGTAAAGTCTACTCAGACAAGTGGATGAAGGAGCAAGGCTTCTTTGACGTAGAACACGAAGAGGTTGTAGGCAATATTCAATATGTGAAATAAACGCCTTAAACAAAATACTTAAGCCCTGCATTTGCGGGGCTTTTTTATGCGCAGGAATTCCGGAAAAACCCTGATTATTAGGAATAAATTTATAATTTTGCCCGGAAACTTTAATAGCAAAGATTTGGCAAAGGATTTATTCGAAAAGATTTACAGAGATAAGGGGCCGTTAGGCAAGTGGGCAGAAGCAGCAGAAGGCTATTTCGTATTCCCTAAGCTAGAAGGACCTATCGGTAATCGAATGATGTTCAACGGGAAGGAAGTGATCACTTGGAGTGTGAACGACTACCTAGGATTGGCAAACCATCCAGAAGTTCGTGAAGTGGATGCCGCTGCAGCCGCACAATACGGTTCAGCATACCCTATGGGCGCTCGTATGATGAGTGGGCATACTAACTTGCACGAGCAATTGCAGAACGAGCTAGCTGCATTTGTAAACAAACAAGCCGCTTACTTATTAAACTTCGGTTACCAAGGAATGGTATCTACCATTGATGCTTTGGTTTCTAAAGACGATGTGATTGTATATGACGTTGACGCTCACGCTTGTATCATTGACGGAGTTCGTCTGCACTTAGGTCAGCGCTTTACGTATAAGCACAACGATATGGAGAGTATCGAAAAGAACCTAAAACGTGCGGAGAAGGTAGCGGAAAAGACCGGTGGTGGAATTCTTTTGATCTCCGAAGGTGTTTTTGGAATGCGCGGGGAACAAGGGAAGCTAAAAGAGATCGTTGCACTAAAAGAAAAATATAACTTCAGATTGTTCGTAGATGACGCTCACGGATTCGGAACTCTTGGGAAAACAGGAGCTGGTGCCGGAGAGGAGCAAGGCGTGCAAGATGATATTGATGTATACTTCGCCACTTTTGCGAAATCTATGGCCTCTACAGGAGCCTTTATCGCTGGAGATGAAGAGATCATCAATTACTTAAAATACAACCTGCGTTCTCAAATGTTCGCCAAGTCATTGCAAATGCAGTTGGTTGTTGGTGCATTGAAGCGTTTGGATATGATGCGCTCAAGCACTCAATATAAAGACAAACTTTGGGAGAACGTAAACGCACTACAAGGTGGTTTACGTGAGCGAGGATTTGATCTAGGAACAACACAAAGTTGTGTAACTCCAGTTTATCTTAAAGGAAGTATTCCAGAGGCTATGGCCTTGGTGAAAGACCTTAGAGAGAATCACGGAGTATTCTGTTCTATAGTAGTTTACCCTGTGATACCTAAAGGATTGATTCTACTAAGAATGATTCCAACGGCGTCTCATACTATGGAAGATATTCAAGAAACATTAGAAGCGTTCTCGGCAATTCGCGAGCGTTTAGAAAACGGAACTTACAAAAGACTTTCAGCAGCTCTAGCAGCTTCAATGGGAGAATAATAGTTCTGATATATGAAATAAAAAAGCCACCGTATTGGTGGCTTTTTTTATAGGTCTTTTCTAAAGGTGCTGCGTTCCTTGTGCTGCACCGGGCCGTAATCCTTCCAAAGGAGTTGTACGGCTGTATTCTCCGCCAATTCTGGATTGGTTTCCACCTGGGTAATTCCTTTGGCATTAAACAGCTTTTGCATTTCCGCAAAGATAATCGCCGTAACGCCTTTTCCTTGGTATTCCGGATCAATGCCAATTAAGTAGAAGGCGGCCGTATCGTTCTTTTTCTGAGCCTGCATTAAATGGTACCATCCAAACGGGAATAGCTTACCATTGGCCTTTTTAAGCGCCTTAGAGAAGCTCGGCATCACTACAGAAAAGGCGATGAGCTTACCCGTATTGTCTTTGATACAGGTGATGTAATCCGGATGGATGAAGTTGAAGTACTTCTCCTTGTAATAATCGATCTGATATTGTTGAATAGGAACAAAGGTCTGTAGACTGTTATAGGTGTTGTTCAATAACTCAAACATGGCATCTACATAGGGAATGATCTCTTTTTTAGAACCAAAACGAATGACCTCAAGATCATAGCGTTTTTTAATCAAGGCAGAGAACTTTTTCACCTTTTCCTTCATCTCCGGAGGAATACTCAGGCGGTATTCCACCCGGGTTGCCTGCTTTTCACATCCGAGCTTTTCAAAATGCTCTGCATAATAAGGATAGTGGTACCAGGTGATCATGGTGTTCAATTCCTCATACCCCATAGTTAAGATCCCAGCCTTTTCCATATTGGAAAAGCCCACAGGTCCTTCTAAATATTCAAGATTATTTTGCTTCCCAATGGTCTTCACCGCTTCTAAAAGCGCTTTGGTCACTTCAATGTCGTCAATCATATCCAACCAACCGAAACGCATCTTTTTCTTGCCTTGCTCGTTGATTTCTACATGATTGATAATAGCAGCAATGCGCCCTGCTATTTTACCATTCTTATACGCGAGGAAATATTGAGTTTCAGCATTCTTGAAAACAGGATTTTTCTCACCACTTAAGGTCTCTAGCTCATCATTGATAAGCGGTGGGACCCAGTATTTGCAATCTTTGTAAAGGCTGAAAGGAAAGCGTACAAAGGCCTTAAGGTCTTTTTTGCTGGTTATTTGTTTGACTTCAATCATGGACGGTCTTCAAAAGGATTTCCGCCATCGTCTTCAACGTCGACATCATCACGGCGGTTGCGCTTTTTCTTCTTTTTCTTTTTGTTAATGGGTTCTCCATCAGGCCCAGTTTCTTCTATATACTCATCTTCTCCGTGCATATCAAAACGATAGCTGGCACCAATTCTAAAGAAAGTGCGGGTAGGAGTGTCCTTCCAATTCAGTAGTACAGAGGCATCCAATTGAAAGTCTTTGTTAAACAGATAAGCCGCGCCACCTCTAAAGAGTTGGTCAGCATAAAAGTCACTTTTAATTCCTTCATTCTCGACAAAAGCAGAGAATTTCTCGCTAAAGGCATGCGTTAAGGTCAAGATATAGCTGTATGACGGAAACTCAGTAGTTACACGATCAACAATGATATTCGTTACAAAAACCCATCCGCCTAAAAAGTTATTCTGAGTAATAATAACCACACGTGGACTTATGGTCAATTCATCTTCTGGCGTGAAGGGATTGTCCTCAAAGTCAAAATTGGCACCTGCATAGACGGATACTGCAGGGATCAAGTCGCGCCACTGAAAAGTGTTGTTAGCCTTCCAGCTGTAAAGATTCGGCCCTTCTAAATCACGCTTTCTGTACGGGTCGTACAAGAGATACTTGGCTCCAACACTGTTTAGTCTAAAATTAGCTTGAGTAAAGTTTCCCGTAACAAAACCGTCGTTGAAAGTAACCTCATTGCGTTGGTAATTTCCAATTGCGTTGATCTCTAATCGCTCTTTGAGAAGTCCGTAACGAACGGCGTAGTCAATACTGAAAGCACTGGCCTCCGTGTTGAGCAGATCGTGATTCTCTTGTCCTAATCCGAGGCCCAATTCCAGTTGTAGCACGTTTTTACCTACAGCAAAAGCGCCTTGTGAATTACCGGGTCGGTTGGAATTAATGGTCTCCGTATATTGACCTAGAACGGTCGGAACACTTATAAGAAGTATGCATAAACTTAGCCAGAGGCGGGTGATCATGGGGTGTTGGTTTGCAGTCAAAGATAGCAGAATTTATTAGTTTTTTAATAGTTCTTTAGCGGCTTCTTAGCCGCTGAATCCCTACCTTTACATTAAATTTAGAGTGCATGGATGCATTGAGAACGTTTTTGATCGTTATTTTGGTATTGTTGATGCTGCGTTTTGCGTTAAAACTCGCTGCACCTTACATTTTGCGCTATGCCAGTAAAAAGCTTCAGCAGCGCTTTGAACAACAGTTCGGAGCCTTTGAGCAACAGCAACCCCCTAAACCAGAAGGCAGTGTACATGTACACCGCAAGCCACAAGGAAAAAAAGAGGCCACTAAGGTTGTAGGAGACTATATCGATTATGAAGAAATTGATTAATTTGGAGGCTTAAATCCGCTTCTATGGCTGCCTTAAAAAAAGCGCTTCCTCATCTCATTGTTTTAATTCTATTCGTTTTGGCCTCGCTGATCTATTTCAGCCCGGTACTACAAGGCGATACCAGCTTCCAAAGTGATATTGCTCAATTCAATGGGATTGCCAAGCAACAGCGGGACTTTAAAGCGGCAACAGGTGAGGAGACCTATTGGACCAATGGGGCCTTTGGCGGAATGCCAACCTATCAGATCGGAGCCCGCTATCCAAACCACCTGATCAAAAAACTTGACCTTACGCTGCGTTTTCTGCCAAGACCCGCAGACTATTTGTTTTTGTATTTGCTGAGCATGTACGTGTTGCTTTTGGTCATGAAAATAGACTATAAGCTCGCATTTCTGGGCGCTCTAGCCTTTGGCTTTTCCACCTATTTGATCATAATACTCGGGGTAGGACACAACTTGAAAGCACACGCCATAGCTTATATGCCGCTAGTTTTGGCGGGTATAATTTTAACCTTTAGGCGGAAGTATCTTTGGGGATTTGCACTAACGGCAGTTGCCATGGGCTTGGAATTGGTGGCCAACCACTTCCAGATGACCTATTACCTCTTGATATTAGTCGTTGTTTTGGGAATAGCTTATTTGATTGATGCGATCTTAAAAAAGCAACTACAACATTTTACGAAATCTGTTTTGATCCTTTGTGGAGCCGTACTGCTGGCCATTGGATTTAACAGTGCGAATATATTAGCCACAGCCGAGTACGCACCTTATTCCATGCGCGGAAAGAGCGAATTGACCATCAAACCAGACGGAACTCCTAAAGAGGTTACCAACGGTTTATCATACGATTATATCACGGAGTACAGTTATGGGAAACTGGAATCTTTCAATTTATTGGTGCCGCGTTTTATGGGAGGTGGTTCTGGAGAACCCCTGCCAGAAGAAAGCGAACTTATTGAAACCTTAAGAGGTTTACCAATCTCCCCAGAAGATGCGAACAATATCTTGAGACAGGTTCCGCTGCCCATGTATTGGGGGCAACAGCCCATTATAGAAGCACCTGCCTATGTTGGAGCCATAGTGGTCTTTTTAGCTTTGTTGGGCTTCTTTTTGATCAAAGGCCGACTGCGTTGGTGGTTGTTAGGCGGTATTATTTTAAGTCTATTGCTCTCTTGGGGTAAGAACTTTGCCTTTCTCACCGAGTTCTTTGTAGACTATGTGCCGCTGTATAACAAGTTTAGAGCAGTGAGCTCCATGCAGGTGATCATTGAACTGTTATTGCCCATTGCGGCTGTTATTGGCTTACATCATCTATTTAATGACTTTAATTCCAAAGAAAGCCGCAAGAAAGCACTAATGCTATCTGGTGGTATAGTCTCTGGATTGTTGCTGATTTTTTACCTCTTCGGATCCAGTTTGTTTGATTTTGAGGCGCCTTATGATGCCGACGTTGCCGCAGCATTGGGTGAGATTGGACCTTTACTCATTGAAGGGATTCAGGCCGATAGAATCTCTGTATTCAAAGAAGACAGTTTACGATCCCTAGGATTGGTCGTTGCCAGTTTTGCGGTATTGTTTGCTCTTATACGCCAAATTATCAAAGAGCCGGTGGCTGTTGGGATTTTAGCGGTTTTATTAGTGTTCGATTTGGTTGGTATTGACAAACGCTACGTCAATGAGGATGACTTTGTGGATTCTCGAGTGATGGAGCAACCGTATCAGGCCAATGGTGCGGATCTTCAAATTCAAAAGGACACCGATGGTTTCTTTAGAGTATATGATATGACCAGTGCTGCCTTTACCAGTGGACGTGCGAGTTTCTTCCACAATGCCTTGGGAGGATATTCCGCAGTTAAAATGGGCCGCATCAACGATATTAACGATTTCTATTTGTTGCGTGGACAACCCAATATGAACATCATCAATATGTTTAATGTGCGTTATTTGATTCGTTTTGGAGATAACGGTGGGCCTTTTGCGCAGCGTAATCCAGGAGCCAATGGCAATGCCTGGTTTGTCTCTGATTATGAAATGGTGAGTTCTGCAGATGAGGAAATCCAAGCCTTAGCCGTGGTTCATTCAAACTTTGCCGAACAATTAAATGGTAAGCGTTTTACAGTAGACTCCACAGCAACCATCAGCCTTAAAGAGTTTGCGCCTAATAGAATGGTTTATACCAGTAACAGTAGCAAAGAGGGCTTAGTGGTCTTTTCTGAGATGTACTACAAACCCGGTTGGAAGCTGACTGTTGACGGCCAAGACGCTGACTATTTTAGAGCTAATTATACCCTACGAGCAAAGGTCTTCCCAGCTGGACCCCATGAGATCGTTTTCTCCTTTGAACCAGCAGTGGTGCAACGCGGAAGCCTTTTAAGTTTAGTCTCTGCTGCCGTCTTTATACTGATCTTGCTGGGATTCGGGTATATGAACTACAGAAAATCTGACCGAGAAGCTGCCTAGCATGGAGCCCTTAAAAGTTTTGGTAATTACCTATTATTGGCCGCCAGCAGGTGGGCCAGGGGTTCAGCGTTGGCTGAAGTTTTGTACGTATCTGCCAGAAAATGGAATTGAACCAACGGTTTACATTCCAAAGAACCCTACCTATCCCATTGTAGATGAGGGGCTTTTGCAAGAAGTGCCAAAAGGCATAAAGGTCTTAAAGCATCCCATATGGGAACCTTACGGCTTGGGTAAACGGTTGGGTAAAAAGTCTACTAAGACCCTTAGTAAGGGCATTATTGATGAGAATCCTTCCCTGCTTAAGAAGTTAATGCTTTTCATTCGTGGGAACTTTTTTATTCCTGATGCGAGAAAAGGGTGGGTGAAGCCCTCAGTCCATTATTTGAAGGATCATCTCAAAGAGCATCAATATGATGCTATAATCACTACCGGACCTCCACACAGCGTTCATCTTATAGGAAAACAACTCAAAGAATCTGTAAACATCCCTTGGTTGGCTGATTTTAGAGACCCATGGACCACCATTGGATATCACAAATCCTTACGATTATTACCTTGGAATGCTAGAAAACATAAAGCTTTAGAAGCTGCAGTTTTAAATGCGGCTGATCAAATTTTGGTTACCAGCCCTTCGACAAAAAAAGAGTTTGAAGCGCTTACCAAACAACCCATTGCGGTGATCACCAACGGTTACGACACCTCAAACAAGCCTTCAAAGCAGCCTGAATTGGATGAAAAGTTCAGTATTTCACATATTGGCTCGCTTTTTGCCAAACGCAATCCAGAGTCGCTCTGGAAGCTACTCGGGGAATTTTGCAAAGCGGATGAAGCCTTTAAAAAGGATCTTAAGCTTGTTTTTGCAGGTGTGGTAGCAGATGAAGTCAAAATCTCTTTAACTCATCACGGGCTTTTACAACATGCCGAATTTAAAGGTTATGTAGACCACAGCGAAGCCATTGCGCTCCAGCATCAAAGTCAGTTGCTGTTGTTATTAGAGATCAATGCTCCAGAGACGCGGGCAATCTTACCAGGGAAGCTCTTTGAATACATGATGGCGCATAGACCCATCCTTGCGATAGGTCCCGAGGGGAGTGACATCAAACAATTGGTGGAGGAGTCGGGTAGTGGTGCCTTTTGTAATTATGAGCAGCTCCATGAGGATTATTTAGGAGCTTACATTCTAAACGCCTATAAGTCCTATAAAAATAAGTCCTTAGCACTTCAAAACAATTCCATAGAACAATTCGACAGAAAAGTGCTTACCGAGCAATTGGCTATCGTTTTAAAAAGCGAAACCCTTGCCAGACATAGACCGTCATAACAAGGGTTCCTAACTAACCAACCAAAAAATGATCTTTAATTTCTTCTACCGCTACGCGTGCTGCGTGCGTTGGAGTTTCTTCTGCTGTTACCGCGTGAAACATTTGCTGAGCGAGAGCTTCTAGAATTGCTAGAACTCATGCGGGTGTTAGACCGCGATTCTCCAGATCGATTTGCTCTTGAGCTTGATCTGCTGGAGCGGTTCATGCTGCTGCTGCTGCGTGTAGATCTGCTTGAGGTAGCTCTCTGGTTGCTGCGAGAAGATGAGCTTCTCATATTCCCGGAAGACCTGCTAGTGCTTCGCTGAGATCTCATGTTTCCAGAAGATCTATTGGTACTGCGCTGAGAGCGCATATTGCCAGAGGATCTGCTGTTAGAGCTCCCGCTGCGAGCAACGGTTCCACGGTTGTTTGTGGTGTTCCCGCGAGTGCTCATGCTGGATCTGTTTCCACGTGTGCTTGTAGCACTACCGTTACGCACATTGCTTGACCTTGAACTTCTCATATCGCGAGAGGTGCTTCCTCCACGAGTGTTCGCACTCATACTTCTGCGGTTGTTTGCCGTTGTTGCTCTACTAGAGCTTCTACCGCGATTAGTAGCTACAGCATCTCTACCTGATCTGCGCTCCGGACGGTAATCCGGATTCGCTGCTGTTCTTCCGTTTCTGTAGTGAATTCTACTTCCAGGGCGGTAGAAATCACGTCTTCCGTTCACATAGGCACTACGGCCTCTATTGTTGTAGTAGCGTAGGTGATTTGCATACGTATAGCGCACTGGTGCATAGTATCTGCGGTACGGATAGTTGTATACAATACAGTTGTTAAAGAACGGTCTGGCGTAAAATACGTGCCATGGTCTGTATACATAGGTTCTATAAAATGGGCTGATAAATCCAACCGTATAGTCAAAGTATCCAAAGTTGTTGTAGAAGACCTGTAGACCACCTACACGTACAATGCGTCTGTTGTTGTATACGATATCTACTGTTCCTGCTCTAGAGATACGTCCGAAGTTGTCATAAAAGATCGGTACGTTTTCAATCTGAATCACAGCTCCGTAATCATCGTACTGTACAAATGCGTCGTAATCGTAACCAGAATTGTAGTTGATACTCACTGCAGGAGTATTCACATTTACATTGACGGTATTTCCTCCCAAGAAGACAAAATCGAACTGTCCATCTGGAAATACTGAGAATTCTACACCACCTTCTACAAAGATGTATGAAGATCCGTCAAAGTTGTATCGTCTGTCGTCTGCGCGGGCATCTGAAAAGAATCCAGAAACACTCAGTAAGAGTCCGCTAAGTAGTATGCCAAGTTTTTTCATCACTTTAAGTTTTAGTTTGTAATTGCATTCTGGTTAGCATTACGCTTACTTAAATACAAAGGGCGTGCCAAACTTTTAAACTCTAGATTATCAGCGATAAAAAAACACTGCCCTCCTAAGAGAGCAGTGCTACATCAACTAAATCATGATACTAGTTGCGGCTGCGACGTCCGCGTCTGTTATCATCTTCATCATCGTCCCAGTCATCATTCCAATCGTCATCCCAGTCAAAATCCCAATCTGCATTGTTGTTCTGAGTTCTAGAACGTCTACCTGTGCGATAGGTAGTTACGTAATGGCCGTTGCCAAAATATCTGTTGCCAAAGGTATACGTAGTGCTTCCTGCGACTCCACATACTCCGTAGACTACATTGCGTCGGTTAATATTACCCAGCGTATGGGTGACGCGTCCACGTCTGTTGTAGAAAATTTCCATTCCGCCTACACTTACCAAGCGACCTCTGCGGTATCTCAAAGTAACATCTCCTATGAATCGTACCTTACCATTAGGTTTATAAAAGATGTTGGTACGTCCAATATTGTGCAGTACACCAAATCGATCTACGTTGAGTCGGTAATGCCCGCGGCCACGGTAACGTGTGTTGTGAATCGGTAAGCTTCTGCTGGCGTTGCGTCTTCCGTTTACACGGGTACGTCTGTTGTAGTGTACTGCGTTTGGAAGGACATAGCTAAAACTGCCATCCAAGAACACTTCAAACAAGATACCATCTTCATAAAAACTTACTGATTGTGTACTTAAATAGCGTTCGTAGTTACCCCAAGGATTGTAAACCTTAGATTCTGTATTCACATTTGCCTGTGTAGAAATTCCAAAAAGGAAAAGACCTACTGTAAGAATTGCTTTTTTCATAATTCTAAAATTTTGGGTTTTGCCTACTCTAAAAGCTTTTCGGCTTGCGCTATTGTCTTAAGTAAACCAAAGGGCGTGCCAAAATTTTAAAATATTGTTATACAGAATATTACGTATGACATTTAAAATACTCAAAGGCCATCTACTCAATCAATTATTCCAAAACCGGTATAGCGAATGTTGCGTCTTCTCGGTCTTAAGTTTTGATCTAAAGGATCCAAGATAGACCGAACAGCATCAGAATCATTTGCACTCCCAAGTCAGGTAACACTGCCACGAGTGTGACTGTATAATCCCTCTTGGTTGTAGAAGATTTCTAAACCGCCAATTTGTTTAAGCCTTCCTTGGTCATACTCAAAATTGATCGCTCCCAAATGAAGCAGTTGTCCGAGTTCGTTGTACTCCAGTTGAAGTTCTCCGATGGCGTAAATGATCCCCGAATGATCTAGAAGCAGATTATTTCCAGAGTTAGCACCCGTGTTGGAGTGATGAACACTCATGCGATCGGCGCTACCGCCTTTGCCAGTTTTAGCCCGTTGTCCTCGATAACTGAATTGCATAGAGGCAGGTAGGTTAAAGGAAAAACTTCCGTCCAAAAAGATGTCAAAATGAACCTGCTCATAAACAAAGGAAACTTATTGACTCTTGAGAAGTTCTCGATTTTCTGAAGCTCGAGTAATCGTAATTACGCTTAAAAATAACAGTAGTGTAATAGTTCTTTTCATAGGTTGCATTTTAAGGTTTACTGCGGATTTTATCGCGGTAAATGGTTTGCTTTAAAAGCAGCAAAATAAATGCCAACCTATTGATTTAAAGATATTTAATACTAATGAGAAGTATAAGAAAAGCTAATGTTTAAAGCTTTTCTCTAAGATGCTGAGCTGTAAACGATTCCGAGATTTGCACGATCTCCTCCGGAGTACCAGAAGCAACAACAGTTCCGCCTTTATCTCCACCTTCTGGCCCGAGATCAATAATGTGATCTGCACATTTGATCAAGTCCAGATTGTGCTCTACCACAATGATGGAATGACCGTTGTCTAGCAGCGCATTGAAAGAATCCAACAACTTTTTAATGTCGTGGAAATGCAGGCCGGTAGTAGGTTCATCAAAGATGAATAAGGTTTTGTCCTTGCTCGCTCCTTTGATCAAGAAAGAAGCCAGTTTGATGCGTTGCGCTTCTCCACCAGAAAGGGTAGAGGAACTTTGCCCCAATTGCACATAGCCTAAGCCTACCGCTTGCAGAGGTTTTAGCTTATCGTGGATCTTAGTTTCTCCGTGTTGATCAAAAAACGCAATGGCCTCGTCAACGGTCATGGTCAAAATATCGTGAATATTCTTTCCGTGGAATTGCACTTCCAAGATCTCTTTTTTGAAACGCTTTCCTTTGCAGGTATCACATTCCAAATGAACGTCAGCCATGAACTGCATCTCAATGGTCACAACGCCTTCTCCTTTGCAGGTTTCACAGCGTCCACCATCTACATTGAAAGAGAAGTGCTTGGCTTTATAGCCGCGGATATCAGAAAGTTTCTGCGAGGCAAATAAAGAGCGAATATCATCATAGGCTTTGATGTAGGTCACCGGATTGGATCGGCTTGAGCGTCCAATCGGATTCTGATCCACAAACTCTATATTCTGTAAGGCATTCTCCGACAGTTCTAGTGTAGAGAACTGACCAGGTTTATCTCCGTATCCTCCTAATTTACGTTGAAGAGCAGGGAAGAGGATCTTTTTCACTAGTGTACTCTTACCAGAACCAGAAACTCCAGTGACTACGCTAAAGCTTCCCAAAGGAAAGCTCACGTCTATATTCTTTAGGTTATTGTGTCTAGCCCCTTTCAGTTCGATGGTTTGAGTGACTTCCCGACGCTTTTCAGGTACACTGATCTCTAAACGACCACTTAAATATCCAGCGGTAAGTGAATCGGATTTTAAGATCTCATCATAGGTTCCGGTTGCGACCACTTCACCTCCAAAAGTACCTGCTTCAGGTCCAATATCAATGATGGTATCTGCCGCTTTCATGAGGTCTTCATCGTGCTCCACAACAATAACCGTATTTCCTAGATCACGCAGTGATTCTAGTACGCCTATGAGTTTTTCAGTATCTCGCGGATGCAGACCAATACTGGGCTCATCAAGGATATACATTGACCCAACCAAACTAGAACCTAAGGAAGTGGCCAGGTTAATGCGCTGGGATTCTCCACCGGAAAGCGTATTGGATTTACGATTCAGTGTCAGATAATTGAGTCCAACATTAGACAAGAATCTCAATCTATTGTTGATCTCTAAGAGCAAACGTTTTGCTACTTGCGCGTCGTGATCATTCAGTTCCAATTGTTGGAAAAAGCTTCGGACCTCGTCAATGGGTAATTCTACCAAATCTGAAATAGATTTCCCTTGAATCTTAACGTAATTCGCCTCAGGTCTTAATCGACGGCCGTAACAAGTACCGCAGCGTGTTTTACCGCGATATCGAGACAGCATTACGCGATTTTGGATCTTATAGCTTTTGGCTTCCAGTTCTTTAAAAAAGCTATCTAGGCCTTCAAAGTAGCTGTTTCCGTGCCAGACTAGGCGTTTGTCAGCTTCTGAAAGTTCAAACCAAGGCTTGTGAATTGGGAAATCAAACTTATAGGCGTTGTTCACCAATTGATCGCGATACCAACTCATGGTTTCACCGCGCCAAGGAAAGATGGCATTTTCATAGACCGATAAGGCCGTATTTGGAACAACCAAGTCCGGATCAATTCCAATCACATCTCCATATCCCTCACAAGTAGGGCAAGCCCCATAAGGGTTATTGAAGCTAAATAAATGAATATTGGGCTCCAAAAAGGTTTGTCCGTCCAACTCAAAACGATTGTTGAATGGTTTTTGAACGCCTTCATCAACAGGGTCAATGATCACATCCCCTTTGCCTTCGTAAAAGGCCATTTCAACAGCATCTCCTAAGCGGTGGTAAAAATCTTCATCGTCTTTCTTCACAATACGATCTACCACCAAATAAAGCGTTTTAGGAAGGGCTTTGTCCAAACTGTCCTCTATACGCAATACCTTATCATTGGCTTTGATACGAGCATATCCTTGCTGCAGCAAAGCCTTTAATTTGTTTTCCATGCTGCGGCCTTCTTCCAAAGTGATCGGGGCTAACAACAGCAATCTTTTTCCTTCCTCTAAGGTTTTGATATAATCCAGGACATCCGTAACGGTATCTTTCTTAACAAGCTCTCCGGAGATAGGCGAGTAGGTCTTGCCAATTCGTGTAAAGAGTAGTTTGAGATAATCATAGATCTCTGTAGAAGTTCCCACAGTAGAACGCGGGTTGGTGGCGTTTACCTTTTGTTCAATGGCAATAGCAGGGGCAATTCCCTTAATAGCATCGACCTTAGGTTTGCTTAAACGCCCTAAGAATTGACGCGCATAGGAAGAAAGACTTTCTACATAACGTCTTTGTCCCTCTGCGTAAAGTGTATCAAAAGCCAAACTGGATTTACCACTGCCCGAAAGCCCTGTAACAACCACCAGCTTATTTCTGGGAATGGTAACATCAATATTCTTCAGGTTGTGCAACTTAGCGCCTTGAATAAGGATGTTATTTTTAAAATCGGAGGTTGTTTTTGACACGAATTTTGTTTTAAAAAACCCTGCAAAGATACCACTTAAAAGCCGTTTTTAATAGGGGTAAGTCCGTACAAGTTTTAAACAAAAACCAACTTTTTTTTTGCTTTTCTGAAAAGTTTGTTGTTATATTTACGAACATTAACGCCTTTTTTAAAGCACACGCCTATAGCATATTACTACTTTATAATTAGATAGAAACCAGAGCCCTAGCGGTTTTTGAGACTAATAAAGTACTAATATGGAACGCAACTTAACCAGTGACGCACACCTTGTAAGAGCCTATATAGACGGTAATGAGAATGCATTATGCCAACTAATTACCAGACACAAGGAAAAGGTATTCAGTTTTATTTATTCAAAAGTTTACGACCGAGATGTCGCAGAAGATATCTTTCAGGATACGTTCATTAAAGTGATACGTACCCTTAAACGCGGTGCGTACAATGAAGAAGGTAAATTTTTGCCTTGGGTGATGCGTATTTCTCACAATTTGGTGATCGATTACTTCAGAAAGAACAATCGTATGCCAAAATTCGAGAACAACGGAGATTTCAATATATTTTCTGTTTTAAGCGATGAATCTTTAAATGCGGAGAAGCGCATTATTAAGGATCAAGTTGCTGATGACGTAAAAAGACTGATTGAGGAGTTGCCAGAAGATCAAAAAAATGTACTCATCATGCGTATGTACAAGGATATGAGTTTTAAAGAGATCTCAGAGCAGACGGGCGTTTCCATCAATACAGCACTGGGTAGAATGCGTTATGCTTTGATCAACCTCCGCAAGGTGATTGACAAGCACAATATAATTTTAACCAACTAGTACAATAAAATAATACTTGTCGCGTTTTTTAAGAACATTAACTCTTAAACAACGTTCTATGCAAGAAATGTACTCTAAGACCTCACGCCGGGACCCCGTGAATAAAATGGTCCCAAAAGAAGAGACAATTAAGTTCCTTCTGGATTATTCTAAGGCTTTAAGTGTTATAGATTATAATAAATTGAAGTTTGAAGCACTTCTAAACTAAACTTTGGAAAAACCCGCTTAACCGCGGGTTTTTTTATGCTTTCTTTTTAGCTTTTGCCTTGTAGTAATCGTTCAAGACCGTCTTTCTTCCAACGGTCTTAGTAATAATGTCTTTTTCCAGGTCCCAACCTCTTGCAGGAGAATATTGACGCCCGTACCAAATAATTTGCAAGTGTAATTGATTCCACAAATCCTTTGGAAACAAGCGTTTAGCATCTTTTTCAGTTTGCACTACATTCTTTCCATTGGTGAATCCCCAACGGTACATTAAGCGGTGAATATGCGTATCTACAGGAAATGCGGGAACATTAAAGGCCTGTGCCATGACAACACTCGCTGTTTTATGGCCTACAGCAGGCAGTGCTTCTAAAGCTTCAAAACTTGCGGGAACTTGACCGTTGTGTTCATTTATTAAAATGTGAGAGAGCTCATAGATGCCTTTAGATTTCATTGGTGACAGCCCAACAGGCTTTATGATCTCGCGTATTTCTTCTTGAGTGAGCTTGATCATATCATAAGGATTATCAGCAACTTCAAACAACTTAGGGGTTATTTGATTGACCCGTACATCTGTACTTTGCGCTGACATTAATACTGCAATTAGCAGTGTATAAGGATCTTTATGATCTAAGGGGATGGGAATCTCCGGATAAAGCTCTTGTAACGTATCGATGACAAATTTTACCTTTTCCTGCTTGGTCATTATTGCGTAAATTTGAACAAAAATAGCAAAATGAATACACTAAAAGCCGGAGATGCGGTTCCGCATTTCAAAGTCAACGATCAAGATGGAAACCCAATAGATTCTAACGATTTTAAAGGGAAGAAATGGGTAGTTTTCTTTTACCCAGCAGCCAGTACACCTGGTTGTACTGCAGAAGCTTGCGATTTACGTGATCACTACGGTGAGTTGCAAGCAAAAGGATACCATTTAGTGGGAGTTAGTGCCGACACCGAGCGTAAACAAAAGAATTTCAGCACGAAGTATGAATTTCCATTTCCATTATTAGCCGATACAGAAAAGGATGTCATCAACGCCTTTGGTGTTTGGGGGCCTAAAAAATTCATGGGACGCGAATACGACGGTATACACCGTATGACCTTTTTGATCAATGAAGAAGGCGTGGTAGACCACGTCATTTCTAAAGTAAAGACCAAAGCGCATGCCGCTCAGATCTTAGAACTCTAAGACATATTGAAAGATTTAAGACTGCAGGGCCTTTTCACTACAATTGAAGAGGCCTTCTTTTTTGATCATTTCTGAGATGCCTTCAGGAAGCATTTGTTCCCAACCAGATTCTCCTGCTTCGATCATTCGTAATACCTCACGAGAGAAGATATCCAGAACATCATCGTTATAATCTTCAATATCAACAAGCTTACCATTGTACTTGAAGAACTTGTATAATTCCTTCATACGCGGGTGTACTTTGAGATTCTCGCTAGTGATATAATCGTTTTTACTAGTGCGCATTGGGTAGAGGTAAACCTTCAGGTCTTTGTAGAATAGCTTACCAAATGCTTCCAAGATTCCTCCAGAAAGATGACGGTAATACTTCTCATCAAATACGTCAACTAAATTATTAACTCCCATAGCCAAACCAATACGGTTCTTGGTATAGTTACTAAAGTATTCAACCAGTTTATAGTATTCCTGGAAATTGGAGATCAGTACCGTATGTCCTAAAGAGCATAGTAGTTCAGCACGATCCATAAAGTCTCGTTCGTCGATCTCACCTTCTGCACGGAGGTTAGAAAGTGTGATCTCAAAAATGGAGATAGAACGATCTGGATCTACTTTATTTTCTTGCATAAATAGGCGATGCGCCGTTTCATACATATCAATATTCACCTTGGTTACCGGTCTAAAACTACCGCGCAAGGCTAGAATGTTCTTTTTATAAAGAATACGCGCAGGAAGGATGTTGTTTCCGTCAGGGCCAAAGATAATCGCTTCGGTCATGCCGTTCTTGATCAGTTGTAAACTCATCAAACGGTTGTCTACAGTAGCGAATCGAGGGCCTGAGAAATTGATCGTATCTATCTCAATTTGGTCCTTGTGCAAGTGATCGTAGAGGTAGCGCAGTAATTTTCTAGGCTGATCGTGTTTATAGAACGCCCCGTATATCAAGTTGACTCCAAGTGTTCCGAGTGTAATCTGTTGTAAACGGGCGTCATTTTCTTTAAAACGAACGTGTAGAATGATTTCACTATAATCCTCATCTGGAGCTGTTTGAAAGCGGATTCCAACCCAGCCGTGACCTTTATACTTCTTCGCAAAGTCAATGGTAGTCACGGTATTGGCATAGGTAAAGAAGATCTTATCTGGATGCTTATCGCGATGGATGCGCTCCTCGATAAGTTTGGTCTCGTGTTCTAACATGCGTTTTAAGCGCGGTTCAGTCACGTATCGACCGTCTGCCTCCACACCGTAAATAGCGTCGCTAAAGTCCTTATCATAGGCTGACATGGTCTTAGCAATAGTCCCGGAAGCTCCTCCAGCTCTAAAGAAATTTCTAACGGTTTCTTGACCCGCGCCGATCTCAGCGAAAGTTCCGTAAATATTCTCGTTTAGGTTTATCCTCAGGCATTTGGCGTGTATGGAAGGAATATTTTCAAAATCCTTGTCGCCCTTAATGGTATCCGGCATAATTCATTGCAATTTCGATGTATTACAAAGGTACTAAAACCGATAGGGTAACAAAAAATTTAGAATTATTTTTGCATTTATGAGATCGCCCCTTAAAATCACATTTTTAGGTACTGGAACCTCCCAAGGAATCCCAATTATTGGCAGTACACATCCCGTCTGTTTAAGTGAGGACCCCAAAGACAAAAGACTGCGTGTCTCTGTACAATTACAGTGGGATGACCAATACTTTGTCATTGATTGTGGACCTGATTTTAGACAACAAATGCTGCGAGTTGGGCAACGACAGTTAGATGGTATCCTGCTCACCCATGAACACAGCGATCACACCGCAGGTTTGGATGATATTCGCCCCTTTTTCTTTAGACAGGGCGATGTTCCTTTTTATGCCGAACCGCGCGTTTTTGATGCGCTTAAGGATCGGTTTGGATACATCTTTGAAACAGAGAATAAGTATCCAGGAGCACCGACTATTGCAGAGCATGTGATCCAATCAGATACCAGCTTTGATCTCAAAGGCAAGCGGGTTACGCCGATCCGTGTATTTCATGGCGATTTACCGGTATTGGGCTTTCGTATTGATGATTTTGCCTACATGACCGATGTGAAGACCATTCCTGACGCTGAGTTTGAAAAATTGCGAGGATTGGATGTGGTAGTGATCAGTGCCTTGCGCGTAGAGCCGCACAGAACACATTTAAATCTAGAAGAGGCCTTAGCCATGGCAGCCCGTATTGGGGCCAAGAAGACTTATTTTACACACATCAGTCATTTGCTTGGTTTTCATGAGGAGGTATCTAAAAACCTGCCCGAGAATGTGTACCTTGCTTATGACAAATTAGAACTTAACTTCAATTAATCTTTTATCTGTTTTATGAAGAAATCGATTTTCATGTACCTGTTCTTCTTCGCCATTTTATTGGTGTTATTCATGTATGTCAATCAAAAGCGTATTTATGAGGATCAGCAAGGCAAAATTGATTCTTTAGAGACACAACTCGCCCAGCTTACAGCAGATATCGATACGCTACAAGAGCAGAATGCTACTTTGAATTACTTTACGCTTCAGGGCAATGACAATGCCATGACCTATTTCGAATCTTTAGGATTTGAGGCTGCAGACATAGAGAACTATGTGCGCGAATCCATTTACGCCTACAACGGCCAATCAGAAGGAAATCCGTTGATCCCGTATGAAGGGATGGACGGTACTATGCGTATCAATAAGTTGAAGTTTTTAAATCACCGTTGGTTGGTTGCTGATTTCACCGACGGACGCTATTGGGGAGAAATGGTGATGGAATACTATATTGAGGATGATAAACAGATCACCTTCAATACCTTAGGCTCATTGATGTACCCAAACTAAAGGTTTTCTTCTAACCAAGCTTTAAACTCGTAGAAGTTCTGCGGAGCCACTCTGTGTCCAACGGGAAACTCACTAAACACATTTGAGATTCCCAATTCATCTAAAAAGCCTGGGGTTTTACGCGCCCAATCTACTGGAATTACAGCATCTACACTTCCGTGGGAACTGTATACTTTAAGTCCGCTAAAATCATTTTCCCGATAATTCTCAGCATACATTTCTGGTACGATATAACCACTTAAGCCCACTACGCACTTGATTTGCTGCGGATGGGATAAGGCATAAGCAAAACTCAAAATTGTACCTTGACTAAAACCTATTAGTGCGACACGCTCCCGATCCACTGGATATTCTTCTAAGGCCTGCTCAATAAAAGTCCCCAACAATTCTCGAGATGCTACAGCCTGCTCAATATCGTTGAACTTTCCACCGCCAACCTGATCCCAGTGAATGGCATACCACGCATTGCCGTAGGGTTGCATTGCATGCGGCGCTTGAACTGAAAGAATTGCATACTCCTCAGGCAATTCAGAAGCGAATGAAAACAGGTCATTCATGTCACTTCCGTAGCCGTGAAGCATGATAATCAATGGTGCTTTTTTAGAGGTGTCTGCCGCTGGTCGGTATAAATGTTCTAGTGCAAATGTGGCCATAATGCTTAAGTCTTAGGCAAAATTAGCCATAAAAAAAGCCACCGTAAAACGATGGCTGTAATTTTGTTATCGGTTTTGTTTTAGGAAATACCTTTAAACCAATCTTGAAACATTGGGCCTAAAACAGGGGTTAACTGCTCCTTACTTTGAACAGCCCCGATCAAGCTCAATATCCACAGAACTAATACCACAGGTACTAGAATTAAGTTTAGAAATGGAATAAAGCTCGAAACGAACATCAACAGGAAGAGTCCAAGTACTTGACGAATGTAAAAAACACCTAAACTGGTTCTGTCATTTTGATGCATTACCAAGGCAATAATCCATCCAATAAGTGTAATGTGGCTAATGATAGCAATAGTATTCGAGGAGGTTGAAGTAGTTTCTTCAGACATGGTAAATTGTTTTTAGTTAGTTATTTAGCTTTTTAAAGATAGCTAATTACTTTAAAAACTGAAACCACTCTTGAAATTTTTGACTGAAGAAAGGAATGGCAGGTTCTTTACCGATAATTGCGGTCACTAAACTAAAGGCCCAGGCTCCAAAGGACCCGATCCAAAGGACATCGCCTAAAATAGGATTCATATAACCGTAGGCCACTTGGGCACAGAATAAGATCAGCAATAAGCCAAACATATTTTGAATGTGCTTGGTAGCAAAGGGATGTTTAGCCTCTCTATTTAAAAAGTAGGCGATAATGGTCCCAATGAAGGTAATGTAAGCGATTATGGCAATGCTTTTGTCAGAAGGAGAATCACTCATCGTTTAAGTGGTATTTTTCACCCAAGATCATTCCATAGGCCTTTCCTTGAAGCTTATGCCCGTGATAGATACAGTTTTTAGAAAAGGAGGGAAGGGTCTTAGCATCTACCGTCCAAGTTTCTTGAGGATCAAACAGGCTCAGGTCAGCTGTTTGGCCTTCCTCAATTGTGGTTGAATTGATTCCGAAGGCTGCTCTCAATCCAGTTAAAGCATCAACAGCTGCTTCAGTTCCCAAGGCTTTATTAGTTGCTCCAAATAGGCATTCTAAGCCAATAGTGCCGAAGTCTGCGTGATCAAATTCCTTTTTTTTGGATTCAATATCCAGCGGATTGTGATCTGAGGTTACTCCGTCAATGGTGCCGTCTAGCAAGCCTTTGATAAGCGCCTTGCGATCTGCTTCATCACGCAGTGGAGGCATGACCTTGTATTGGGTATCAAAGCCTTCTAAAACATCATCAGTAAATAACAAATGATGCGCAGCAACGCTACAACTAACATCCAAACCACTTTTCTTAGCCGCTTTGATCAATTTCACACTAGCGGCAGATGAGATGGTAGGAATATGCAACTTTCCACCGGTGTATTCTAAAATACCCAAGTCCCTTTGAATTCTCAAGGTCTCGGCGGTACTGGATATTCCTTTTAAACCTAATTGCGTACTGGCAATGCCTTCATGGACTACGCCTTTTGTAGCCAAGCCTTTTTCCAGAGGAAAACTCTGTACCAATCCACCAAAAGGTTGTGTGTATTGCAAAGAAAGTTTCAGCAAGTTTACATCGTCTGTTGGACGTTTGTAATCGTAAAAACTCGGACAGCCTACAGTATTCATATCGAACATTTCAGCCTGATCAATTCCTTTGCTTCCTTGAGTTAAGGCACCAACGATCACAGCATTTACCGGAGAATCTTCAGTGCGTTGTGCAATAAAGCTCACTGCAGATTTGTTGTCCGTTATTGGCGCTGAATTGGCATTGATGGCCACGTGACACAGCCCAGACTGAGCGCTCACTTGCATACCATTGGCCAAGGTTTCCCGGTGCTCGTAGCCCGGTTCACCAAAACTCACGCTGGAATCAAACCAACCTAAAGAAACATGAAGGTTGGGCTTGTCAATAACGAGATCGGCTTCCTTCTGGTCAATGGAGGCAGCAATCTTTTGAATAATACCGTTAAAAATGAGAATGTCGCGCTTTTTGTTGTGGTGATCACTAGCACGATCTAGAATGGTTGCGGATTTTATTAACACCTGCATCGGCGCAAAGATAATACTATCTTTAAAAAATTCATCACTTTAAAAAGTGTAAAACTGCCATTTCTGTAATCAAAAACAGCACGGCTAAGATCACAAACCACTGCCATAACGGACGTTGCTGTCCTTGTTGCTTCATTTCCAACAACATATCCTTTACAGAATTAAAGAAGTTAATACCCCTTAAATCATTGGTGTTGTAATTTTGAAGATCTGCTTCTTTCCTTGACGTGTTGTAAGGAAGAATGGCCACGGTATCGGCTTTGTTCATGGCAAAATAATGTCCTTGAAAGGCCGGATCTGCTTCTGTAGACAAAACTACCTTATTGGCATAGCGTTGTTGAAGCGGGATAAAATCCTGATCGGTTCCTTTTAGGTTTACAATTTGATCCTCCCCTAAGGAAATTGGCAAACCGATCTGCTGACTCTTCCCGATTTCATAATAAAGGACCGGTAAGGGGAGTGCGCTCCGCCCGATATTGTAGAATGTAGGGACGATAAGCGGTGACTCTTTAAAGTTGGAATTTGGACTGCTCAAAGGCGCGCCAAATACATAAACACTATTGAATTGTACCAAGAATGGATTTCCTCCTTCAAGTGATAAAGGGTCATTGCCGCCACTGGTCAGATCAAAAAAGGTGTTGACTGTTGGATATTGAAAGTTGTCCACAGTTTTACTAAATACAGAACTAAACAGGGGGTGATCAAAATTTATAGTGTTGAGTTTTCGCTGCTGATTGACGGGCTCAGAAAAAGTTCCTGCCTCCAGGCGTTGTAATAAAGCGGTATACTCTGCTAGATCTGCTTGTGCCGCTGGAATCACAACAATCACGCCGCCTTCTTCTTTAAAGCGTTCCAGAGCTGTGACCAAACTTGCGGGAACGCGATCTAATTCATTCAGCACAACTACATTTTGTTGTAAGATGGCGTTATAATCTGCAGCTGCGTAATTGAAATGGGTTAATTCAAAATCACCTTGAGGAAATAACTTATCCAAAAAGGATTGATCTGCTTGGTTGATACTCATCACTTTAATGGCAGTCTTCTTGCCGAGTGCAAAATAGAGCTCATTATCAAATTCCAGTTCTTGATCATTGACACTCAATCGGCCTAAAAATGGCTTGTTCAAGTCAATAGGAAACTCTACTTCTTGTTTTAGGTTTTGATCGAAGGAAACGGCTGATTTGGCCGCCAGTGTCTCTGCTTCCCATAAGGAAACCGGGTAATTGACATTATTTCTTGTAGCGGCACTTAGGCCTACTTTTAAAACGGCGCTTCCGTTAATGTTTGCTTGAATGTATGCAGTATCTATACTCACATTAGCCAAGGATTGGGCTTCTAGTTTTACGGCCTGTATATCAATAGCCGGCAAGGAATCCATCGTCCCAAAAGCATTGGCTTGAAAATCTGAAAATATAACCAGGTTTTTACGCGTGTCCTCTTTGGAGAACATACCGCTGGCTTTAAGCAGTATTTCTTTGTAATTGTATTGTTTAAAGGATGGGCTGATTTCTAGCAAGCTGTTTCTAAAGTCAACTTCTGTATCTGAATTGTAGTCGTCGCTGTTAGTAAACCATCTAAAACTTCCAGACAAAGGCGGATTGTCATAAAGATCTTGCACGGCTTTTGACAAAAGCGTGCCTTGCTGATCTCGAGCAGTCATGCTGTAGCTGTTGTCCAAATAGAAAACGAATTCGTCTTCTTGTTGGTCTTCGGTTTTGTCCGACAGGAAAGGCTGGGCAAAGGCGGTTACAAGAGCTGCTAAGGCCAAACAACGCAAGGCGAGTACCAACCATTTTTTGAGTTTAGAGCTTTTTCGGGTCTTAAGTTGGATCTCTTTTAGAAAAGCAACATTGGTGAATGGCACCTTGACAAAACGCCGCAATTGAAACAGATGTACCAATATAGGGATCAGTAGCAGAAGTAGGCCGTAAAAGATTTCCGGGTTTTTGAATTGCATTTAGCGCAGTAAAAAAGCGTATTGCTTTCAAAGATACACTTTTGATAGCGAGAAGGAACGCTTTTAACTTCCCTGCAACATTTTTAGCCAGCAGGCTAATTCTATCAGCCTCTTTTAGGGTTTAATTCCGGACTCGGATCTGGCTGATCCTCTGGAATTTGACCACCACCAAACAATAGATCAGTACTGGAAAATGTAGTGCCAAAGGTCAGGGCAGCAGAGTATACCTGGGCCAGCGCACTTTTGAGTTGGCCTTCTGTCAACGGACTTAAAGGATGTATGTACACTGCCCATAAAAGTTCGTCAGACAAAGCATATTTGACATCCAAAGCCGTATGAAAATTGGCCGTTAAGCAGGCTTGCAGCATCTCTTTTGAGAGTGTGGTCCCTTTAGTAATAGGCATAATGATTCGCATTCGGTCATTGGTCTGGTCTGTCAGTACCAGCATGGGTGCTTCTTTGTAAGTTATTTGCCAACGCCCGTTGGCACCAACAACCGAATCACTTTCTACCTGAAGAATCTCTTGCAGGCGCTCGTTGTTCATATTCTGACTCAATACGGAAAAGGGTAGGGCCATTAGGCTCAACAGAAGGATTGCTCTGATGTAACTTAAGTCGCAGAAAGCAGTAAATACTGTCAGTGAAGGGTTAGAATTTTTCATCCACGCCCAGGCCAAATAGCGCGAAATCGTATTTCACAGGATCTTCCGGATCTAAACGTCGCAGTGCCTTATCCAGTTCCAAAACGGCTTTTGCATCGTTCTGTTTGCGCTTCAAAAGTTTAACAGCACGGGCAACACGACCGCTGTGAACATCCAACGGACAGGAGAGGGCAGAAGCAGGAATTTGATCCCAAATCCCAAAGTCAACATCTCTAGCCGAGGAGCGAACCATCCATCGCAAATACATATTGATGCGTTTTGCCGCTGAACCTTTAAGCGGATCTGGTAAATGTTTTAAACTCCGCTCAGGAGGATCAAAACTGAAGAACTCTTTTTTAAAAGAGCTCAAAGCCAGTTGCAGTTCTCCGGCTTCTTTATAGTGTTTTGCTAAGGTAGATTCTAGGCCTCCTTGATGACGATAGAGTTGCTGCAAGGCCTTTAGGAAGTACTTGAGATCTACAGTTTGAAAGGTTCTGTGCACAAAACCTTCGATCTTTTCAAGATCCGTAGGCTCGTGATTCAGAATAAAATCATGTGGGGCGTCACCCATGATCTGCATCATTTTATCGGCGCTGCGGAGGATACTCAGTCTATTCCCCCAAGCAATGACAGCTGTTAAAAAACCACTGATCTCAATATCTTCCTTTTGGGTATATCTGTGTGGGATTTGAATGGGGTCTTGTTCCAGAAAGCTAGGCTGCTCGTAGTAAGCCGCCTTTTCATCTAAGAATGCTTTGAGCTCGCTACGATTCATTATACGATCTTACCGTCTACCATGGTAAGTTTTCGGTCAGCCATATCGGCCAATTCGTTATTGTGAGTAACCAAAATAAAGGTCTGGCCTAAAGTGTCACGAAGTTCGAAAAACAGTTTGTGCAATTTATCCGCAGCCTCAGAGTCTAAATTCCCGGAGGGTTCATCAGCCAAAATAAGGTCAGGTTTGTTGATCAAAGCCCGTGCAACCGCTGTGCGTTGTTGTTCTCCACCGGAGAGTTCGCTGGGTTTGTGATCATAGCGATCTTGAAGTCCGAGCAGATCTAAAAGCTCTTTAGCGCGCTGCTGCACTTCTGCCTTTGGTGTCCCAGCGATATAACCCGGAATACACACATTTTCAAAAGCAGTGAATTCTGGAAGTAATTGGTGAAACTGAAAGATAAATCCCAAATGCTTATTGCGAAACTCAGCGAGCTCGCGCTTATTCATTCCTTTGAGCTCTTGATCTTGAAACTTTAGGCTAGTTGTCGCTTCATCAGGCTGGTCTAAAGTCCCCAAAAGCTGTAATAAAGTAGTCTTACCTGCGCCTGATGCTCCGACAACAGAAACTATTTCCCCTTGTTTTACCAAGAGATCCACACCTTTTAAGACATGCAGGTCTGAATAAGATTTATGAAGATTTACTGCTTGGATCATCTACCGAATGATAAAACGTAAAATTAGAACATTAAATTGGCTGATGCAATCCGCAGAGACAATTAGATCCAATTTCCAAAATTATTCACATCTACAAAATAGGTAATGCGTAAGGACAAGGTATGCTGCGCTGGCTGTTCAAAGAGAGATTCCAAACTTTCAGAGTAGTTCAAACTAGCCATATCGGTCACGTTGAAGATCTGGTTGCGATAGAGCAGTGTAGCCTCACTACCTGGTGCAAAACGCCAACGGAAGCTCAAATCCAAATTCCAAATATTAAAATTGGTGTCGGGATCTCTATTGGCTAAATCATAATCTGTGCGTGTTCTAGAGCCATCTTCTTCTAGCATCCAGTAAACATTGTCACTGTGATTTGCTGTACTCCAAAAGTTTCTAAAACGCAGGTCAAGCGCCTTATAGGGATCAAAGTTATAACTCGCCGTAAGGCTGTTTTCCAGGTTGGTTAAATCTCGCTGACCTATGACAATGCCATTATCGTCATTAAAGATCCACCCAAAGTTGTTCTCATTCTTAGATAAAGAAGTGGACCAAACCACCAAGAAATTATCCGAGAAGCGGTACCGCGGAGAAACATTGATGTTGTAACGATACTGTTGCTCAGCATCCCATTTGCGGTATCCGACGTTTATATCGTAGGCAAATTTCTTTCTAAAGTCGGAAGAGACAAATCCGCCAAAACCATAATTAGACGGGTAGGTGAGGAATCGCCCCGCTACACGAGGCTCAAAATAATCGTCACTCTCCGTATTGTAACTACCGTCAACACCAAAAGCGAAGCGCTCTGGAGTTACAAAGAAGGCATTGGTAAAAATGCTGTTCCCCGTTTGTACATCAGGTTCATAAAGTCGGCGGTGTCTCACCGTTAGATTGATCCTGTAAAAGTTAAAGGTCTTTGTTGGCTCAAAGATTTGATAACTCCCTCCAACCACAAAATTGTTGAAGTTATTTCTAAAGTTTAGCCCTAAATCGTTTATGTCTAGTGTGGTGTTTGCAAAATCATGTCCGAATCTATAACGCCAATTCCCCTTAGTCTTAAAAATATCAAACTCAGTACGTAAACCCGTTTTAAAGCCGTTGTTCTCATTTACATTACTCACCACCACACGTCCAGAGGTTCTGAAAGTATTGGCCTTATCGGCAACGTCAAAAACTAAAGCAGTCACGTTAGCATCTCTAAAGTTTCCGTTTCTAAGTACGTTCGTATTGATCAGGGATATGGATGAGTTGTCATTCCACTGTTGATCCAGCACAAAGATGTTGTAGTTGGCCAAAGGCTCAATAAGTACCCTTCTGCGTTCTCCAGTGAGCGTGTCTTCAATACGGGCAAAAGTGCGCTCCGTAATGGCATTGAAGAATCCAACTCCGAGTTTTTCTTTGGTACGCCCTGAAATTTTTACGGCATTGAGCAGATTAACTTTTGAAGGCTGTTCAATGATCCGTTCATTCTCGTCTAAGGGGCCAACGCTTCCTGTTGGAGCGTTTCCTACTCGTCTGGAAAAGAAAATGTTTCCTTTGTTAAAAAGCTCTATACCCTCAACAAAGAACTGTCTGTTCTCACCAAAGGTTTGTTCAAAGGGCCCCAAATTCAATCGGACTTCATCAAAAGCGGCTTGCCCAAAATCTGGGATTAAAGTAGCGTCCAAAGTGAAACTATCGCTGAGCCCGTATTTAATGTCCATTCCGGCCGCAAATTCTGTTTCGGATTCGCCATCAAATGTTGTTGCTACACCTTGAACAAAGGGGAAAAGGGTCAATCTTAGTGGTGGATTGATCCCCTGAACACCACTCACCGTTCCATTGTACTGCGTTTCATTACCCACGCTGTTCTCAATGAAGTTCCACGTATGTGTCTCATTTTGAGTTTGAAGACGTCTGTAAAAGTTTATGCTCCAATCTTGAATATCGATCTCAGGAAAGCGCAAAGCGTTATAAGGAATTCTAAATTCAGCATACCAACCTTTGTCATCCATTGAGGTACGCGCGCTAAAAACAACGTTGTAACTAAAATCAGTTCTGCCGTTAGACACAAAGGCATCTCCAATAGCTCCGGCACTGTTAATGTAAAAGCGCGTTTCGTTAATTCCGTCATTATAGGTGTTGAGTGCTACCGTGAATACATCGGCCTGAACAAAAACCTCATCGCGTTGGGAGAATTGGGTTAAAATAGACTCCGGATTCGGATCATACATATAGCCCGCGATATAGACGTAGTTGTCATCATAGGCGAACTTAACTTCGGTTTGATATTCGTCAGGGATCTCTCCTTCATTCCCAGGTTCATACATATTGAAATCGTTAAAAGCCGGGAGCTCTTGCCAGATCGCATCGTCTAGAATTCCGTCAATTTTAGGAGGGGTGTCAATCCGTGTAGCCTCAAGGTTTTTGCGGACTTGGCACAGAGATAGAGTAGGTATAAGCAGCAACAATAACGTTAAGCTACGCAAGTTCATACAGTTAAATTTTTTTGCGGCGGACCGCGAGGTCGTCAGTTGATTGCAAGCAAAGCTACTCTGCTCAATTGGGGAGGGCTACTAAGGAAACGTTAAATAAAGCCAAGGAAATGTCAAAAGAATGATAATTGTTTGTCAGGATTGTTTAGCTTAGAAGAATAAATGAGATCTTTAGTATTGAAACAAACAAGACGTTTTCGCGTCTGATCAGTAACGAGCTTTCTTAGCTCCAAAATTTGGTACGCTTATTGCTCGATTATAAATGAACTAAAAAATACCTATGCGTAAATTAAAATATAAAATGCTGGCCAAGGGATTGGTGCTAGATGCTGCAGGAATGGTAACTATGGTGTTACCTGGAATTGGAACTGTGATTGATCTGGTTTGGGCGCCGATAGCCGCTTGGCAAATGAATAAAATGTATCCAGGAAAGCAAGGAAAGATGGCTTCTGTCATTGTATTTCTAGAGGAGCTTATCCCTGGACTGGACTTTATACCCACCTTCACTTTGATGTGGTTATATACCTATGTGTTCAACAGTGAAGATCCGGGAGAGTTGACTCCCATAAAAGTTAGAGCAGACCGCTAATAAAAAAGCCCCTTCGTTTTGAAGGGGCTTTTTAGCTTTTTTAATGTAGTACTATTGAATAGCTACTCCTGTAAATGTAGTTTCAATTCTCGTGGTGCCACCAGCTCCAGATAAGCTGCCGTCATTAGGTTTGTTAGGATCTTGGCGTAATGAAATTGTCAAGTTTCCAAAGCTGCCGTCTCCGGCTTCAAAGCCCATAAGTACTCCTAGAGGATTGCCGTTTCCATCTCCATCCAAGTAAATAGGATTAAGATTCAGCGCATCACTACTGATGTAGAATACTTGAAACTGATTTGGATTCTGGAGTATAGTAATTGTCTGATTCTCTTGAGGATCTACAGCGTCGTTTAAAAATACAATGGTAGCTGTATATGAGGTGTTTGCTGTTAGCGTTCCATCAACAGTTAGTTCTGCCTCACCAGGTCCGGTACCATCTAAATCTTGAGAAGTAAAGATCACTGGGGTTCCTCCGCCTTCCGGAGTTAAGGTCAGCACTAAAGTTGTCACATTAACATCATCGAGTTGATTCTCTGTAGAACCTCCGTCATCATCATTGCTACAGGCAAAAAGGACTAAGGTTACTAGGAGTCCAAAAGTGTAGAATAGACTCTTTTTCATAATTCTAATTTCTATTAAAAATTTAACTTGGGATTAACGCACTAAGCGGAGTCTAAAACCCGCGGTTTTACTAAGTTTACCCAGTTTTACAAAGTTACAGAAAAAGGCGATATTATGTTGTTTTTGTCTAAAGCTTAACTTATTTTTGCCAAACTTGTAAGCAGGATGTTAAAAATCCTAAAGAAGACAACTATAAATTACCTTTTCAACACGCTATGAAGTTGAAAAACTATTTTTTCTTTTCAATACTGCTGATCACTGTAGTGCTCAAGGTGTCTTCTCTTGCAATACATCAGGTTACGCATCATGCAGATAGTGATGGCCACGAGATGGCTTGTGAACTCTGCGAACACCTTGTAACTTCGCAAGAACTTGGTTTTCTAGTCTTAGAGACTACCTTTGAATTGAAGGAGGAAATTTTAAACTTTCAAGAAGAGATTCACGGGGTTGTGGTTTCCGCTGCCAAGCAGGAAATCAATTCACATCTTTACAGCAGGCCTCCGCCGCACTCTTTGTAATACGTCCAAAGATCCTGTTTTTAAACCTGAGCGCTGATTATCATTCAGCCACCCTTTAATTATTTAATTCCAGAATTATCAAACTAAGATTTGCAATATGCTTAGGCTTTTGTCTATTTAATTTGCCTGTTCAAGGACAGCAGCAAAGCTGCAGTTGTTGTACCGAGGGGAAAGTATTGGACAAAGCGACCAATGCTCCTGTAGCTTTTGCAACGGTCAACGTTCCTAACACGAATGTTTACACCCAAACCAAGGAAGACGGAAGTTTTGTTTTGACCGATTATTGCCCGGACCGCGTTAGCATATCCATCAATGTGCTGGGTTATAAGGAAGCAAATTTCACCACCACAAGACAGGACGGTGAAATCCCAACATATTACTTAGAAGAGACTGTGGCTAGTTTAGATGAAGTTACTGTGAAGGTAGAAGCTGCTAAGGAAAAAGGCACAGAGACCATAGCCCAAAGCCGTTTGAGCAAGGATGACATTCTGAGTAATTCAACCCAATCACTGGCGGTATCTCTTTCCAAACTAGAAGGGGTGACCTTTGCGTCGACAGGTACCAACGTGCAATTACCGATTATTCATGGTTTGTCTGGAAACAGAATTTTAGTTCTGAACAACGATATTAAGCATGCGTTCCAAAATTGGGGTTCTGACCATGCTCCAGAGATCGACATGAATGCGGCCAATGGAATTACCGTCATTAAAGGTGCTGCTGGAGTTCGTTTTGGACCAGAAGCACTCAGTGGAGCCATATTAGTTGAGCCGAATCCTTTAGCGCTTTACAATCCATTTTATGGGCGAGTAGGAGCAGGATATCAAACCAACGGTCGTGGTTACAATGCCAATGCTGAAATTGGAGCAGGCGGTGAGCATTTCAGTTATTTCGCTAATGGAAGCTATGCGCGTATTGGTGATAGAAAGGCTCCAGATTACAACCTATCCAATACCGGAAAGGAAGAAACGGCCTTTAGTTTGGGCGCTCGATACAATATTGATGCTTGGGACTTTAAAGTCTATTACAGTTATATCGACCAAAACCTCGGTTTGTTGCGTTCTTCTGTAACAAGAAGCCCAGACCTGTTTATCAATTCGATCAACGCCGATGAACCTATAATTATCAATCCGTTTACCTATGATGTTAAAGAACCCAACCAAACCACAGAACACCAACTGGCAAAGGTGGGTATAGATTGGCGTTATTCAAATGGAGGTAAACTCCATTTTCACGCGGGAATTCAACAAAACAGACGTAACGAATTTGATGTAAGAAGGCCGGAGGAGATCCCAATTATTATCTTGGACTTGGTTACCTATGAATACCAATTGGAATGGGAACATCCCGATTGGAAGGGTTTTGATGGTGTTATTGGTGTTCAGTATTTCAATCAGAATAATGATAATAACCCAGGGACACTCACCACTCCTTTTATTCCTAACTACAATACCGAACGGGTCAGTGTGTTTGTTATTGAAACCTTAGAAGTAGGGGATGACACTTTTGAGGCTGGAGTTCGTTTTGACCGGGAGACCAACGATGTGAGAGGACGTGAGACCGATCAAGATATTTTTAGAGACAATTATACCTTTACCAATTTCACAGCATCCTTAGGGTATCTGTGGAATATTTCCGACAACAGTTCTCTGAGCACCAATGTCGGGTCTGCCTTTAGAACACCTAATGTTGCCGAGTTGTTTAGTTTTGGACAACAAGGCTATCGTTCTACCTTTGGTTTACTTCGATTCTCTGATGATAACGGAACTTTGAGTACCAGTGAAGTCGTATTGTTAGAAGACAGTGATGTTGACTTGGAACGCGGATATAAACTTACCACAGAATACCGAACCAATTCTGAAAATAATTCCCATTTACTAACTGGATACGTCAATTACATTGACAATTTTGTGTATGAGCGTCCAATTGGCGTGTTTGGTAGTATTAGAGGTCCCCAACCTGCATTCATTATCGATCAAGCCGAAGCACTCTTTATAGGATTGGATTATACTTGGAAACACAATTTCAGTGAGCGATTATCCTCAACTTATGGATTGAGTTATCTCTGGTCTAGAAATATAGGTGACGATCAACCCTTAATTGAACAACCACCAATTTCTACCAATTTAGAGTTGCAGTGGGAGCAAGGTGGATTTTGGATTTTTGACGACAGTACCTGGGGACTGCGCCCGAGCTACACATTTGAGCAGTTCCAAGCTCCGAGAACAGTGACTCCTGAGAGTTTGGTAGAAGGAACTGTGGAAATTGATACGGATTCTGAAATATTTGACTTTATTGATGCACCTGAAGGCTATTTCCTTCTCGACATGCAGTGGAGTTTCCAAGTAAAGAACTTAGGCGGCAGTATTACAGCCCAAAATGTATTAAACAACAGCTATAGAAACTATTTAAACGAGTTCAGGTATTTTGCCGATGAACCCGGAATAAACATACTGTTTTCATTGAATTACAGTTTTTAAATACAAATTCGATGGAAATAACATCAGACTTTAATGAATACAACAAAAAAACAAGAGCTCCATGAATAAATTACGTTACAAACCGTTCTATTACACTACTATTTAAATTAATAACAAGTTCATAAATCAAATCTCAAATAAAAATGAAAACCTTTAATCAAATTTTGAATTTTAGACTAATTGCTCTATTGTTTGTTGCTGTTTTTGCAGCAAGCTGTAGCAATGACGATGATGCTGCTCCAGAAGAGGAGAATGAAGTAGAAGTAATTACTTCTGTTTCTTTGATCTTTACCAACAATGCTGATGCTACTGACGTAGTAACTGCTACTGCTGTAGATCCTGATGGAGAAGGTATCCAAGAATTACAAGTGAACGACGAGATCACGCTTACTGCTGATGCGACTTACACTTTGACTATGGCTATCCTTAACGCTTTGGATCCTGCTGATGTAGAAGACATCGGAGAGGAAATCTTAGAAGAGGATGATGAGCACCAGTTCTTTTTCTCATTCACAACTGATGTATTTGCAGACCCAGCTGGAAACGGAAACTTTGACGATGCCGCTGACGCTATCAACTACAACGATACTGATGACAATGGGAACCCAGTAGGTCTTAGCACTTCTTGGACTACAAACGCTGCTGCTTCTACAGGAGGATCTTTCCGTGTTAGACTTCAGCACCAGCCAGATATCAAAACTGCTGATACAGGAGTTAACGATGGAGATACTGACTTCGATCTAACTTTCGTATTGAACGTACAGTAATTAGTTAAAAGCTCTTATAAAGACTCCCGTCTTGTATTATTACAGGACGGGAGTTTTTTTTGTATATGTCTTTTTAGTACTGGTGATAAACGGACTACCGCTCTTTAAACAGTCCAAACATGCGCAGCATTTTCTTTTCAAAGTTCCAAAAGAACTGAAACTCACCAAAAAGCCATCCGAAGAACACCAACAGAATCTGATAAATTGGGAATATCAATAGGATACGCGCGGGCCAATAGATCAGAGCTCCACTCTCCTTGGTGATTCCTAAATATTCCACCAATGGTCCCGCAAATTTAGCAGCAGTGCTTCCAGTAATCGCAAAAACGATAAAAATTACCGTCAATTGCCAATTGTCTTGAATGTTCCAACGGGCTTTTAGCTTGTCCATCACAGTTTTTGCTTGTAGGTCTGTTGAAAGTAAATGAACCAGTTGTAGAGTAAATAATTCACTTCTTTGCCGTATTTGACATTGGGCTGATAATCGATCTGCCATAAATACAATTGTGAATCGTACTGGTTGGGATTAATTACTCTGCGGTTGTACTCTTGAACGTAGAATAAGTTTCTGTTCTCCAAAAAGCTCAAAGTATAATAGTCTTCTGGAAATTGAGTCACCAACCAATTGTAAAAGCCAGGTTCAATAATGATGATCTCATAATCTAGGCTGTCATTGGCAATACGCACCGTGTCGTTGGCAGTTGCCCCGTCACGAGCCGATCTAGACGGCCCTTTGTAACTGTCACAACTGAAAATGAGAAGACCGGTGAGTATAAATCCTAGAAGGTATTTCATCTTAGCTTTTAATTGATTGTAAATTTACTAAATATACCGTCAACCTAATTAATTCTGAATGTCATAATAAAAAAAAAGAGGCCAGGAGCCTCTTTTTATACTATTTGTAGCGGTCTGTTAGCGCCCTCCGAAGAGTCCGCCTAACAATCCTCCTAAGCCGCCTTTTTTGCCTTTACCTCCAGAGTTCAAAACCATTCCTGCTACATCGTCTAAAATACTCCCGTCACCATCACCGTCAAGTAAAGATTCGATCATTGACTGCTGCTTAGGTTGTTGAGAGCCGCCGCCGCCCATTAATCCACCTAGAAGATCTCCCAAACCAGCACTTGATTGTACATTTTGTTGACGCTGTTGTTTCCCTAAGAATCCGAGTAGGATAGGAGCAGCAATTTGTAGAATGTTGCCTACCGTGTTAGAATCCAAGCCCGATTTAGACGAAAGAGCAGAAGTCACGTTTTGTTGTGAACCTCCCAATACGTGTCCTAAAATTCCGGCACCGTCATCCATAACACTTTGATCAACTCCACCGCCAAATAGTCCGCCTAGGTTGTCTAAGATGCTTCCATCGTGCTTTCCAGATAGCGCACTCATAAGGCCTTCAGCACCTTCTGGAGAAGCTGCGTTACGCTTCATGGCTCCCATAAGTACTGGCAAAGCCATTGAGAGTACTGATTGCGTTTGTTGTTGAGATGCATTTGTATGGGAACTAACCCCGTTTATGATTTGTTTACCCATGTCGCTTTGAAGCAAATCCATTAATCCTTCCATGATTATTGTTTAGTGAATTATTTCTGACTACAAATTAAAAAAGGTGAAGTACAAATACCAGTACCTCACCTTAAATTTTCAAAATCAATCAGTTAAAGCGATAACATTAACCGACAAAATACACTTAACCGAGCAAACTCACAATTTGATCTGCTAATTCGGTTCCGATTCTATCTTGCGCTTCCTGGGTAGCTGCACCAATGTGCGGTGTCAATGATACCTTTGGATTCATCAATACTTTGATGGCCGGTTTGGGCTCTTCCTCAAAGGTATCTAAACCTGCAAAGGAGAGCTTGCCGTTATCTAAAGCGTCAATCAGCGCTACTTCATCAATGACTCCTCCACGAGCAGCGTTGATCAAGGCAGCACCTGCTTTCATTTGATCCATTTCTGCCTTGCCGATCACGTAATCCTTTTGTGCAGGAACGTGTAAAGTGATGAAGTCTGACTTTTGCAGTACTTCATCCATAGCGATGGTCTTGATCTCAAAATCCATAGAACGCCCGTCAAAGAAATCCAATTGAAGACTTGCAGCTTCCGTATACTTATCATGAGCTAAGACATTCATTCCGCAGCCAATAGCGATCTTTGCCACAGCTTGACCAATACGTCCAAAACCAATAATTCCAAGGGTTTTCCCGCGTAGTTCTGCGCCTTTAGCGTAGTTCTTTTTAAGATCTTTGAATTTTGTGTCTCCGTCTAAGGGCATATTTCTGTTGGAATCGTAGAGGTAGCGCACTCCCGTAAAAAGGTGAGCAAATACCAATTCGGCAACAGAAGCTGACGAGGCTGCAGGAGTGTTGATCACATGCAGTCCTTTGTCACGAGCATAATCCACATCAATATTGTCCATTCCAACACCACCGCGTCCAATAAGCTTTAGGCTAGGGCATGCGTCAATCAGGTCTTTGCGTACTGTGGTCGCTGAACGAACCAACAAACCGCTGATCTGGTTTTCGTTGATATAATTCTCTAACTGTTCTTGAGCCACCTTAGTGGTGATCACTTCATAGCCTGCGGCTTCTAGAGCCGTGACTCCGCTTTGCGAAATTCCGTCGTTGGCTAAAATCTTCTTCATTATTCCTGCTAATTTATATTATGCTGTTCTTTCAAATTCTTGCATCACATCTACCAATACTTGTACGCTTGAAAGCGGTAAAGCATTGTACATAGAAGCGCGATAACCGCCTACGGAGCGGTGTCCGTTCAAACCGTTAATTCCGGCTTCTTGCCATAGGGCGTTGAATCGATCGGTCTGCGACTCATCATTAATGGTAAAGGTGGCGTTCATAGTGGATCGGTCTGTAGCATCTGCAACAAAACCTTTAAAGAGTGGGTTTCGGTCAATCTCCCCGTACAACAAGGCCGCCTTATCGTTATTGATCTTTTCTACAGCGCTAACACCGCCTTGCTCTTCTAACCACTCTAAGGTCAACATAGAAGTGAATACTGCAAATACAGAAGGCGTGTTGAACATACTGTCCTTCCCTAAATGAACTTGGTAATCCAACATGGATGGGATGGTACGGCTAACTTTGACCAGAATTTCTTCTTTAACC
>NZ_JABSPU010000019.1 GCF_013214815.1 Gilvibacter sp.
AGTACTTGCCTTGATAGATCCTCAGTTGGTCCAAGAAGGCGCCTGTGCCACAGCTTGGATCTAGTACGGTCTTGATGCCTTTTAGGTCAATGCCCTCTAAGGCTTTGCGTGCCACTTCTAGTGGCGTAGCGTAGAATTGGTCGATGTGTTGTCGTTGTGCGTTTATCATGGTTGGTTATTTGAATGAGTCTATAACGTCTGACTCGTCTAGTGGAAAGTCATTCCAATTTCCCAGCTGATCGCTAAGGGCTCTGCATGAATCAATAAGGCAACTTATATAAGCCATGTAAGCTGATGAAATGTCATTGATCTCAACGTATGACTTGTGTCTTAGTGCTTTAGAGTTTTGGCCGTGCCATTTAGCCACCTGCTCTAAATTTTCCGAGGAATTGTACAGATTCAATAGCTTTCGCTTTAGGTAATTTCGGCATTGAGGGTGGTATTGGTGCATTGCTTCAAACAACACATAGGCAAGGTGTGGCTTTTCTTGCTCGTGTATTGCACTGATCACAAAAGGCGTGGCCAAGCGAATAAAGTCAAGCCCCTGCCCAACGCAAAGCTGTTCAGCCAATGCAATGTTCTCTTGTTCGCCCGTTTTAATAAGCTGCTTTATTTCGTTGATATACTCACTCATAATTCTCCATTATCCCGTCCAAGATCGCGCTGGGTCATTTGGAGCAGGGCGGTTTTTGTTTACTTTTTATTACCGAACGGTAAACGTGGTAATGAATGGTAAATGGTTATTCTAACAGCTTACTTCTAATTGTGAGCCATCTAAAAAACACACATAAGCAATACATTGCTGTCGCGGCTCAACCTTGAGGGTGTAGCCTTCCTCGGTTTTTACATAGCTTGGCATGTGATCCAAAACTTCACGACACAAAAAAGCTATGCTTCCAACATCTATATCGTCATCAATCCAGCCTACTTTGTCGATTATGACAACCTTTCCCAATGGCGTATTCAGGTGAGGCTTAAAGCTCCAGTTCCACGAGCCTTTCGTCTGAGTGATCACTAATTCATAGTAGCAAACGATTCTCTGGATCATGATACCCTCAAGCACTAGATCAATCATTTCGGGCAATTCGCATCTACTCATAGCGTCCCACATGCCACAGAGATCCTTCATCCTTTCTAAGCTGCATTTCAGACTTTGTTGGGATGTTTTAAGCAGCAAAGATGCGATGGAGTGAATCACAACTGTGCTGTTTACAAACTGAGTGCTTTCGAGGCGCGACTTCGCCCATTTAATGCAACCCTTGTCGCGATTGACCATCATCAACACAACAGCCATCTCCTCAATCTCTGCCTTCTGCGCATCCGTCCCCTGACCATACACCGTTTGAAGGGCGACCTCGACGGCCTCAATCTTTCTGGACTCAACCAGTGCTTTTGCGTTGTCAAATAATTCTCTGTTCATGATTCTTATTGATTTTAAAATGGTAGGCTTATCCATTCCTTTTCGTGGATCCTCAATTTATTGTTCTGATTATCTACATCAAGCTCATCCATTGATTCGCTGAGAAGCACCCTAACAGCCTCGCCTTTGTTGCTCAGGAATACCTCTTGCCCCGTATTTATTGCGTCCCAAAGTTCTGTTGTAAGGCAATCGCTATTGGTGTTTATGCGCACGGGGCTAAGTTCGACCCAATGTTCGTACTTTTTATTCGGGGCATCTTCATAGAAAAATGGCGTATAGTTGCTCTTATCCTTGTCGCAGCAAAAAAAAGACACTTCTGATAGGTGCCAAGTTCTATCACTTGCTATTCCCTGTAGCTCGCAGTAAAAATAAGGCTCCCACTCTAGCAGAAAGTCTATATAGTCAAGCATTTCCTTGGTGTCCTGTACGTTTCCCATAGAGCCCGCACTCCACTCATAAAACCACTCAATAACACGCCCTGCCACTCTAGTTTGCATTGCTTTGTCCTGATAAAACAGCAAGCCTAGCGCGTGATCAATCTTGTCCTCATCCCCATTCATCAGCCAAGAAACATAAGGATGCGTTTGTGCGTGTTTTTTCTGGGCATCTGTGCCTTGTGTCTCAATTTGCATGCGCCCTATTTCGACGCTTGCCTCGTCAAAGGATGCTATAAGCGCTAGAGCGTTGTCAAATAATTCTCTGTTCATGGTCGTATAGTTAGATTAGTGGTTTTGTCAATTTTCTGATTAATATCTGCTAAGACATAATCCCTGTACACGATCATCCCAGCAACAGCATCCCTCACTTGCCGATTGTAGCACTTTATACACTCTTGCTCGTTATCAAAACAACGAAGGGAAGTGCCTGTACGCCATTTGTATCCTGTGTTATCGAATAGGGCAATGACTTTCTTGGTTAGCTTATCGCCTTTGCCAAAGGCAACAAAATGGCTGTCGCTGTAATATATTTTCTTCTTGCCTTCTAGCTTTTTGTTCGATCTCACCAACACCTTTGTTGGCTTGATGTGTCTAATCGGCTTGTCTGCATAATCCCTATACCGTAGGTCGCAAACCCATAGCACTTCTCCATCATGCATTCCTTTTGCTAGGTTTTCTTCTTGCATTTCCATGTTACTCTTTTTTCAAACTTTCCTTAATAATCCCCTTAAGCACGATCAGCGTCGAATACTTTTGGACAACTTTGTCCTTAAAACTCGATTCCTTAAATCCGTCTTCTAAGGGCTTTAAAATTGATTCAATGGACTTGGGGTCGTATTTGTCACGAAACGCGCTTAAATCAGCCTTCTTTTGCCAATAATGGACCATCTTGCGAACATCTTCCCGCTCGTTTTTGGGCAAATCTGGATTTTTGGCCTTTTCGAGTGTCTGTTTTTTGACAAAAGCCTTTGCCTCTTGCACGATATCCGCTTTCTCTTCTTGGGAGAACTCAATCACCCCAAGCTCTTGCACTAGGATCTTACCCCAGAATGCTTTGATGTGCTTTTCAATCTCTGACAAGTCGCCCGTTTGGGTGAAGTGCTCAACCATGGCGCGGTACTCCTTCAAGACGTGCTCATGGGCCTGCTTGTTCTTCTGCTCAGCTTCTGCGTCCTTGCTGCGAGCTTCTAGTAAATCGAGTTGCTGGCTGTAGGTGCCCAGCACGGACTTTCTAAACCTGAGATAGGCGCTTAGCACATTCCCGATGTCGCCTATTGGAAGGCGGCCACCGTAGGCCGTGCAATTTGCATCGTATTTTTTCGAGGCCCAAAGGGAAAACGCTTCTTTGATTTCCTGAACCGCAAGCATTGGAAAACGCTCTTTGATGAAGTCGGCGCATTCCGAGACAAAAAGCCAAGCCTCTGATTTTTTGATTGGAGCCCCGTCTTCCCCGCGCCCAACTAGAACCAGATCCTGCATCGCTGAAAAGTTGATGCCCGTGAAGGCTTTCAAGGTTTGCGTGATCGCGGCTTTGAGGAGTGTGTCTTGCCGAGCCATCGACTTGGCGTTGCCAGACTTGAGGGTGCTCCGCATGTTGGAAGCGCTAGCTCGTACGATTTTCTCCACTTGGTCAATGCTGGCCTCCGTCAATTTCGCTGTCGAGCTGATAGTAATCGCTTGAGAACTCGTTAAGGAGGTCGGCTGTAACGCTGCTTGATTGTTGTCCTGTGTTGTTAGATCGCTGCTGTGCATTGGTTGTGTGATTTTTGGGGAAGACTCCGCTCCAATTATTTGCAAAAGTCTGTTCAATGGATAGAATTAAGTTTTGCTTGCCATGTTCTCGAATTGCCTTCGCCCATTGCTTGAAAAGGGTCTTGATGCTTCTAGAAGATTTGTAGCGCTCTCTGCGCTCTTGCTTGTAGCGCATGAACTCAAGGAAAGCGGCGAAAACTTCATCATCAAACTCAGGGGGCACTTCCACACCATCCCAAACATTACCTTTTTTTCGCGCAACTTTTTTTGGCTCTGCGTCCTGCTTGGATTTTACGGGTTTTTCTTTTTTATCTTTTTCTTTAAAAGAGTTATTCTTTATTCTTCTTTCTTTAGTTGGTGTGGAAATCGTGTGGGAATCGTGTGTTTTGGTGTGTGTTTTGGTGTGTGGCGAGCCTTCATAACCAACTGATTCTTCGGTTGTTGTCCGTGTGTTTTGGTGTGTGTTTTGGTGTGTGGAAATCGTGTGGAAATCGTGTGTTTTTTTTAGGGTTAAAATTGTGGTGTTTTTCATGCCTTCTAAGTCTATGTATCCATCTGATTTTAAGGATTTTAAGAAGTGCCTAACTTTGTTCTTATTCCACTTATAGCACCCTTTTGACTTATTTGAATTAAATATTTCCACCCAGCTATCGAGGGAATAAACCGCCTGTCCTTCTCGGCAAATTAGGTGTTGACCACCTACATTTATTTGCTTTTCTTCGTAATTCACGTGGGCTAAAATATCGCCCCATGCACGGAAATAGTGGTCCTTTCCATGCACCCATGTTCCGTAAACTGATCGCATTATTTTGACAAATCCACTCATGGTTTTTGTTTATGGTTTTAGGGATATGAACAAGAAAAAGAAAAAGGAAGTGGGATAACCTATACAAGGAAATGGATAGGTTGGCAGGATTCCTAAGTTAATGAAAACTTATAAAATCCTGCATGTAATCTAGAAGAAACGTTTCTGAGGGTGGACGATCCACCAATAGGAATCCTCGTGTTTCTCAATGAAGTCATCCAGGAACGTTGTGTCAATTGGAGTGGCAGGGTGCAGGGAGTCCTCTGGGCGTCGAGCATAAGTATGTACCACGAATTTCCCTTGTTGGATTCCCAATGTGTGCAAGTATCCGCTAGAGTGCAGGTACTCTATTGGTAATTCGTTGGGGTATTCTGCAATAAATATTTCGTACTGCTGCATCAGGCAGTATTGCAAGCCAGCACCGTGGGCGATAGCTTGAAGTCTCTTGTTGGTGTAAACCCATTGAGCTACTGCCCCTTTTGGGGCATCCAAGTCTACGGCGTGTACTGGTCTGTGTGCGTTTTTATTGTTGATTTCTATCAACTGCTGGTAAGTGTCGTCTAGTGCTTGATGCGGTGCTGTTTGTGCCTCGGACATGGTGTATAAAATTATTGTTAGTAATGCGGCTAAGAGGTAGCCAATAATGGTTGGGTAGTTGGTTGGAGTGATGTTGTCATTGTTGTTTTCCATGATAACATCGTTGAAAAGTTAGAAAATCGTGTGTTCTATGCCAGTTAGCATACTGAAACAATCCACTTTAAATCCCCGCAAGTAGTACAGGTGCTAGCGTTGTGTACATTCCCGTCACTTGAGTAAAAACGCACTGCAATTGGTCGCAATAGACATCATTAAAGCGCTGTTCTTTGGTTATTTTGTAATCGAAGGTTTTTTTATTGAGGGTTCCTTTGTAAAAGTACATGTCGTAGCTATCGGTGCGCGTATTGTAGTAGATGTGCAAACGGTTAGCGCCGCTTTGGTTCGGTTTTAGGTCCATGCGCAGTCCTGCAAATGCTTTTTCTGTTTGAGGTGTAGCCATGAAGTTTTTGCTGCCTGTCATGGCGATGAAGCGATTGCCGCCTAGTTGTTGCTGAATTGTTTTTGCTATTTGCATGTGTTGTGCTGTGGTAGTCATGACGATTTGTTGTTTGTGTAGTTGTGTTGTGGTTTGTTGTTGATACAAATATAGGGCATGTTTCAGTATCATCCAAATTTTTGGATGATATTTTTGCAGAAAAGTTTACCTATCCAAAAAATTGGATTACCTTTATAGTGTAAACAAACAGAGAATTATGAAACAGAAAGCAACAGAAGACTTGTGCAATGCCATAAAGGCGCTGTCTAAGCCGTTATTAACAAATTATGGATTGAACGACTATACGTATGTTAGGAAGCGTTCAGAATTTAAGAAAGGTTGGATGAAATTCTTAGAAGACCAAAAACCGCCAGAAGGTGTCTCTTATAGAATAATAGTTAGATCATGGAAAACCAACTCTAACCTAAATCGGATGAGGTATATCGAGATTTGTGGGTGGTTAGGCATTAATGTTAATGAAGATTTAATGGTGCTAGATCTAAAAAAATAAAACAAAGTCATCCAAAAATTTGGATGATAAAAAACAATGCCGTACATTTGTAACATACCAATCAGGTAGAGACACAAAACAACGGCATCATGACTACTCAGCAACACATCGCACCCACCGCCCAAGATGATAACACGCTTTCATTTGTTGAATTTATCAACGTGCGCCACGGCTATGTTCGTTGTATCGTTGAAACTAGCGACGCGGAATTTGTTCGCTCTGCCACTGCTTCTTTCGATCTAGAAGAATTGGCAGAGGCTGCTGGTGTTGACATTGACAGTGTTGATGAAGACAATTGGGATGCTATCGCTGAGCTTATCGACGTAGCGTTTGACGATGTGGAAGTGTGCTTAACTTCCGAGTTGAAGCCGAGTGGTCAGGTTCATACGTTCCGCTGTGCGCCTTGTGTGCATGGTGTGGCTACTGCCTTGCCTGAATTAAAAATTTGCCCTGCTGCCTAGTGCGGTTAGGGCTAAAGTTGTTATATTTAGATAAAAAGACTTAATTTTTAAAGATGCCAACGACAGAACAATTAAACGAATGGGTTACAGACTTGAAAATTAGTATGTTTACTCGCAAGGTGCAGAGTTTGGAGGATGCCATGAAAGCGCCCTCCTTTAAGAATCAGGTTAAGTACCATTCTGAGTCTATCAATAAGGCTTTTTCTGCTGACTTCGATGAAATCACAACAGCTCTGCAAAATACTGTTGATGCCTTTTATATGGGCTACTATGAAGTCACGGGTTTTATGCCTTTTTCGTTTGATTTTTTTGATCAGTGCCTGATTCACAACATGGGATTGATTAGTAATTGTAAGAAGCTACTCCAGTTTATTGAATAGCATTACATTGAACCTATAATCAAACAGCAGATGGAAGATTATTTAGAGCATTCGCAAGACCATAAACAGGATGTTTTTTATGAGAGGTCTCAAGAGTATTTCAATGAACTTTCTCAAGAGTACGGATACTGGTACGGATGCAATAAAAAAGGCTCTAAGCCTACTTTAGTGCGCGAGTCCGTTGCGCTGGATCTACTTACCACAGGGCGATATGTGAAGATGTGTGATGTAGGTCGTGTTCGCGCGTGGAAGCTAAAGACTAAAGAAGAGTAAAGTGAAGACATACTATTTGTCAGTCACGTAAAAGCGTGCAACAAGCCCAGCACAGCCGCAATGTTGGCATCCAGAACACCCAGCGGCCACCACGGGAAAGTGTCTCGTGGTGATTTGAGAATCGTAAAAAACAGAATTATGGAAACTAGTAACGAAATAAAGCAGGAGTTCTTGTCAATCCTTAATAGCATTGGATGCAAGCACTGCACTATCAATAACAACTTGCATGTAGGTGGCTCTCTAGATTTGCGAGGCACGAGCATTACTTCTTTGCCTGATGGCTTGCATGTAGGTGGCTATCTAGATTTGGAAGGCACGAGTATTACTTCTTTGCCTGATGACTTGCATGTAGGTGGCTATCTAGATTTGCAAGGCACGAGCATTACTTCTTTGCCTGATGACTTGCATGTAGGTGGCTCTCTGCATTTGCGAGGCACGAGCATTACTTCTTTGCCTGATGGCTTGCATGTAGGTGGCTCTCTGTATTTGCGAGGCACGAGCATTACTTCTTTGCTTGATGGCAGACCTATCATAAATGTTGACATGAACGCAATGTCTGTTGATAGTTCTAGGGAAGTAAATGGTTACACTATTTACTTGTGTACCTATATAGGTATGAAAAGCTTAGGTGATGCCAGAGGAGCCAGAAAAAGGTTTGTTGCTAAGAAGAAAGGCTTTACAGCTCATGGGTTATCTCTAAAAGAGGCTGTTGAAGATTGTAGGTTTAAAATAATGCAAGAATCAGCGGATTGTTCCCAAATCATTAAGGAGATACAAAGGACTGGGTTTGTTTCGCTTGCTCAGTATAGGCTAATTACAGGGGCTTGTAAAGTTGGATGTCTTGATTTTTTAAGAACAAGAAATATTTCTTCACTTGAAATGCCTTTGGCTGAAGTGAAAAAACTTGTTCATGGGCAGTTTGGTGGTGATACTTTTTTGAAAATGTTAGAAAATAATTAACCAGCGGCCACCACGGGAAAGTGTCTCGTGGTGATTTGAGATCCATGCGAGCGAAGAAGTTGCCGCATGGGTGTAGCAAGCAAAATAGCATGGTGGAGCAGTTGGTAGCTCGCTGGGCTCATAACCCAGAGGTCGCTGGTTCGAGTCCAGCCCGTGCAACTAATAACAAAGCAATGCTCTACGACCTAAGCAACATAGTAGACCAAAACCGTTTCAAGCATCGCCTTGCGAAGCTATACGAGCGCGGTGCCTTGGTAGACTTGACCGACAAGAGCAAGAAGAGCTTAAGTCAAAACAGCTACTTCCATTTGATCGTGTCTTACTTCGCGCTGCAATACGGAGAAACAACCGACTATGTAAAGCAGGAGATTGTAAAGCGCCTAGTTTGTCCTGATGTGTTTGTCACAGAGCGTGCCAATAGAAAGACAGGGGAGATGCGGCCTGATCTTAGAAGCTGGTCGGACTTGACCAAAGAGGAATGTAGCTTGGTTATTGATCGGTTTTTGAACTGGTCTTCTAAGGAAGCAGGAATACGATTACCCGACCCCTCAGACCTTGCTAGTATTCAAGCAGTTCGGGTAGAAGTAGATAGAAATAGAGCATACATTTAGAACAATTAAGATACAACCATGTCAACAGCAATTACAACCGAGGCAAAGAAGCAATAAGAAACAGCAAGCGGGTTCGACTATTCTATTTTTCTTTAACCAAAGGATATGTCATTTAAGTGGTGTGGTCTACCCGCTTGCATTTGGTCCCGTAGCTCAGTGGTTAGAGCACCCTGCTCATAACGGGGTGGTCCTCGGTTCGAGTCCGAGCGGGACCACTAGAATTTGGTTTAGGTTTTTATAAATGGAGTTTTCGGGCGGTGGTCGCCTCTCAAGTGATTGCCGCCCTATTTTTTAACGGAAAAGCAGAAGTAGCATGAGAATTATTTTTAACATCTATTACACAGGCAAAAAATCCTTCAAAGAGCAAGATAAGTTTGTTCAGGCAGAGGGTCCAATTCACACGAGAATTGAGGGCAACACTTTAGTGGTAACGGACGAAAATCTGGATGATTGGCCTTTTGAATTCAACTCGCACAAAGCTGCTCAGAATGCCACCAAGGCCTTGTGGAGGTCTTCGATGCATAGTGACTCGGAAAATCAAGTATATCATATGTGGCTTGACGCCAGTACGGGTGAACGAGAAAGAGGCAAAAGCTAATCAAGGCAAAGAAATAAAGTTTGTGTTAGAGGGGTGGAGTCCGCAGCAAAGCCCCTCGTTTTTAAAATAGAGAAGCATCATGAAAGTAACGACAGCATCCATAAACCCAGAATTGCATTGGAAGACTTATATGGAAAGTAAGTTCTTGGGGAAGCACCACTTTGAGGTATTCAATGATGAAGGCCGGCTCACTAAAAATGGTCTGCTTGTAACCATCAAGGATATCAAAAAGCTTACTATCTCCCATCGTGGGGTAGAAGAAAAGAAGCCAGCTCTATTTTTCAAAGAACACAAGGTGTTGCCTTTGCTGTTGGGTACGGAAAAATTCCAGCAGCTTGAGCGAATTTTCCAATCTCCGCACGCCAAGGACTGGAAAGGCAAGCAGGTGTATCTATACATAGAACACGGTGTAACCTTTGGGAAAAAGCAAGTAGGGGGCATCCGCTTTAGAATGTATGTGGAGACAGCGAATAAATCCAATGGCCCAAAGCCGATAGGAGAAAAGAACATGCCTGATGCCATTAAGTTTGCCATTGCCAAGGGCATGGACGCCCTGCTCAAGCACTACAAGCCAACAGCTCAACAGCAAAAAACCATACAAGATGCCATTGCCAAAGCTAAAGGATAGGGTGCTCTATTATGGGCAGCAAAGGACTCAGGAGTGGCACGATTTACGCCTCGGCAAGTTTACTTCATCCGAAATTTACAAGCTGATGCAAAAACCCAGATCTTCCAAGTCGGAGTTTTCGGCATCTGGATTGACCTATATATCCGCCAAAGCTCAGGAGGTGTGCTACGGGGTTCCGTCGCCTTCTGCGTCAAGCCTTGCAATCCAATGGGGTGAGGAGTGGGAGCCTATCGCAGCAGAGCAGTTCGATAAGACCTACTTGCATCCAAGGTTGTTGTTTAAGGATGATGAAGATTTGCAGTTCATTGCGTCTGAGTCGCTGCCAACGGGCGGTTCCCCTGATGATGTGGTTGATGGTATGCCAGCGGAATACAAGTGCCCGTACAATCCAACCAATCACTTTAAGCATTGCCAAATCAACACACTCGAAGAGCTGCTAGCATTCGACAAACAAAAGGCATGGCAATTAATCCATCAAATGTGGTTGATGCGAGCTGACGGGGCTTATTGGTGCAGCTTTGATCCAAGGCTGTTGCATTCTGAAAAATGTCCTCACAGGGCCTTACATGTAATCGAGGTGGAGCAAATACAAGAGGCTTGCGACCAAATAGAAGAAAGAGTTGCAGCAGCTCACGAATTGATGAAAAAAGAAGTTGAACGATTTTTAAACCAACCAGCAGCATGAATTATCTCAATGAGCTGGTGTTTCATTTCGAAGAAAAAGATAACTTCAAGAGTCTTGTTAATGAGTCGGAGCCGATTTATCTTTATTACTCGCATGGGCGATACAAGCCCAATTGCTATTTTTGGCACTACAAGGGCAGCATAAAGCAATCTGAATGCGACCGCATAGATGGTTATAAAATATGGCTTTATTTTTTCGACGATTTAACGGCTGACGACATACACATCTACTATCCACTAAAGCCCAATAAGGGAGAATTGATAGAATTGCTTTTTATTGGAGTGAACATAAAGGGCAAGATTATTTGGGAGCACGGGGAAAAGGGTTTGTTTTGGGAGTACATATTTCCTTTGCTTTTGATTGAGTCAAGGCAAAATACGCTCGATCGCGAGGAATGGATAGAGGAAGTTTATGCAAGATATTCAAACAAGAAAACCGCCCAAAAGTGCGCTTCTAAGAGAGGCGAGGGCGGTGTTAATGATTAAATATAGTAATTATGCCTAGAGTAATACGCATGGAAGAGCACATCAAGGGGGGTGATAACATTCCTCAAGGTGCGGTGATTTGGGTGAAGTTGGATTTTGAAGGACGTGCATCAAGCAAGAAGCAATGAAGGAGAATTTATTGAGTGGATTAAAAGTGAATGACGCCCGCGCTCAGGGGTTCGTGGACCATATCTTAAAACGCCAAAAAGAGCACGCCGATTGGATTAGGTTTCTCAAAAAGAAAGGCTACAAGGCAGCACATGCTTTGACCGCCCCGCCTTATGACGGTGAATTGATTCATGCGGATTTCAATTATTATCCACAGGTCGGCGATTTAGTAGCCTTAGGCGATAAAGACTTTTTCATAACAGTGCAAGTCCTTGAGGCGCTTAAACGAACTTCAAATTACTGGAATGAATTTCCTTTGTGTTACAGGTATAAATATAGATTTGGCTTAATCACTAACAAAGAAATCAATGAAAGACTACAGCAGACTGATGCCGCGCCTAACTGATTGCTGTCGCGGCTTTAGTAGTGTGGTCCCAGTCTTAAACAATTCACTATGTCCAAAGATGATAATTTTATAATGCCTGAAATTCGCATTCACAGCCCTTCAAATCGTTGCTTTGTGCATCCTACAAAGTACGCCTTTATCCACTATGTAATAGCCGATTTTTGTGAGAAGGGAAAGACGATGCCATTTTCAGGAGGAATCAACAGCCATCATGCCAGTACTAGACGATTACCAGTCACAGAAAGAAGAGAGCAAAAACCGACAGTGGTACCGAGACAAGATAGCGTCGAGCAGCCGCACTTACTACGAGATGTTGGGGCAATCCTTTAAAAAGAGCTTGGGTCTCGGTGTGGCGTTCTGGATATTGGGAAGCATCATTCATTTGCTGTGGGTTATCCTGCTGCATTGGGGCATGTTGCTCTGTGAAGATGACCCAAAACCATTTGATCCAGATAATGCCCAAGGGACACCTAAAGACGATTATCCGTAAATCATGAGAAGCATCACCATAATTCTGGACATTGACCCCGTCGCCAAGCAATCCGTTCGGTCTGGTAAAAATGGACGCCATTACCAGCCCAAAAAATACAAAGACTTGGAGTGGTTGATTCGCTACCAAGTTGCTCAGCAGCTGCCGAAAGATTTTGAGCCCTTCATGAATTGGGTATGTGTTGATAGCGTGTGCTACATCCACCCACCGACCAAAGCCCAGCTCAAGCACAAACGCAAAAGTCGATGGCTTAAAATAGGTGGCCTCATACCTAAGACCACTCGCCCAGACGTAATGGATAACTTGAACAAGCTCCCACTCGATTGCTTGGGTGACAAGAAAGACGGGTTTCCCTTCGTCTACAAAGACGATGCACTCATTCAACAGTGCAACCATCTCTCAAAATGGTACGGCTTAAATCCTAGAACAGAGATCACTTTGATAGGGTGTTAGGTAGTAATTGTTTGCAAAATTCTCTTTTTACTATTAATTTTAGTAGATTTACTATCATTATGAAAAGTTTCACCAAGAAAACCATTCTGAAATTGACGCAAATCTACGATCATATAACACTACTTAGAAGTGTTTTTTTGGTCGTTCGTAAGATGTCCATCCCAGCAGCTTTTAGTAAGTTGATCGTAGATGATGTTTTAGATGTTGGCAAAGATCTTGACATACTGACTTTGATAAAAAATGGCAAGCCAAGCAATGCGCAAGCATTCAAAGAACTTATTCAAGCTCATTTTGATAGCACTTGTCAGGGCATAAGAGACCAAATTGGTTTTGAGTTGCCCATGCTAAAATATGAGTTTGGCAAACTTGGTGAGCTTAATACGATCCTGAAAAGCAACATAGCTTTTTACAGAAACTTTACTGAGACTAAAAACAACATGATTGATGGACGAGAACACAAAGAAGGCTAAACTTGGGCGTCCGTCAAAATACAATGAATCCTATGCCAAAAGGGCTGAGGAGTTAGCCTCAAAGGGTTGCACCCATCGTGAAATCTACGAGACTCTTGAAATATCGGAATCGACTTTTTATCAATGGAAGCTAAATTTTTTGGAGTTTGCGGAGGCTATACAAAAAGGGGAAGAGGTATCTGTGCCTTTTCTGTTAGGCAATCTTAAAAAGGTAGCCGAAGGTCATGTAGAGCGTATACCTAAAAAAACTGTTAGGAAGATATATTCGGTTTTGCCTGACGGCACGAAAATACAAGAAAAGGAAATAGTAGAAGAGTGGGAAGAGGCATACTATAAAGCGCCAGATGCAAATAGTTTGAGATGGATGCTCGCAAACAGATCCAAAGGCGAATGGAAGCTGAATCCTGATAACTTTGACGAGTCAGGAGACCGTATACCAGATGTAAATTTAAACATCGGCACCCAAGTACTACAAGGCGCCAAATTAGCCACCTCTGAGCAAGAAGCCGAGGATTTAGCACCAGACTTGGATGAGATGCACGAAGACCTTCTCAAAGATGAAGAGGAGTAATACAGCGCAAAGTGGCGCATTGCAAACATGGGGTGAGCGGGCTCCTTCTGATTCGGGGAGACTGTTACTAGACAACCCGATTAAAGAAAGCGTCGTCTTTGTAACGACATTGGCTTTTATCTTTGCGGTTGATCCGCATAAGAAGAAGCGACAGAAAACGTTCTTAGCACATCAAGGGGGAACATGGAGCGGAAAGACCTACTCCATTATCCAAGCGCTTGTATTTGCAGCAATTGCTTACAAGTACTACAATAAGAAAGGCAAAAGGGAGCCGCTGTCTATTTTGATAGTTGGTCAAGACGTACCCAACCTAAAGAAAGGAGCCATCAAAGATTTTGAGTCCGTTATACGGGCCATTATTGATGACTTTCCACCAGCACTGCGCCCTATCTTTGAGTACAAATACAACAAGACAGATAAAATAGCTACCTTTAACAATGGGGCTACTATTGGTTTTGCTTCGTTCAAGGATGGGCAGGACGCTAAAAGCGGCAAACGCCATATTACATTTGTTAACGAGGCAAATGGCATAGGATGGGCAGTTGCTGAGCAATTAGAATTTCGTTCTAAGGTCTGTACGATCATAGATTATAACTCAGATGCTCCGTTTTGGTATCATCACAAGATGCACGGCAAAAGTCACGTGCAATTGTGTATTTCCAACTTCACGCATAATCCTGGGGTTGACGAAAAGACTAAGCGTGAGCTTATCGCAAAGGGGCGACACAATCCAGAGTGGCGGAAGGTTTACATCAATGGTCAAACTGGAAGCACAGAAGCTATAATTTACCCAAATGTTACATGGGTAGATCAATTGCCAGAGAGCTCGGATGTGTCCTATGGGCTTGACTTTGGGTTTAGCAACAGCAAAACGGCTTTTGTTAAATGCGTGGTGTCTGATGGGAGATTATACGTACAGTTGCTTTTCTACGCTACTGGCTTATTGGCCCCAGACATCGCCAAAGAAATAGAAAAAGCCGCGAAACGGCACGGGTTGGGCAATCTCAAGAAAAGCAAGAAGTTCATCATGGCAGATGCCGCGAGCCCTGACACGATTGCTCATTTGCGTAGATTGGGGTATAAAAGAGTAATAGCCGCTAGGAAAGGACCAAACAGCGTCCGAGATGGCATTGCTCTGGTCAAATCTTTTGAGGACCTCTGCATAGTCGATAATCCAGCGTTTCGATTAGAGCAGCAGTCTTACAAATACCTCAAAGATCCCATGACAGGGGAATTGACCAACGAACCAGACAAGAAAATAGGCAAAGACGACGCAATGGACGCCATGCGTTACGCCATACAAGGTTTGCGCTATACGAATAAAATGCAGACCAATTAATCACTTTAATTAATACTTACAATTCAATTTCAATGAAATCAAAAGGAACAGCTTACTTGCTTTGGATTGTCGGGCTATTCGGACTGCTTGGATTCCACCATTTTTATCTAGGAAAACCGATTAAAGGTTTGATTTGGCTTTTTACAGGAGGTGTATTTGGCATCGGTGCGCTTATTGACCTTTTTACGCTTGGATCTCAAGTAGAAGGCCGAAACACCAAGGAAGAGTTAAAGACCATACGAGCACATGCGCTATCTGGCAAGAATGCTTTAATTGTAGTCGCATCGCTCACACTGTTTGCTTCCTGCCAAAAGGCAGATGCTGCCATTACTGAATGCAAAAAAAAACACACAAGAAATGTTGCTACCAGTAGCTTATCAAGGAGAAAACGAAGTAGAAACCTGTTTTGCCATAGGGGCATTTCAGTTGTTTCGTACGTTGACGCCACCCGTTACCATTGCCAACATGAAAACGGCCTTGGAGCAGAATTTGAGCACTCCTTTTACGCAGGATTCGTTTGATATTGTATTGGGCACTGTTAGTAGCTTGCCTTGGGACTCTGCATCATTAACCACCGCTGACATCTCACTAATCAATGAGATTAGAGCGCACTTGAATCCCAGTCCTGTTTTTACGGCTTGCGGAGGGACAGACTTGCCAAGTATCGGTGGCCTCGGTCCTAATGTTGCTGGTTACGGGGATCCCAATAATCACGACTTCACCATACTTCAACAACAAAGGGTTACTAGTTCAACCTTTGAGCACGCTTTTATTGTTGAATTTGACAACGACTACACTTGCAATATAGCTGATGTTGAAGTAGTAAACTTGATGTCTGCCAGCAATACGCCATCTTTGACAACCTTTGTTTTGAAAGACGTAACGCCAGTAAACGGAAAGCGAAGAATGGCTTTTTATTACGTCGGTTGGTCAATTGACCCTTATCCATCCCCGTTAGGTGCCCCTGGCACTCAATTTAGCGCAACCTTTAATTTTAGGGATGCATCAGGAAGTTCGTTAGTATCCTTGCAAGGGATTTACATTTTCGCATAACACACGCACACACAACATACTATCTAATCTATATTTTTTCACAAACACACATCGCCATGTATCCATTTCCTCAAGTTCTTCAATTCATGAGCGCTTGCACATGTGGCGCAGGAACTCCCTTAGTTGCCCCGCCTGAAAAAGACTGTTACAAGCAACGCGGTCAAACGCAGCGCCTTTGGTTCGTCAAGCGAGGGCAAGTCAAGTTTGATCTTGCTGACAATACCAACAATCTGCCTGCCACAATCTCAGGCATGGACCCTGACACACAGGCACCTTGGACGGTGCTGTGGAATGCTACCGACGACACCAAGGTAGTCAATACGCCAGTGCGTCGGTTAGGGGCACCTAATATTGAAGCTGGCGGCGAGTTGACCACTGGTGGCGCCAATGAAACGCCCAATGGCGTCTTGTTTAGCTTAGGGCGTGACCCGTCTACCTTTAGCGGTAACTTCTACCAATTGCATGGCGACCAAATCGCAGCATTGCGTGATTTGGAGTGCCAAGACGTAGAGGTGTTCTTGATCCATGAGGACAACACCATCACAGGGCACAAAGATGGGGACATCTTCACGGGTATTCCCTTGCAAAAGGCACCTTTTGTTTCGGATCAAACCTTTGGAAATCGCGACAACATTGACGCTAATGCCTTCAATATGCAATTCTTTCCCAAGTTTGACGAACTGTTACACACTATCACCCCGACGGCACCATTCTCACCGTTGACAGCGGTTGCCTAAAAATGAAGAAAATTTCATTGAGATTCGTAGCGGCGTCGGTTGTAGTTAATGAATATGATTACGACCACGCGCTGCGAATATTAAGAAGCCAACACAGGCAAGGCGGATCATCAATAACATTAGCCGAACATGACACCTACTATTTTGACACAACAACCAATCCTCAAGGAGAGATTGTCCGACGAAGAAGCAATAAGAGCTCTGAGTCAGGCCAATCTGTTGTCGAACAATAGGGGCTATTATGAGAGCTTGCTTACTGTTTTGACCCAATCTATCTTTGCTGATGAATTGCCAAGGCTTAGAGGATGGGGAGAAATAGAAGCACTCGTAGCCTCTAGGTTGCATCCTGAAAAGCAGGAGCGAACAATGGCATTTTTCACTTTCCCAATGGAATGTGTTAGTGTAGCAAAAGCAGCCCTTCAAGATCTTTGGAGAGTGTTTGAGGCCCGTGATGCTGTTTTTTCGGAAGATTATTTAGGTGTCGATCCATCGAGAGGTGAACAACTATTCGAGCGGCTAAATATTGGGCAATACATTCGCAATACCGCCCAGCGCGTACTGACCAACAAGCCCAACACCTATTGCGTTGTTGATTATGATAGTAGTGGACTCCCTTACATCATCACGGTAGAAGAAGAGCGATTGATTAACGTTGCCTTTGTGCCAAATTCTCATGTAGAAGTGGCCTACATTGCTTTTTTGCATTCTGTTGGTCATGATGCCAATGGTGAGTGGAAAAGATATGCTTTTTACGATGCTGAGTCTTACAGGGTTTACGAAAGTCGCGACGGCAGCCCAAAAACGCTGATTCTTGACAATCCGCACAATTTAGGATACTGCCCAGCAAGGCCGTTTTTGTCAGAGGTTCGTTATGAAATGAGCGCCGACCGCTACAATCCATTGGCAACAAGCATAGGCATGCTGTTGGATTACCAGCTATCCGTCGTGTTTGAAAAATACGGAGAAAACTACATCCCTTTTCCTGTTACCGTTCGACCAGAAGGCCAAAGTGAGTGCGATCAAGAAGGCTGTGTGGATGGATACATTTACTCCAAGACGACTGTTTTAGGGCAAATCGTAGAGCGTAAAGAAAAGTGTCAAAAGTGCGCCAAGCCTGATATTTTTGGAGGGCCAGGCACTATTGTCAATGTTGACCCCTTGGTTATTCAAGGCGTCTCAGAGGATGCTAGAGTGTTTCGATTTGAATCACCTGATGTAAAAGGACTTGAGCTTTATGGAAAGTCTATTGAAGGTAAGCGTATGGCCTTTAAAAAAGCGGTGACAGGTATCAATGAAATGATTGCCACCCAAGCGGTAAACATCGAGCAAGTCCATGCGGTCATGGAGGCTGCCAAGAGGCCATTGTTGGTCATTGCCAAGCAATTAAACGATATTGATAAGTGGCTGCATGAGACGCTGTATAGGGCTGCTTTTGGGGCTGATATGGTCCGCTATGCTAATTGGGGCACAGACTGGTTTGTACTCACCCCCGACCAAACGCTTACGCTTTACCAAAAAGCGAAAGAAGCAGGAGTAGGATCTGGGGAGCTAGACTCGCTCTACAATTTACACCTTTCAACAAGGCACAAAACAAACCCCCAAATGCTGCGTAAAAAGCGCTTAGAATTTGAGTTGGATCCAGCTCCTCACAAGACAGATGAGGAGGTATATGCGATGCGTGATAGGGGCGCAATAAACCAAGTTGACTTAGTAATTAAGACAAACTTTGCCCGCTACATTGCTCGATATGAAAGGGAATTTGAGCCATTGACTCAAGTGGGGCATTATAATATTGAAACTGGAAAGCTATCTTACAGAGAGCTTGTTGATCAGATTTATAAACATCTAATAGAATACGCAAATGAAAACATTCAAAGCCAACAAGTGGAACAGCCCAGAAGTGCAGCAGCTATACAAGATGCTTCCTCAGCAGCAGGCGCTTGAGTTAGAGCAGCGGTCTAATATCGCCGAATACAACAAAGGTTGCTACACGCTTATTGGATATACTAGCAAAAAGGTTCCCAATAGCGCGACGTTTACTCATGAATTGGTTTACTACACCAAGACGATCCCTGATTATGACCAAATGAACAGGCGCTGGCAAAACACCAGGGGCGAATTTGACACGCGAATTATTTTGCACGATCCGAAGCTTGATATGTTCAAGCCTGTACAGGGAGCGTCCCCAAAGAAAAAGGAGATTGAGGCGCTTAGTGAGCAGCAAATTCAACAAGTCCAAATCATGTCAGCGGACGGCGATTCCTTAAAAGACATTGCTGAGCAACTTGGCGTGACCCAGAAAAGAATTAAGCCTTACTTGAAGTAGGGAACAGTAGGTAATAAACACACGTAAAAAATGTCAGACAACACACCAACGCCCGAAGGTGGGCAAGATGCGGCTCCTGATTACACATTCACCTCCGAACAGGCTATTGAGCGCCTTGGTAAAGACAAAGTGTATGCTCAAACGGTAATTGCTGCAGCCAACCAAACTGAGATAGGTAAGACTTACCTCAACAATTATTACGAGACTATGTCTGCACCAGCAATACAAGCAGCCCAAACAGCTTCCTACAAGCAGGGTATGGGCGAAGCCTACGGTCAGTTAGACAAGTTAGGCGCTGAAATTTTTGGAGCAGAAAAACCAGAAGGCCTTAAGACTACCGATTGGTTCAGGCAATGCATTCAGGCTACCGCGCCACAGGGCAACGAGGAGGCCGTACAAATAGCAAAAGATCAACTTGATGCAGCATTGGCAAAAATCAAGGAATTTGAGTCCAAGCAGCAGCAGACCGCTCAAGATCACGCCGCCAAAATTCGGGAGTTGACCGTAGGCAATACGGTATCTGTGGGATTTTCTTCCCTTTCGTTCGATAGCCAAGTCAACGAGCATTTGTTGTCATCCGTAAAGAAGACTGTGATGGCTGCATTAGTGCAGAATGCCAAGGTGGATGACGGAGGTAATGTTGTTTTTTATGGCAACGACGGGAAACCAATCCTCAATGCTCAGCAGTCTCCTGCCACAGCAGTAGAGGCGGCTAAGGTAATGTTGGAGCCTATGGGCGTTTTGGCTAAGCCAAAGGGTGGCAGCGCTGACCCCTCCAAGATCGCCAACACAAACGGACTTTCATTGCAAGGGATTACAACAAAGGGAGCGGCTTTGAACGCCCTGAGCGCTAGCTTAACAGCAAGCAAGGTTAAGCCTAATACCAAGCAATGGAACGACGCTTTTAATGCGCTTAAATCAAGTGATAAATACCAAGCCCTAGAGGGCTAAAACATAAGAACATAACCAAAAGATTTAGTAAGAGTCAATTAAGTCTTTGGTCAACTTTATTAGAATAGTGAAAAAGCTAGAGTCGCCGCGTCAAACGCTCATTATTCGCACTTTTTAACAAAAATGACTACAGTAGCAACGTTGATCCAAGAAGCACGGGTGCAGTACCCTAACGGCTTAGACGGACAACAACTCAGGGATCAAAACTATGGATTCCTTGACTATGCCCTTCGCAATACCGACCTAGTAATCAATGACGACGGGCGCACCCAGCTAGAAAACTCTTGGAGCAAGCCTGATGTGGAGATTCCTGTGATGGTTCACCAAGTTTCTACAATGACCCAAGGCCCAATGCCTTGTGACAGTACCGACACTCCTATCACAACTGCAATGGTGACACCAACATGGGATGCGTTTTACAACAGCTTCCACATGGTCCCGCGTCAGTCTAGACGCAACATGATTTCCTACGAACAGGAATTGTCTCGCAAGATTCACGAATGGGAGATGGGTGCCGCGCTTTACATTGACCAAGCGACCCGCGATGCTATTGATACCGCCAAGGCGACCACAAGTAGCAGTGCGTATTGGGGTGGCTATTTCTCTGTCGTGGCTGATGCGGCCCAGATTACTCAAGCGCAGAAAAAAGACGGATTGGTGTACATGAAGAACATCTTCATGGAAGATCAGTTTAGCGGCATGGATTTTGACTTGGTTGGAAGCCACTCTCTCAACTCTGAATTTGCTTACAGCATGAATCAAGGTGCTCAGAACGCTGAAAACCTTACTTGGGCTTACAATGGTATCAGAATGGCAGGCGCGCACAGTGCCAATGTTTCCGCTGGCGCAAATGCTACGGGATTCATGATGGTGCCAGGGAGTATGGGCATTTATGGGCGCACACCAGCCGACTTCCTTGATCCTACTCCTGTTGGCACAAAACAGTTTTCCATTTATCAGTCACCTGTATTGGGCTTGCCTGTAATGGTGATTCGCGATACCGATTGTATTGATGGGCAAACCGTTACAAATCGTGCTTATGACGGAGCAACCAGAAGAGAAAAATTCACAATGGGCGTGAGCTTCGCTTTGTTGTCTCCCTACAAAGGTACACGCACCAATAGCGGCATCAAGAAACTAGATATTGTTCCCTAGCTTCATTGTTTTTATTACCTCAGAGTGGGTGGAGCAATCTACTCACTCGCCTCTTTTGTTATTATGCTATACGACACCATTGCAATAGATAGACTAGAAAATGTGGTTGGTTGGGCAGATTTTCACGACACTACTGAAATACCTGCACTTCCTACTAGCTTGACCACAACAGAAAGTGGCCTTCGTGTTCAGGATGGCATGGGGCTAGTTCGCTTAGATTACATTCAGGCGCTTTTGCAAAGCGGTCGTAGTCTTCAAGATTTCCTTGCTCAGATTCGCCGCCGTGCCATCATTATGGTGCTTAATCGCGTAGCAACTTCAAGAAGCTTGACGGGCACAGGCAATGCACTGGTAAGTGGAAAACTTATTGGACAGCAGCTTTATGCCGCAAACCCCTTAATCAATCAAAGTCGATTTGTTGGAATACGCTTTAAGTTGAAGCGCTCCACAGGGCTTAGAGTAATTTTAAATCGTATTGGGCTTAGTTTGTCTGCACCTCAAACATTGCAACTGTACTTGTTCAACAGCTTGAACCCGACAGTCATAAACACCATCAATTTGGTGATCAACAACGCGGGGCAATTTTCGTGGACCAACGAAGATGATGCCGTCAAAATGGACGTAGACGAGGCCAATTCTAATAGTGGTGCCGTGTGGTATCTAGGGTACTATCAAGATGACCTTGTTGGTCAAGCCTACAGATACGACACATTAAATTGGTTGAGTGGATACTGTACGACTTGTGGAAATTCTGTTTATGGTACTTATCACAAAAATTGGAAGTCCATTTCCAGTCATGTTGAGATGGTACCATTTTACGTTGCTGGCGCCTCGCTACCTGCGGACAGGAATAATTTCTTTGACGAAAGGGATTGTGTTTTTGATCAAAGCAATAACCACGGCTTTAACTTCAATATGAGTGTTTGGTGTAACCTTACTCAATATTGGATTGACAACCGTTTGGCCTTTGCTCAGGCGATACAACTGCAAACGCAGCAAGAGGTACTAGAGATGTACAAAGCTTCTTCTCAGTCAAGCGCTGTAGAGCAAAACATTCAACCCTTGGCTTTGCGCGAGTTGGAGGCAGATAAGGATACAAAAGCTATGGCTTTGCCATACCGAGTTGACCGAGCAATAAAAGCGATACGATTGGAACAAGGAGATGTTAATGATCACCCTTGTTTACCATGTGCAAGGTCAGGAATCAAATACCGGGCAATGTAATGCTGAATCTTGGCCCCATACGCTATTTGAAACAAAAAGTTGTTTCTCTTGAGCTTTTAGTCAATCAAGCACTAAAAGACGTGTTTAGTCAAAATGAGGATTTACTGATTGAGATACAAACTCAAATCCAATTGTTCCAAAAGGGCGAAACATCAAAGAGGATTAGCATTACTCCAAGTTACGCTCAGAGCACCATCAATAAGAAAAGGCGCAAAAATCAGCCTTTTAATAGGGTGACGCTAAAAGATACAGGAGCGCTATATGATAGCGTGAAATTTGAAGCATTGGACGATAGCTTGGTAATCACGACCAATGTGCCGTATACAAAATACCTAACTGCTAAATATGGAGCCGATATTTTTGGCATCCAAAATTTAGAGATGGAGAAGTTTTTAGAAAAGTACTATTTGCCTTTTTACGAAAGGTTCGCTAAAAATTTGCTATTCACATGATAAGATTGCAAAGTCCCATAGTGCCAGTGCCAACAAATCCTGTTGACATAGATCGGGCAATTGTAGATTTGCAGCTTGTATTAGCAACGAATCTACCTTGGCTCACCCATGTATATGGGAGAACCTATAAAATGGTGGACCAAACCAAAGGCCAAGCGATTTTTTTGCCAGAGGTATACCTAGGTGGATCGGATGCTAGTAAACGATACTCATCTATAACCCCAGACAACGACAAGCAAGGGCAATGTTTTTTCATGGTGCGCCGATTATCTATTGATGCAGATGATTGGTTTGTAAAGGGCCGTTTGAATTACGACGTTGATTTGATATTTTCTGTGAATTTATCATTGATCAACAACCCGCTGCTTGAGACGGAATTGTTTACTGCAAATCTGGAATCCCAAATAAGACTCGTTTTACGATCAAATGTGGGCAAAGCTTACCGAGTAAACGTCCAAGAAGTCTTCTATGAATCTAGGGATGTGTGGAGAGATTTAGCGGTAGAAATTGCAACCGTTGAAAAGGCGCCTTTGCAGCACTTTCGCGTAAAGTGCAACATCTCTTTAGATGAAGGATGCACGACTGTTCCATATGATAGGTGCACTGCATTGCAAAACAATCTTTCTGATAGTGATCGGAATATATGTTTGTTGCCAACTTATGACTTCTCTAGTAGCGCAGTGCAATCCAATGTGACACCTAATCAGCAAATCCAATTGAGCGATTGGCTTTGTAGTGCTCCTGTACCTGTCAGAAAATCGACCAACATAGGTGGGACGGGTCGTATTTTTGCTTCTGCTGATCCAATTTATGATTTTGAGTACAATACACCGTTTTCATTGAGCTGTTGGATCAAGGTGGATTCTAACGGCGTGAATAATTTATTCAACCACTACACGTCTTCATCTGGCACTGGTTATTTTTTAATCACGCTTCCCGATGGAAGCTTTAGGGTAGATTTGCAAAACACTCAAGCACTCAGGCTTTCTATTTCGACGCCTCCCAGTGCTTTTTCATTAAATACTTGGGTGCATTGCATGGTGACTTATGACGGAAGTAGCACGGTAGCTGGTTTGAATATTTATGTCGATTCCGCCTTGCAATTAAAGGCGGCTTCAACGCAAACACTTGGAACCAACAGCATAAGAAATGGATTGATGTTATTCTTTGGGCAAACGATGGATGGCACCAATAGCCTACAGGGCAAAGTGGCCGACTTTAAGGTTTGGGATAGGGAGTTGACAGATCAAGAAGTAACCGCTGAATACAATGCCCGCGCCAGCCTAACAGCACCCGTTACCAGTGGCCTAGTCTTATGGTGCGAATGTGGCAACAATGCCCAATTTGGTGCAACCGATTACACAATGCCCGACAAAGCCAATACGGTAGCTGGATTTCAAACATCAGGCGTACCTATTGGCAGCGTCACAACCGACGTACCGTAATGCTAGTTTTTGAAATAGTAAGCATTGAAGAATTAATAGTATTACTACTATTTTGCTGGTGGCTATCTACCTTTGTTCACCGTATAACGGGGCTTGACAAAATGGATGGATGGCTAATGCAAAAAGTTCATAGCCTGAAAGATGGCCGCGTGAAGAATTTTCTGAACAGCCTATTCATGTGTACGTTTTGCATGGATTCCCACATGTGCTTTTGGGCAATTGGGGTGCCTTGCTTGATTGCCACGGGAAACATGTACTATTTAGCTTGCAGTATTGCTGGCGCAGGATTTAACAACTTAGTCAATCGAATTATCGCATGAGCTTGAAAATTGAAATGTACGAAGAGCTTGACGATCTGCCAATCGTTAGGAAGCAAAAGCATGATTTTTATACTATGCTAGATTTGGCCGTTGGTTCAAGTAAAGAAAGTGTAGCGCATAGGGTTTCTAGGGCTTCTCAGTACTTTCAAATGGAAGAGCAGGAGGCGGGGTTGACGGAGTTAGCAAACGTGCAACTAGGGCTTAGTATGCTAGAGCAGGGAACACCGCCTGACGGCCTTGCTTTTGCGGTCATGGTGAAAAGCATTAACGGTACTTCATGTGATGATATAACCGAGCGTGGTTTACTGTTGACGTTGCATAAATTAAATGAGCTAGGGTTGACTCATAAAAAGGCAACTGAAATCATAGAGGCATCAAAAAAAAAATCCAAGCGCAAATGGATGTCTTCTTTCCAGAGGAAGCAGGTACAGATTTACTGGTTTCTACTGCGCTTATCAAGCAATGCCATGCGCAGCTTGATAGGATTTTGGGTATATCTGACGAAAAGCAAGTTCAATCCAGGAAAGAAGAGGTATTAAGCTTGACCAAGCCTGACAATTGGCATCCTTCGGTAAGCCCCAATATGATAGCCAAGATTAACGATTCGTTTGCGCATTTATGCATTGTACTACAGCGCTTTACGAATCAGTCCATTGAAAGCATGAGCGCCATGCAATTTTATCAATTAAAGCGATTCGCTAGCGATCCTAAAAACCATCAATAATGGCAGAACAACAAGCAGTATTGAGTTATGATGACTTGCTAGCCAAGACGGATGCTTTTGACGATGCTATAAAAGGCATTGACAAGCTAGAGGGCCGTTTGAAGGATTTTGCTAAATCATTGCGCCAGCAGCAACTCAATCCCAATGATCTAAAAGGCATTGTGGAGCTGATCAACCAAACAATGGCGCTAGAAAAAGCGCAAAAATCACTGAATCAGCAGCGCACCAAGGCCGTAAACGCACGCAAACAGCTCAAGGATCTAACAGACGAGGAACTAATTCAACGAGAAAAAGAACGCGCAGCCAATCGTGAACGTATTAAGATCGCTAAACTGCAAGCCGTAATTACCAATCAGCAGGCTGGCGACATTAAAAGACTGCGCGCCGAATTGTCGCTAGTGTCTATCCAGTGGGCTAATCTAACAGATCGAGAAGGTAAAAATGCGCAGCAGGCTAAAGAATTGTCTGCTCGAAAATTACAATTGACCACTACGCTTGAAAATCTAGAGCGTGCTACGGGCGATGCTCGCAGGGGCGTGGGTAAATACGAATTGGCACTCAAAGGCTTGAAGATCGTTGCAGGCAAGTCCAGCAGCAGCCTCACAGGTCTTGGCAGGATTGCCACTAGACTTTTTATTGGCCGCGCCTTGGTTGACGGAATAAGAAGAGTTGGAGGAGCTTTGGTTGACATTGTTAACAATGGAGCAGATGCGAGTAAGGAGTTGGCTGACATTCAAAAGTCTGGCAACAGGCTTGTTAACACTCTAACTGGAGCAGGCGCAAAGCTCTTGCAATTCTTTGCGCCTACCATCCAAAAAGTTATTAATCGCTTCAATTTTATCATTGAAAAGATCAACCAAGTCTCCCAAAGTGCTGGTTTCCTAGGTACAGTCTTTCGTGGCATCGGCAATGCCATATCAAGCGTCATTGATTTTCTTTTTGACTTGCCTGCTGTCTACTCAGGGATTATCTCGGCAGGGCGTCAGCTTGCGTTTAACATTAGTGCAACTTTTCAAAAGCTAAGCCTTGAACTCCAAATAGTTTTTGAACGCATTGCGCTTAGTAATCCATTTAGCGATCGCAATGCGGAAGAAATTGAACGCAATATTGCGCGCCTAAGGCGTCAAGTGCAGCAAATAAGCAATGATCAAGTTGGTGTCGTTGATGCTTACAAAGAAGGCTTTGAGGCATTTAAAAAAGAGGAAGAGGAGTTTAGTAAAAGGCAGGGTGAATTAGAAAAGCTAGGGGCGAAGATACGCTCCAACAACGAAGCCACAACAAAACAACTTGAAGAGCAAAATCGTTTAATCGAAAGACAAAACGACTTGACACGCCAACGCTTAGAGGCTATAGAATCCTTACAGCAGGAGCTTATTCAGGTCGAGGCAGCAAACATCAAGGATCGTCAAGAAAGGCTATTTAGGCTTGAGGAATTGCGATTTAAAGAGGAGCAAAAACAGCGTGAGGCTAATTTTGACAAGCTTGTTGCTCTTATTGAGCAGCAAGAGCAGGTTTTGATCAAGCGCTTTGGCGAGAATTCTAAACAAGTTGTTGAGTTTAGAAAACAAGCAGGTGAGCAAATCCTGAACGCTGAACAAATCAACTATCAATTAGAACAAGAGCAGTTAATCGCTTCCGAGAAAAAAAAGCAAGAAATCAGAAAAGAATTTGCATTGTCAACGCAGAGCGTTGCGTCTCTTACTTTGGTTTCTGAGCAAGATGGTGATTTGTTTGAACAAGAACTTAAGCGCACACAAGACGCGGTCAATGCAGATCAAGAAAAACGCCTTGAAAATACCGCCAAGCAGAAAGAAGCTATAAAATCATTGCTTAACGAAACAGTTGACTTTACAGAGCAGCTTAATCAACGCTTAGGCGAATTCTTTCAAAAGCAAGTAGAGTTTACTACCAGTGCTGTAGAGCGCCAATCTAGCGCCGTTGTGCGAGCAGAGGAACGCGCACGCCAAGGATTAAGCAACACATTGAAGTTTGAGCAGGAGCAATTGGCGGCAAGTCAGGCGGCTCAGGCTAGAGCAGAGCGACAAAGACAGCAACAGGAAAAGATCAGTGCTCTTTTTAGCCTTGTTGCCGCCAAAGCCAAGGAAGGCGATCCTAATGCTACATTAAAAGCCATCGCGGAAATAGCGACACTTGAGGCGCTTTCTGGGGCTATACAAGGCAGCTTTTATGAAGGAACAGAGGACACTGGAATAAGCGCGAATCCAATTGATAACCGTGGTGGCATGTTGGCTGTAATACACCCGCATGAACGAATTATGACCCGTGCGCAAAATCAGCAGCTTGCTGACATGAGCAATAGTGACGTAGTGGAATACGCCATACTTGGCAAGACCCTCGCTCACAACGCCGATGCCATTAGCACAAAGGGCGCGCACATGCCAGATTTGTCTGGGCTAGAGAAGGGGGTTCAATTGCTGCGTAGGGACTTTAGGCAGATCGCCCAGCGCCCAACGATCATGGATCACCAAGAAGCTATCAGGAACGGTATTGAGCACCGCGTAAAGGCGACTATTACCGCTGGCATGAAAAAACGTGAAAAATACACCAAGGGATTATGATAGCAGCAAAACACTATGCAGGTGGCAGGCGCGTGTTTCCTTTGGGAGAGGAAAACGGAAAACCGTTGCCCATTCAAATAGAAATGGAATGGGTAGAGCGCAAGCGACAAGCGTACATAAACCTTCCTAAGCTTCGCTTTGAAGGCAGCGATGGGTCGCACATCAAGGACCGCGCTTTGAGTGGACTAAGTGGTGGTGTGGGCATTTTTGAAGGGATGCCCTATCAAGTAGAGATAGGGGAGGGAGCAGATGTTTCTATTTTTGACATGACCATTAATTTTACAAAGGACTGTATTTTGGTGGGGGAATGCGGAATCGAAGTTGATGCACAGGTTAGGCAGGGCGCGGATTGGCTCAACGACAGAGCTGATGGAGTAACATTTCGCTATCTTTACGACCAAGGTACGATAACAGACAATGACTTTGTTGATGTGCCCTACGTGATTAATTACGTGCCCGATGGCATACAGCTAATGATAATAGGACTTTCCTTGTTTGCGGTAACAAAAGAACTGCTAGAGCTTACTCAGTCCATCGCTGAGCGTGTAGCGGATATAACCGATGCTGCTACGCCTGTTATTGGGGTTGGAGTGGGGGCTGGCGCCGTAGCCGTGACGGCATGGGACATTGGTAACATCATATTGGCTGTGTTAAAATTAGCTGCTCAGATTGCTTATGCTGCTTTTATGATTATTGCCATAGTTGATTTAATGAATCAGCTTTTTGAGCAGCTTATGCCACGTCTCAGGTACCATAAAGGCATACCAATACGATTGTTTTTTGAGCGGTTTTGTGATTACTTTGGGCTAACCCTTCAATCAACACTCCTAGACGCCCTAGACCAATCGTCCAACAAATGGTGCTACATACCACCAAAAAACAACAAAGGCGGCGACAGGCCGACAGGAGCGCCCAATACATGGAAGGAGACAGGCTTGCCGCTTGCTAATTCTGCATTAGATACGCCAGCAGGAGTGATACGAGTGTTCAAGGAAATGTTTAATGCAGACTTTTTGATCGACAATGGCATTTTTCGATTTGAACGCAAGGACCAATTTAAGATAGCGAGCCCTTGGGTAATACCCGATACCTTTACCGATCAAGAAGAATGGCGCGATTACTCAGGATTCAATACGGATGAAATCCGATCCAATTACAACATTGTGTATTCTACCGATTTGCAAGATCAAAATACACTAGACAACATTGAAGGTTTTTCATTTCAAGCTCAATTCTCTCCAATGCAAACAGGCAATCAAGACTTGGTGTCTTTGGGAGGTTTAGAGCAAGTTTTGATTCCTTTTAGCATGGGGGTTAGAAAAGATGGGTTAACAGACGTTGAAGTGGCGCTTAGGGCACTTGCTACGCTAGCGGATTCGTTAACGGGCCAATTAGGTAGCTCTTCGGGTTTGGCCGCGCAAATCAACAGCAGAATAGGAAGCTTGCTACTTTCTGATCATTTTACCTCTATTGGCAAATTGGTCGTTTTATCCGGTAGTAAACTTGCCAAGGGTCAGCGATCTTTGCTGTCCACTAAAAAGCTTTGGGATGATTACCACTTTATCAATTCATTTGCTCCGATCAATGGTACTCATAATCAGTATTGGACTTACAAAGATCAAGTTATACCATTTTGCTATTCCGATTTCAAAACGCTTGAACAAACCAATCAAGTCACCATTCAAAGTGGCGAATTAGCAGAAGTAGAACGCATTGTTTGGGATCAAGAAAAAGGGACCGCTACTATTGACTATAGAGTAAATCGGCTTTACACGAACAATTTAAAAGTAGAGTATTTATGAGAAAAATAAACGAGCAGTTGCAAAAATTGCAACAACTGGCAGATCAATACAAGGGATTGCAAGATGCCAGCATGGAAGCGGCCCAAGAAGCCATATCCGTTGCCTCTAAAAATGCAACTTCAAAAGACATTCCGCATATTCAGTCAGTACAATTGCTACTTTCAAAAATTGGCAAGATGCCGCCGAAGAAATCCTTGAAGGAAATTGGAAAACTGACTCAGCGGATCACCAAAGCTTATAAATAATGAGCGTATTAGTTACAAATAGAGAGTACACACCCATAGAAAGGCGCTTGGACCGCAATATAACGTGGCTACTTGGAAATGTAGGCACGTGGCAAAAGCTACGTTTGCAAATTGAAGTAGGGGCCTTCATTGAATTCAGCTTGTCCAATACACTGAATATGGAGGAGCCTAACCGATTTATACTTAATAATGGGGAAGATTGGAGGGAAAACGGATTTGAGGTGGGTGATAATTTTGTGATGTATTGGGAGATTTACAACATACCATCACAGTCCACTACGGCATACAATGTTACGGGTACAATAGTATCTATCCAGGGGAGTGAAATGCTGTCTAATAACACAACCCTGGGTGCTGGCGCTCAGGTTTCCAGTATTTTCCCAACGCAATTAGGGGAAGATAAAATTCAAAACGTTTTCATTGCTGCAGACAAAAGGCCAGACTCTTTGTTTTTTAGGTATGGGCACATGAAAAACTCAGAAATCAGGGCTAATAATTTGCGATCTTTGATTGATGGCACTTACACTGATTTCATTGCCGAAGGATTAAGTAGCCTAACAATTGGCAGCTTGGTCAATTTTACGCCACTGGGTAAGCAAAGCGGCATGAGCATAGCGAGGTCAACCATCACCTACATTGGTAGCACATCAGGTGGTGTTCCTGCCTATCCTTATGCTAAGTACCGATATTTAATAGAGTTGGTTTTCATGCCATCCGTGTTTTTTGAGGACTTAAACAACTTTGTCAATGATATCGCCCCAGAAGCTTTGCTAAACGCGGAAAGTTTGGCAGACAACTATTTCATTCAGGCCTTCCCGACTCAGAACAACCCTAATGTATTTATGGTCAACGACCTGAACGACACCGCTCAAGAGGGTAACGTTGGCTGGTTTAATGAAAATTACAACGGGTTCCCGCAACCTCATAGTGTGAGTTTAGTAGAATATAGGACGCCATCAAACAATATTACCCCACAACTAGACTATGCTGGACCAACATTGCTTACAGCGGTAGTGGATGGCGTACAAAACCTATCTAACGCTACTAAATGTACTTTTGGGTTTATGTTGGTTCCCACGGATGAAGAGGATTACAAGATAAAAGATGCCCCGTTCTATCAAAATGTCAAAATGAACACAGGCGGTAGGATTGATTTTTTTGGGGATGTGTTTACTGTTGGAACGCCCATTGCAGGGCCTCGACAGGGCTATTCAAACGACGATGCTCGCATGGATGTGCAAAACATTGCATTTACCCAGACAGGAGCCAATCAAATTACGTTCACTTGTGAATTTATGCCCAATGCAGACTTTGCGAATCAACTAGGTGCATTAGGTTTAGATGAGCGCAATTATATTATTTGGGTAGGCGTGGGGGACCAAACGCTACTTGCCAATGCCTCTGATCGAACAAACCTTTTGCTTGACTTTGGTCAAATGGATACTTATGTGGAGCCCATAGGTGCATGGGACGGCATGGCTATAGAGTTACTATCTCACGTAGATTCCAATATGGCAACGCCTAATCCATGCGGTGTCGATTTATTCATAGAAGACGACTTGAGAGCCAAAATTGAATTCCAAGTTGACACGGCAATAGATCCTAGTATTCCGATTCCCACAGGGCTAAGGTTTGGTATTCAATTAGAGCGCCTTTCCGATGGTTTTGCTTTTGAGCTGGATGATTATAGCGTAGGGTTGACAGACTATCCCAATCCAACTCAGTACGCCTTCTCAGGGCAAAGAGATTACCAATTGGGTATAGGCAACCCCAATGATGAAGTAAGCGTAAATTACTATCCTGCATTGGACTCAGGTGCAAAAAAGGGGGTTCAATCTTTCTTTGGCTTTATGATTCGATGGGAGGATTGGTTGGCTCTGCGAAATGTGCCGCTGGATGTACGCAATGTGTTTTATGACAACTCACTTCCATCTAATGGACTTAGCAACGATTGGTATAGATACTTGCAAACATCGGGCTGGCAATTAAGCTTATTTGTGCATGTGGATGCGCAGCTCAATAACAGGGCAGTACGCTACATCAATACTCTGCCAATTGGATTCAAAGACTATGATTCCAATTTTTCTATTACGCCAACAATCACCTACAAAGTAGCATCAACAGGAGTCGTCATAAGCGGGGGCATTGACCCAATTACCAGCGATCCGTTGGGTGTAATTTTATCGGATGAAAAGATTCAGATTGAGATTGAATATGAACGTTCTACAGGCGTATGGGCAAACGTCTCTGAAATTTATAGCTTAACAAGCATTGAAATAAAAGATGGCGCTGGTCGGCCTCAATATCAGCAGATATCTACCGAGTTTGCTGCTCAATCATCTAATCCACTTGAATCAAATCTACTCAATAATCGCTTAGAGATTGTTTTGGTGTCTCCTGTTTTAGTGCGAACCATTTGTTTGGTAAATCCGAGCAAACTAGGAGTAGCAACACAATACAAAGTCACTGGTCGAATCGGCTGCAAAACTGCTTAGTATGTTTAATTATGACCTTATATCTTGCGATCCAAGTTCTTACCCTAGCATAATTTGCCGATCATGGGACTCTAGGCACCCTCTAGAGGGGAGTATAGTGTATTTGCTAGCCGGGAATAATCCTTTTCAAACTTATGACCTTGTGTACTTGGGAGAAAATGCATGTCTATCCCAAGGCTATGTACCCAAGGTTGACTTTGCAACTTTTGACAATTGTAGCCCTAGTTTTGGATACGGTTTCAAATATGCAAATTGCAAAACAGGTGAGGAAATCACCTTTGCTTTTTCTGTGCAAGATCCTACGAATCAGGTCTTGAGAAAAGAAGGTGATTGCGATTGTTGGCAATACGTTGGAGAAGATAACAATGCAGACGAATTGATCAGTAATTATGTCGAATACTCCACCTGTGTAGAATGTATAGACGCCGCTGCCATTGAGTTGTGCGCAAGTGGTGAGCGAACCATAGGATATGCTATTCGCGCTCAGTTGCCCTCTGCCCCGCCAGAAGACAAAGGCTTTGACGAATGTTGCTTTGAAAACAAAGTACTTGCTGATCTGTCCGACGCCGATCCCTACAAAAACGACTTTACAGGATATTATCATTTTAGACCCTCTAACAACTCAACATGCGTTTTCAAGTTGGTAAGAAAATCCGACGGATCAGAAACAACTTTAAATGACGACACCTATGGCACGTTCCTAGATTTTGGAGGTCCCGATAATGCTGATTTGAGCTACATCATAGTAGACTGGCGTGCGGTGCTTTCAGCTTTTGGACAAGGGTATTATCAGGTAAAAAAGGAAGTCAGTACCGTTGGCATCTCTCAAGATTTCTATTATAGTACAGTTAGACTACTTCCTTTTAGCAACGCCAATGCAGATAATACGGTCCGCATAGACTGTACGCAAGACGGGCGGTTGCTACGTATAGGCGACTTTTCCAACACTGGATTTAAAACATCTCAGCGTTTTATGGGCTTTTTTGGCAGGCCAAGATATGAGTACGAACAAAACAATGTTTCCAAGCGCTCTTACAAGGTTGAGCAAGCGTCTATGTCTGTAGACAAGCAGTATTTGTTTACTGGTCAATTATTGCCTGATTGCATATTGGATGAGCTAATGGAATTCACCCTTTTGGGCAATGAGTTGTTTGTAAGCGATTACAACACGAATAATCCTAGCTATAGTTTTCAGGTCTATCCTGTTGAGTTAACGTCAACTCAGGAACCAGAATACTACACAACAAGCCGAGGGGCTACCATAGAAATCACATTATCAGACCGATTTAAAGATAATCGCAAGTATAATTGCTAATTGTTTGATAGAAATGCTATTATCAATAGCAGTTTTACTATTTTTATAGAAGCAAAAAAACATTACAATGAGTACTACAATATGGGCAGAGGGTGGATTTATTATCATCAAAGATGCCACGCACGAGGAGCAAATTCCGCTCAATAGCTTTATGTTTAATTTCGTAGGGCTGACAGACGACGTACGACTTTTTGCCATTCAGACACCCGAACAGGCTTTTTTTGTCAATTACACTAATTTGATTGACAGCAATGGCAGTCCAATCGGAAACACAAAAGCTGAGGCGTTGACATACTTGAGGGCATTGCCCGTCCAAGGTATAACAGGAGGTGCCGTAACGGTGGTAGCTAATCAGACAGACTTTAGTACGAGTGCGAACCAAAGCGCTGCGCTAACAGAACTATCCAACATAAAGGCTGAATTAAATGCCATTAAAGCCCAGATTGATGAAACAGCCATTGATCAAACTTTTGTTACAGCATACAATGGCAATGACGTTATCAATCTTGGGCTCACGTCGGGCACAATGGGTGAAATAAGTAGCATTACGGGATACTCCTCTGGTAGTGTAGTTTTTGTTATTGACGGGAGCACCCCAGATAATACAAATAGCCCCAGAATAACTAGCAGATCTGCTAGTTTTAATCCTATTAAGAACATAGACCTTAGTTTATTTAGAATAAAGGGAACTAGCTCTGGATCTAGATATTACATAATCTACTCAATTTACAAATAATGACCAATTTACTGATTGCCACCATCACCGAAGGGAACAATGGAGTGAAGATTGATTTCGCATCGCATGCTGCTCCATCCCCAGTGGTAGACCCTTCGTACCTGAGAGAGTCCATTCCTTTTTCTGCCGTAGGGACCATGTTAGTGCAAAATCCAGCTTCCAATGGGATTATCATAAACTTCCAAGACGGATCGCAGCCTCTTGAGGTCTCCATTGAAGACCCCGATTTAATAGCGCTCGGCTTCAATCAAACAATGGATTTTGTCTATCTGAACGGCACTACTGTTACGGCAACAACAAACCAGCAGTTAGCTGATGAGTTCAATCGGCTTTTGGATATTTAGTCTACAATGCTGACATTAGTCTACATACTGACGCTGTTATTCTTTATTGGAATAATCTTCTCAATCTGGAAGATTATCTATGACACTCGCGCATTCAAAAGCTTAGAGGATTACCAATATATTATAGAGGTGATTCTGTCCCAGTTCAGGGAGTCTATAGAGAATATGATAGGCGACCTCAGCAGGACGGTCATATCAGCTGTGAGCAAACAAATGGCTGAAACCTTTGCCACAAGAGACCAAGTAAAAGATCTTAAGAGCACAATAGAATGCCTTAAGCAACAAATTCAAAGCCTGTCAGAGCAGTCGTCCCAAAATGCAGAAAGGCAGGACAAGCAACAAGATAACGATGGATAGATTTACATTACAAATTGAAAATTATCGAGCCAACGTGTTTCCATTCGATTGGCGACTATTAAAGGGGTGCATCATTGGCTTTGTCATATGCCTCATTGTTATTGGATCGGAGCAAGCCTTTGTAACTGAAATGGCAGACACAAACGAGCAAGAGGAGCAATTTGTCGATGAATTCAGATTCGACTTTTTTGCCCCGTTTAGAGGTAGCGATCCCCCAACCGATGACTACGTAATGAAAATCAAATAAATGTCAACAATCATTCAAAACGGGCTGTCGATGGATAGCCTCTTACTTGCCGGCACAACTTCCAATGGCGTGCAAGCCTTTGCTATGACTTATTCGTTAGAAGATAGCGAATCAACTCAAGGCTTTGCCGCAACGATCTACCGAGACAGTAACGGTGTCACTTGGCTGGATTGGGTGGCCACGCAAGGAGCAGAAGTCTACAATAAAGGTGAGATCATTCTTGATCTTTCTTCTGTGTCCACTCAGGACGGTATCAATCCTCAACGCTTAGCTAGATGGATTGCCGATAAGCTCAAAGAGGCATTGACCAACAACGACGCCTTTTAACAAAACACCAATCATGGAACAATTCGGAATCGATAACACCACAAAGCTACTCCTATGGATAGCTGGAACAGTAAACGAAGTGGAAGCCGCAGCACAAGACGGCAAATTCTCCTTAATGGAAATCATTGGACTCTGGGACAACACAGCAGAGGCTACGTCCTTGGCGACCAAATTCAAAGATATCGGTCAGGAGTTAGCTGATCTATCCATACAAGAAAAAGACATCATCATTCAACGCTTTGCTCGCGAGTTTGAATTGTCCGACCAAAAAGCTGAGCGCATTGTCGAGCACTGCATTGATATTGCTCTAACGATGTCGTCTAAAATCACCACTCTTGTAGAGCTGATTAAAAACTAGTCGCTTTTCTTCTCTGGATGTCTCTGATTCATCTGTTTTTACTCCACAGCATCGCCGTTGCAAGCGGTGCTGTGTTAATTTTACCAATACAATGAAAAAGTACAAAAAGAAACCAGTTGTTATAGATGCCATACTTTGGGATGGAACCAAGGAGTGTTATGATGCCTTGGCTAGTGGAAGCGAAAGGTCGCTTCGTCTTGAGAAAGGACAATTGGTCATCAAGACGCTAGAGGGCGAAATGCGAGCACCTGTAGGTCATTACATCATCAAAGGAATCAAGGGCGAATTTTACCCTTGTGATCCTGAAATTTTTGCGCAAACTTATGAGTCAGTTGATTAAAGAAGGCAGCGCAGGCCAAGACGTACGCGATCTGCAGCGTAAATTAAACACAGTATTGGGCTTAGGCCTCACTATTGATGGTCAATTTGGCCCTGCCACAACGCGCGCTGTGCGCATGTATCAGACCAGCATCGACGAATTAGTCGTTGATGGCATCGTTGGACCTCAGACCATGGCCTCGATCAATCGTGTGTATGCGCAAAAGGCTGATCAATACCAAGGCTTGGGCAATGGTCAGTTTGTGATCTTTGTCGATGCTGGGCACGGTGGGATGGACGCACAGGGGCGATACGTGACGGCTGGTAAGCGATACTACCACGAGGGCATTGGAGATTACTACGAGGGTGTGAAGAACCGAGAGTTCGCAGAGCGCTTTATTCGTGCGTGTACGGACTTGAACATCCCATGTATCCGAACCTATCACCCGTGGAGAGACACCAAGCTCAGCAAGCGTGTGGCAACGGTAGAGGATTGGTTGAAACAAGGCTTTAGCGGGTATCTACACTCGTTCCACTCGGATGCCGTTCCTTCTGACTACTCGGACGAGCTCAGGGAGCGCACGCAGGGTGCTACCGTCTACACGATAGGCACGGAGTTTTCCCGAATGATTGCCAAGGAGCACATGCGCAACATTCGCTCGGCGACCAACTCAGAGTGGACTTACCGAGGCGTAAAAGATGGCAACTTCCAATTGCTGCGCGATACCGATACGGGCGAATGGGAGTTCTTTGGTGCCATCTTAGAGGAGTGGGGATTTCACACCAGCAAGGCCGATGTGTCCAAGTATCTTCTCAATTCAAAGGGGGATGAAATGCGACTACATGCGGCAGTAGAGACGGCACTTTCGATTTATGAATTATGGAAAAACCAAAGACAAGATGGAGTATAATAAATTTGAATCGGACTTTCTACAAGTGACGCTACACGCGATTGTATTTGATGGAAGCATCCAAAAGGAAGTATCTAAGACGTTCAAGAAAATACACAAGGTCGTAGGCGATCATAACATAAGCCGTCAGGATCTAATCGATAGCCGAGGGTACACTATAAGTAATCGCTTTGACCAGCAGATGATTCTTATCAACATTGATAAGGGCATGCATGAGCAATATGGCGCATACTCCATACTCAAGACACTTCACCATGAGTGCAATCACTTCATGTGGAATGAGCTACAATGTATATCTAGCACACCAACTTACCACAATGAGTTTGAGATGAGGCTGAGCGATTGGGCGTTTCTCAAAATCACCAGCATGGATTACTTTCAAGGGCTTTTGAAAAAGAAAAGTCAGACAACAGATGCTGTCTGACTCCACTTGTAGTTCATTATGAATGAATCGGAGTAGAAGCTAGTTCCACTTAGGGTTAGCTTGCTCAACCTTCATGTCAATGCCCATTGGTGCAGTTCGCCTATAGTAGCGCTCTCTAGTGGCCTCCGAATCCTTCATTAGGCCGCACACCTTATTATTAATCAGATACACATAATCGACTTGTACCAGACGCATACAATTAGCATGCGTCTGCTCTGGTAGATTGCCATTCCTAAGGATAGCCTGCTTAATCGCTCTACAAACATTGATCACAAAAGCCCTGAGTTTTGCCGCATCATTTGCACTTTCCGTCCTAGGTGTGAATTCGAAGCCTTGAGTAGCTTGCTCACTCAGTGCACACACCCACATAAATACCTGTGTGTATGTGGGCACATCCATTCCCTCAGCTACATGCACGCCCTGCAATCCAATCTCGCAATACTCTGACCAGTGGTAACTAAAACAGGTCTGAGAAAGTAGCGTGTTCGCGATTAATCGACCTTGCTCAAGGCCTTGAGTAGCGTGCAACAATGCTATGGTCATTAAATCGACCAGTTCCTTTTTATCCTTTAAATCTTTCATAACTACTTGTTTTTACACCAAAATAAAAGCCGCGTGACAAGGTATGGCCCTCCACTTTACCATAAAGGCAACCATGGGCAGCTCAGACTCAATACCATCTGAGCTAGTGGTAAAATTCGCACCATTGGTCACATTCGTAACCTTGGCGCCGTAATGCATTTTCGCGATAAAACCCTGTGTGCCTTGGTAATCATAGCACCCCCTTGCGCCCTTGATGTAGAGCTTGCCATTGTTGTCGCGTATCACCAGAACCAAAGATCTGTTTTTGAGCATTTCAACATCCATTTGTCTAAGGATGTGGAACGGAGCGCCCGAATACTCGTTTAGTAAATCCTTGGTTTTTGCTTCTAGCTCTGGGGGAATATTGCGGATTCTGTCCTGGATAAGACCTTTGTAAAGCTTGCGTCCAAATTTGTCCAGCACTTGAAAGGGCATGCCTCCGTCCTTGCTGTTGATGCGATATTGACCATCTATCAAATCCACAGTCAAAGACTTGTTTGGCCTACCTACTATCGCCTGTGGTTGCCCTTGCTTGTTGAGCATGTAAATGTCAACGCTAGAGCCAATCATTGCCCTGAGTGCGGTAGAGTTGCTATCATCAAGCAAGCGCTTGATGAGGTCTTCCGATTTGCCGCTAAGGCAGTCTTTTACTCTTTCTATTGAAATTTCTGTTTTGTTGGTTGATATTTCTGATGCCATGATATTTTTCAATTAGTTGTCGAGAAAAAGCCAACGGAGTAGCTACGGTTTGTGTCAACAACATCCGAAATGAGCAATCTCGCGCTGCCTCCGTTGGTGTGTGTATTACGCATTATGAGCCTCAGTTAGTGTTTTCTCTGTAGTAGAGTAGGAGGCGAAGTAGGAGCCTTTGGGGGCTGTATTCCTACTTAACATAATATAAAATATATGGGGGAATATAATAATTGAGTTATCCCCGTTTAACAAGTTGATTAGTAGGGCAGGGGTCTTATTTCGTCAAAACGTAGTTGTCTCGCTTCGGGTTGTCATCACCTCTGCCGTTTTCTTCGTTTTGCTTTTCCACGTCGTTTATCTTTTTCATCGTTAGCAATTTGTTCAATCCGCTGCTGCTCCAAAGCAATCAGCATTGTCTCTGTATACGTTCTAGCTTCCTCGCCCAGTGACTCAATGAGTTCATCAGGCACTGGCGTCTTTAGGTGCGCTCCAACACAGTGCAGCACTTTCAGCCACAGCTCTGCCCAGACCGCCCGATTCTCTCGGTATGCGCGTGCTGCAACGCCTACGATGTGGCCGCGTAGGAGCGGGGCTTGTGGGTCGTATGGTAGCAGGGATCGCTTAGGCATCAGGTTTGCTTTTAACTATCCCTAAAGCGCGCATTCTGGGCTGCACAAACTTATCTATCTCTGCTCCAAGTTCCTCGCTTAGCATGAACGAAGGGACAACAATAAGAGTTTCAAGCAATATCTTTGCAAGGTGCTTACCTTTGACTTGATCAGGCATTAGTTCAACGAAGGCAATGCCCTTGATAAGTTTTTCGATTGTCTCCTGACAGAAAACGGAAACGGTCATGTGGCGCTTCATGATGTCTACAAACAGATTTGTCGCATCAAGGACATGCTTCCAGAGGTCTGCTACACTCATCCTTGAATCAGCCCCCTTTGGCATATCATTACTTTCCTTAATGGCATCCTCTACGGCAATCCCACACTCATAGCATAGAATGCTGACATACACGCGTACGGCTTGACATCCATCTAAAAACATCGGAATATCCAATCCCATCACCATGTTAAGAGCTAGTTCAAAATTAGCTTGTTCGTGCGTCTCAAGCAGTTCTTTTATTTTGTCAATGTCGTCCATGATTAAAACTGTTCTAAGTGAAACACAATGCCACTTCTACAAGTGGAATAATCCCCATTCTTGGCCTTGGTCTGAAATCGCTTGGATTCCATATTGGCCGACAACTCTAAATCTTCTGAGCACTTGACGATCATTGGCACATCAGTGCATCCTACCGTCTCCATAAGTCCAATTGTAAGCCCGCTATTTGGGATTTGAAAGTCAAACACTCTGCTGGTTATCGCCCCGTCAACATTGAGGTTGAATTTGTTATCAAGCCATACTACAACGATGTCATGCTTGCGCATCCAGTCCTTGGTAGGCTTGTCGAAATATCTCCTAATGTAGGTCAACGTTTGACCATCTAAGTTTCTAGTCACATTGTCCACGGCTTGTTTGAGCTCGGTGGCATGAATGTGTTTTAGGTTGCTGTCCATAGTGCTAATAATTTGGTGCCCATTTATGATTTACTCTCCAATCGTTTCCATCAGCTAGAGCCATGCCCAGTATCGACCCAGCTTTACGATTCGCCTCAAGCCAATAAGGCGCGGCACTTTTCTTGACCCAAAATTTTAGGTTGCCATTTTCATACCAAAGGACTTTGAAAAATGTCGTATCAATGGCGTCCTTCTCGTGTTTTCCTCGTGGCGGATGACCGTTGTTGATGGCCTTCTCTACGCTATCTTGAATGTTGTCAATGTCTTCGTAGCGCATTCCGCTCAGTAGGCATAATAGCTTATCAATTGCTTGTATGTTGTCTCGCTTTTCATAGACTATGCTAGGTCGTGAAATATACCCTCCAATAGCGCCAAAAACAATAAATTTGGAATCCATTTTACTAGTGCGATTGTGGCGCAACTTCTTACCGTACCCGTTGGCATGGTTGGTCAAAAAATCAAACACTTGCTTGGTGGTATCCTCGATGATCTTAGGACGCATATTGAGCACCACCAAGAACAGGTTCTCAATATTTTTTAGTGTGAATGCCAATCCAGCGTGCCCGTTCTCGAAGCGATCTGTGATCTCTGTACGTACGGCTCTGGTCATGTATTGACCACGGGTGCATCTAGAAAGCAGATTTAGCCATGCATCCTTGGTGAATTGAAGGCGCCACTCATGAAAGTCAATGTTTAGCCCTTGGCTTCGATAGCCTTGTAAATAATTCTGTTTACCTGCACAGACAGCGCAAAACTTATCCAACTCTTCATACATGCGTACATAATCAGCGTGCGTCTTCATGGCAGCATTGTACGCCTCCACCATCAAGAGCAATTCATCCTTGGCAATGCCGATTCCCTTGGTGTAAGGTGCTAGGTCTGTTCGTGCATTGCCGTCTTGGTCCTTGAGCGTTTCCCACTTATCCCAATCAATGATCCCTGACCAATCGCGGTCAATGCTTCGCCCCGGCACAGTGATTTTGATACAGGCTACATTGGCGCGCACTTTATCAAAGCAGGGTCCAAATTCCTCAATGGTCCCTTGGTGCATCTTAATAACATCCGCTAAGCGCTTTCTTTGCTGGGTGTAGGGATTGTCAATAGTTTTTTGATTGAGCAAACAAACGATGGTAGACTGCTTGGGTTGCGTCATCATCAAGTCATACGCTCGAAGGAAATGCTCGGCCCCTTTGTTGAACGGTGGGTTCATTACCACCAAATCAATAATGGGTGCGATACCTTGGCTTTGATCTAAGAAGTCATAACCTAGCATGGTCATGGTTCTGCCGTGTCCGTAGTCGCGGCCATGTGCCACTAGGTGCCTTTCTGGGTCAATCTCATAGCCGTAGTACTTGCCTTGATAGATCCTCAGTTGGTCCAAGAAGGCGCCTGTGCCACAGCTTGGATCTAGTACGGTCTTGATGTCTTTTAGGTCAATGCCCTCTAAGGCTTTGCGTGCCACTTCTGGCGGCGTGGCGTAGAATTGGTATTTATTGTTGGTTGTCATGGTTAGTCTATTTGAAAGTGTCTAGAACTACCAATTGCTTGGCGTTGTCGAATAGTTCTTTGTTCATGATTCCTGTATTTTTTGTAGTATTTCTTGCTCTGTCATTCCTCTTCGTTTTTTAGTGACTCCTTAACAATCCCCTTAAGCACGATCAGAATTGAATACCGCTGTACAACTTTGTCTCGAAAGCTCGATTCCTTAAATCCGTCTTCTAAGGGCTTTAAAATAGATGCGATAGACTTGGGGTCGTATTCATCACGAAACGCGCTTAAATCAGCCTTCTTTTGCCAATAATGGACCATCTTGCGAATATCTTCGCGCTCGGTTTTGGGTAAATCTGGATTTTTGGCCTTTTCAAGCGTTTCTTTTTTAATCAAAGCCTTAGCCTCTTGGACGATCTCGGCTTTCTCCTCTTCGCTGAATTGAATGACCCCAAGTTCCTGCACTAGGATCTTCCCCCAAAACGCCTTGATACTCTCCTCAGCCTTGGTCAAATCGCCTGTCTCGTTGAAATACTTGACCATTGCTTTGTACTCTACTAGCACATGCTCATGAACTTGCTTATTTTTCTGCTCTGCCTCGGCGTCCTTGCTACGAGCTTGGAGCAAATCGAGTTGCTGACTATAGGCGCCAAGCACGGACTTTCTGAAATGGAGGTAGGCGCTTAGCACATTCCCGATGTCGCCTATTGGAAGGCGGCCACCGTAGGCCGTGCAATTGGCATCGTATTTTTTCGAGGCCCAAAGGGAAAACGCTTCTTTGATTTCCTGAACCGCAAGCATTGGAAAACGCTCTTT
>NZ_JABSPU010000002.1:0-71202 GCF_013214815.1 Gilvibacter sp.
ACCGCAACAGGAACTCCAGCTCTTTTTGGAGAAACACTGCCTCGGCCCATAATATTGGGCTGTTCATAAAATGGTTTTACGCTGATCTCAGAAGGAACTACAGCTTGAACAAAAGCCGTCATACCGCCAACAGGGAAGAAATAGTGCGGAATATCACCGACCCAACCTTCAATGCTGATCATGGGTTTGCGTTGGTATTTCCGATCTTGATCATCATTGCTTCCGGCAAAGACCGCAGACTCATCCATATCTGTCCAAACCACGACTTTCATTCGCCGCACTTCATTAGCCTTTAAAAAGATGGAACCGTGTTCTAAAGCCACATTCCAGAATCGCGGAACATCTCTAGCCTTCATATCCATAATGACATTTCTATCGTATGGATTACGAACATCAACTTCGAACTCCACGGGTCTAAATGGACTTCCAGAAGCCGCTTCAAACTCTACAAAATTCTCCTGTGCCATGTTGTTATTAAAGGTGATTTCTCCCGTCATGGGTTGAATCTGAACCTTAACACAGGTGTGCTCACCTACACGCGGCACCCATTTTCTGTTGGCCTTTACTATCGTGTCAAAATCAGCAGGGAGTATCCCCAAATTTACTTCGTCAAAGGGCGCCCAGTTACCATCATCGCCCACTCCAGGGGGTGTATTGACATAGAAGGTCACTTTTACGTCTTCTGGCGTGGGTACCGTTCCGTTATTTCGAATTCGTGCATAAAGATCATTTGGATTGTCAACCCAAGGTGAATCTCCGTTGCCTATCGGTTTAGTCTCATCTCCTGTTTCATGGTTTTTGTATATGATCTTCGCCGGAGAGGTTTCATCATTCTTTGGACTGTTTGCCCAAATATCAACAGACTCCCATGGCGGAGGATTCCAAGGATTAATTCTCAGATCAAATTGCCCATCAGGATTGGGTGCAGGTAAGGTTCCCCATTCCACACGAATTCTATATTTGAGGGGTCTATCCGATAATTTAGAATCAACACTAATACGAATGGTTCGCGCGGGGTCATTGACTACATCACCCACTTGTAAGATCCTTTGCGGGAACAAGAGTTCTACCTGTCTGTCACTATTGTTATTCTGGTTAGTATCTTCTGTGGCACGACTCACTAAAACTCCCCCAGCCCAGCTTGGTGAGCCAGTGAGGTTGATGTTTTGGTCAAAGATATAATCGTTCGGAGCGCCAAGACTGGCATCTGGGCGCTGCCGGACTTCCACGTGATAGTAAAGTCCCTCCGTCACCTTAAGACTGATCAGATTGACAACATCATCTGTTGTACTGTCCGGATTATTCGCGTGAGCAACCACGTCAAAAGTCTCATTAAATGTCGGGCTACTGCCCCAATTCACATTGGCAATATTACTCGGTTCAAAATACCCCAAACGCTTCTCCATATTGTAACCAATGTAGAGCGGACCAGAGTCATGGCTTCCCATAAAAGCATATCTGCTTGCCGAACCGTTTCCAGGATTGTTTGAATACAAATCTCCACCTGCAAAGAAGTGAGATAGCTCGTGTCCTAATCGACCCCAATGCGTTCCCTGAGCCACATAGGTAAGACCCTTGCGTGCAGTAAAATCGATATCCAGATTCAGGCCTAGAATAGTTGATTCCGCATGAAACCCTTCTTCCCTCCAACAGCAAGAACCGCGTAAAAATCTACCCGCACAGATTACCACATAATCGCCGTAATCGTCAAAATCAGGCATGACGGCTTTGGCTCCAATAAGGGCTTCTGCATAATAGAAATCTGGTTCTTGGACTAAATTTTTAAGACGTTGAGCCGTTTTAAGCTTGGTCTCTCTATCATCAATAATTGCTTGCTGAGCTTCTACCTGTGCCTCTGTGGCCATTGGATCCAGAAGTAAAGCATCCATATCTGCTTTGGCTCCATCCAGGGAATTCTGAGCGCGATCAATATCGGCCTGAGTCCACATATAAAAGTCCCGAGGTTGACTCAACGGAATCCAATCCGGGGTCACATCAAAATCTACAGAGGTCTTTCCATAGGATGCTTGTGTAAAGAAGGTATTGGCTTCGGCGGCTTTAGCCACGATATAATCTCGAGCGGTAGCTGCAACACTAGTATCTAAATAAGCCGTAGAGTCAGGATTTGTAATATCGGCTGGTTGCGCTAAAACAATTAGAATACGCTGATTCGTGCCTTGAGCGGCCATATCATATTCTTTGTTGGAAATATATTTCAAGCCCTGAACCAGTTCTGCATCACTATCTTCCAAGGGCGTGGCCTGGGTTGTGGTTCCAGCTCTATTGAATACCACAGTGCTGGTATCTGCTACTGGGCCGTCCAGGTTATTGACAATTACCGGCCCTGTGGCAATATCTCGTAAAAGTACCAAACGTATGGTGCTGTCTGTGGCACTGATCACCTTGGTCTGTCCACCGCCTATGGTCACTTCATTGCGGTGATAAATTCTATTAAAATGTTTCCCCTTAATGGTCACAATGGTTCCAGGAATACCTTCGCCTGGCGTGACCGATCCGATCTCTGGTTTTAAAACCGTAGACTCGCAACTGAAAAGCATAATGCTTAAGATCAGCAGCAGCAATTTAATCGCGCTACGGATTGGATTTAGTAACTTCATGATTGTCTTGATTGGTTAGTTCTCAGGATCAAATGTAGATCGCTGAATTAGCCCAATCAAGAGGTAAAAACCTGATTTTCAATAGAAAATACCTTTGTGTTATGAAGAAAAACCTCCGAAGACTATTGAGGTTAAAACGTCATCTAGTTCCAAAAAAGACTAATTGGAACTAAATCTCTTTGAGGATACTATTGCGCTGTTCTGCCTTAAATTCCGCGTCAATGGCGTCCATTTGTTCCAATTGGGACTTGGCGTTTTCTTTCTGATCCAACTTTAAATAAGTCAAAGCTAAATACCACTTAGATTCTGTCTGAAATTCAAAAGCAGTTTCAGATAATTGTTCTAAAAGTGGAAGCGCTTGTTGCGTATCGCCAGCATTAAGTAGCGCCATGGCCCGGTAGAATTTCAGGTTGACATCATCCTGCTGAGCTAAAAGCTGCTCAAAAGAGGCGGCAGCTTGCTCAAATTCTCCGTTTTCATAGAATACAAAAGCATCACTTATTGAAGTAGATGCCGCACCGCGAATCACCGGTTGATATACGTTGGGATAGGTCTCAAAATAATCGTCGTACAAATTGTCAGAGCCGCCAAAGAAGAAATTCACGCCCAGTGCAATTACTAGCACACTTGCTGCGGCATAACGCAACCAAGGCTGAATGTACCATGGTTTAGTCTGCTCAGAAATCTTTGATTCTACCGCTTGAAGCTGGGCTTTGAGATTGTCATATTCCGCCTTTTTAAAGGCCATATGCATCTGCTGATACGTTTCAAAGGCCGCTTTGAATTCGGAGTCCTCTTTTAATAAACGGATCACCTTTTGGGAATCAGCTTCCGAAAGGCTCTGCTTAAAATATCCTTGTATTAACTCTTCGTGCTCCATCATTGATCAACTCCCATTAAGGTTTTTAAGTTCTTCATACATCTCGATTTGTGGCTCTTTACAGTATTGACATCCTTGTAATGAGTCTGCTCAACAATTTCACTTATGGTTAGATTCCTAAAGTAAAATAGCAACAGAACTTCTCTACAGCGCTCGGAGATCTGATTCAACTTTCTGGCCAAGAGTTTTTGCTGCGGACTCAGTCCGGGTTCTTCCGGACTTTCCAACTCTTGATCTTCAAAATCAGCTTCCCATCGCAGATGTCGATCACTCAACTTTAAGTAGCGAAAAACCTTGTTCTTTCCAATTCCGAAGAGGTAGGTCTTTAAGCTGCTTTGTTGAAGTTGCAACTGTTTGGTTACAAAATTCTGATGCATGGCTATAATGGTATCCTGATAGATATCCATGGCTTGGGCATCGTCAATCTTATAACGCTTTACGTAATTCAGAAACTCTTCCCGGTATAATTTATAGACCTGTTCTAAAGCAGATTTGTCATCGGCTCGCAAACGGCTTTCCAAATTTTGGGGATCAGTGTTTCTTTCCACTTAGTAGAAATGAAGTGTTGAAGGTTAACAGTCAATAGCAAATATAATTTTTTTTAGTCGGTGTTAACCTTTTGATCTCAGGGATCACTAAAGCACGTATGCAAGTCCATTGAAATCCCCATCGATGCAGCAGTAAGTAAACCATCAACTTAAACCAAACACCTCGAAAATATGATTATCAAAAATGCCCTATTCGCCCTTGCGAGTCTTGCTATTCTGAGCGCTTGCATGGGAGATCGAAAAACCATTGTTGGGGAAGACTTATCAGACACTTCTTTTGTCAATAAAGATTTTAAAGCCAATGCCATAAACTACACCGAGGGCATGAGTGCTTGTAGTGAATTATCTGCGGATGAGATCGCCCAAATCTATCAAGTCTCGGTCAGTGCGGTTATCATTGATGACCCACTGACCAATCCGCAGCGAAGCGCCACCTCCACGCCTTTATGCTCTTTCTACATCAAATCCGGAGATAACGACTTTCAATGGTTGCGCGGTTCGATAGCTGTAGAACGCGAGATCGGGAAAGATGAATTTATGGGCGATGTGGCTGAGGCCACTGGTTCTGGTACAGATTGGGTAGAAGCTTGGAAGCTTAAGCAATCAATGTATGAATCCACTGAGTGGGTGCCCAACCTTGGAATGGCCGCTCTATGGCACGGCCAGCAGAACACTTTGGAGATCAAATTTGAAGGCTACACCCTCAAGGTGCATCCGCTAGTCAACAAATCGAACCCACAGGAAATGGCGCTCAGTCGCGATTATAAAGCAGCTGCTATTGCAATGGCCAAAAGCGCAGGATACCTCAACTAAACCATCCATATGAAATCTATAATTTTTAGAGCCTCTACCCTGCTTATGACCCTTTCACTCTTGAGTTGTTTAGGTGGAGTAGAGCAATCAAAATCCGAAGAAGACTCAAAAGTGACTGCTACCAATAATGAAGCTTTTGCTACAAAAGCCGCCGACATTGCAGAAACTCTATGTAAGGATTTCCCAGAAGCGCTTATCCTCAAATACAACCCTGATGGTTTGCGTTTTGAAAGTGAGCGTGTAGAATACAAAACAGGTGTTTTGGATCACTGTAAGATCAAACTTTTCTACGGTAAAAAGGACTACGAATTTTATGAAGGACAGGTAGGGGCTTGGGCTCCAAAAACTGAAAATCCTCTATGGCAATACGACCCCAAGCGCAATGCCAATATGTACCACGCAGTGGACGGATTTGGAGAGCAAGCTGTTTTTCTCACGGCTGTTAATCAGTTGCTGATCCTAAAGGACGGAATTATCTATAATATCAATCCGCCTAACCGACGCGGAGCCACAACCAATTCTGGAAAAGAGGTTAAAGAAATTGCCATAGAAATGGCAGAACATTATGGGATTTAAAACCATCACCTTATGAAAACTCAACATATCAAAAACAGCCTCTACCTGCTTCTGGTTTTAATGACCAGCGCGGCTATAGGTCAAAATACAGTGCGCGTAAATAGCTCGAGTTTTAAATCAAACCTGGAGGTAGCTCAAGCACAGATTTCTGATCAGACTTTGATGCTGACCTTAATGGAAATTGACAAATACGATTCAAAATACTTGCAAGACAATTGCGACGAATGCGAAGACGGAAAAGTGCTTCTTTTAGAAGTTGATTTTCAACGTGGTTTTAAGTTTCCAATCACTGAAAAAGACAGTGTATACGTGAGGGTGAGTTTACTTCAAGATGCCCTAGCAGAAAACGAATTCAACGAGGGTCAAGTAGAAGATTATAAAAGGAATCGCAATCAGGGAGAAGAAGCCGCTCTGGCGAACAATGCTGAAATGATCAAGAAAAAAGGGATGGAGATCTCCCAACAACTCATGGCGGGAACCATCACGCCAGAAGAGGCAGAGAAACAGCTTTTGGCTTTAACTGAAGGTTATACAGAAGCCCTTGACAATTCCACTATTGGCAGCATGGAAATCAAAGAATACGAGGAAAATTCCAACTATTCCATCGTTTTTTATAACGACGAAACCATGACAGATTATCAAATGTTCTCAGGGTATTTGTATATCAAACAGTTTGACAATGAACGTTTTGTTGCTGAGTTCAACGGCGATGGCATTGAGCAGTGTGTAGAAAAACGATCGGCCCGATCCAGAGAAGATGAAGAGATCTGTGGTCAGACCGAGTCGCAGTTCTTGCCAGACGCCAAGGTGCTCAGTGAAGGGGCAAGTTCCCTATTTATTGATGTTGCCATTATTGAATTCCTCAACAACCGATAATTTGGTTTTCACGATTTGAAGACAATTCCTATATTGAAAAAAACCCGCTAATTTGACCGTACCGAGCCTGAATAAATCACTGCTTTTAACGCTAATTCTGGGTAGTTGTGGACTCTTTTTATTTTGGAGTTCAGTTAACTTTGAACCCAATCTAAGCGCGCCTGCACAAGCAGAAAACAGAGGTATTGATCTGGATAGTGTGGCTAAAAGCGCCATGGAAATCTATGTGAGTGGTGCTTTTGCAAAAGTTATTGAAGCAACAGATTCAATTCTCACAAAACACTCGGCTCAAAATGAAAAGGACAGTTTAAGCCTGGGGAATATTTATCTGGTTCGCGCGCTGAGTTTAAGGCAACTCAACGCATCAGATAAAAGTCTGTACGCCACAACCAAGGGACTACCCTACTGCTCGGAATCCTTGGAAGGAAACAAATTAAAAGCCAAACTCTACAACAGCAAAGCTTGGGCAGAGAGTGATTTGGGCTATTCCAATAAGAGCCGCAAGAGTATCCTGACCTCTTTGGAACTTCTCAACCAAGAAGAAAATCCCAACAATTTATATCTGGTGGGGGACTATATCCTCGCTTCAACCTTGGAGGCATACTATGGCGACAAGGATGAGGCGCAGCGTTATTTAAGACTGGCAGAACGCATCTACTTTGAGGACCAAGAAAATATTGAAAAAGAGCGGCGTGAGATCTATCGGAATTACGACCGTTTAGAAGTCATGCTCCCTTATCGGAAAGCGTATATGCTTTGGAGACTGGGAACTACTGCCAAAGACAGTTTGGAATTGGAAGCCACTATTGACCGATTGCAGGAAATTCGTCAAAGTGCCGAATTTGTCAAAGAGTATGAAAGTCAATATTACACTACAGCCCTGAATCATGCTGCAGATTGGTTTATTAGTCGCGTAACGGATTCTCTGGTGACAAAAGCAGATATCGCCCGATCGAGAAATTTGTTGGATGAAGCCATCAATTTGGTCGAACAGGAAGGCTACAACGGTCCAATCATGAGCTTTAAATACAACAAGCCAAAAGTTCTTGCCCTTGCGGGAGAATACCAAGAAGCCGACACTCAGATCACTGCGCTTTTGGAAAGTTTATCGCAAACGGATCCACGAAGACCCTTTTTCTATGCGCAGAAAGGACTGATTCAGGCGCTCAAAAAAGAAAAAGACAGCTGTATTGCTTATTTCTACAAAGCCATGAGTTTGGCCCACAGCAGTGACACTTTACTGGCCAAAGACTACAGCAATTACAGTCCAAGCACCGTATTTGGACATACAGACATGATGGTTAGGATCGCGGCTAAGTTGGACGAATTTTACCCAAAAGACACTGTAGTTTCTCAGCAAGTGGCCAAGTTGTATCAAGGCGCGCTCAAGCAGTTCAATTCCAGCTATGCAGACAAGAGTTTCAATACCAAATACAACCGCACATTACGTCTAATCCTTGATGGAATATTGGATCTTAAAAACAGAGGATTTGGCTTGGAAGGAATTCGTTTGGAAGACATCATTAATGAATCAGAGACCATTAGAAATCAATTAGCCTGGAAACAATTCAATCAAAACAGGTACACGAATTATTTACCCAATTTAGATTCTTTAAGCAAGCGCAGTGTAAAACTCAGAACCCAATTGGTGAAAGCCAAACAAAGTGATGCCACTCAAAGGGCAGACTCCATTGAGCAGTTGATCCGAGGACATCAACGCGTGATCAAAGAACAGTTTCCCAACTTGGATCTTTTGAGTACTTCAAAATTCGCCATTGCACAGCAACAAAGCACTATGGATTCGGACGCATTGATCTTGAAGTATATTTTCCTGAAAGATAAATTAGCCTTATTCTCCATTTCTAAAAGTGATATCAAAGTAGATTTAATGCCTTGGGGAGAAGGTGAGAAAGCTCTACTCGATCACTTTGTAGATAATCTTAAAACACAGCAGTACGATGCCCAAATAGCAAAAGATCTCAGCGAAGCCCTACTTCCTAATATCAATGGCTACAGCAAGTTGATCATCAATCCAGATGGGGAATTATTCCAATTGCCCTTTGAAGTTCTCAGTTCTGATGACAGATATCTTTTTGAGGATTTTGCTATTAGCTATACCTCCAATTTAAAGTTTATTGACACGCAGGCATCACAGACCACTGCCGCTGAGCAGTTGGCTATATATGTTCCTAATTACGAGGATACTTCCACCATGAGTCTTACGCGAAGTCAGTCATCCGTCCTTGTTGGTGCACAAAAAGAGGCTCGTAAAATTGGATCCCTATTCAGCGCCAAAGTTTATGATGAAAGTAGCTTGAACAAGGAAGCTTTCATCACCACTTCCGCCAATGCCAGAATGTTACATCTGGCCATGCACGCAGAGGTAAATAATGACCAACCTGAACTCAGTAAATTCATCTTTAGCAGGTCTGAGAATGATGACGACCACCTATACCTGGAAGAAATCTACGGAATGAGCCTAGGCGCAGAAATGGCCGTGCTCAGTGCCTGTAACACAGGACTGGGCAAAGAAAACGCTGGCAGAAGTTTTGAATCTTTTCAACGGGCGTTCACCTTTGCAGGAGTTCCTGCTACCGTAGCCAGTCTTTGGGAAGTCCCAGATCAAGCAACTGGACAGATCATGGTGGAATTCTACCAAAACCTCAAAGCGGGCAAAACCAAATCAGAAGCACTAAGATTGGCTAAACAAAGCTTTCTGACTCAACATCGGGGAACCAAACTAGCTCAACCCTATTATTGGGCGGGCTTTGTGATCTATGGAAATGATTCTGCAATAAATGCTTCACCAAACTACCTTCTTTGGTCTATAATTGGCGGACTACTTATTATAGGACTTCTGATTTTCTGGTTGACAAAAAGACGCGTTAACGCATAATCACAACAGCTCGTTTTCAAGAGCGATCTTGATGATCCCCACACTGTTTTTAGCCCCGAGCTTACTCATCAAATTCATGCGATGGGTCTCTACGGTCTTTGGACTGATAAAGAGCTTTTCTGAGATCTCTTTAGTGGTTAATTCCTCAGCAATGGCTTGCAAAACTTCTTGTTCCCTGCGAGTGAGTTTTGGGATCAGTTGATTTCTTGAGTTGGATTTGGTATCGTTGAGCAGCAAGCGTTTCTGCAGATCCTTTTGCAGATAGATCTCTCCGGAAAGCACGGCCTTTAAAGCAGAAATGAGCTCCAGTTTATCGGTATTTTTAAGCAAATATCCATGAACTCCGTTTTTGAGCATCCGCTTGACAAAAGAAAGGTCTTCAAAATTGGTCAGGGCAATGATCTTGAGTTCCGGTTGCTGCTGCAGGAGTTTTTTGCTCAATGAGATTCCGTCCAGATCTGGCAGATTTATATCCAGTAGCAAAACCTCAGCCTCTGAAGAAGCTAAGCCCTGCAAGGTCTGCTCCGCAGTAGAAAAACCAGCTACCACATTGACCTCCTCAGTATCGCTCAGCATGCTTTTAATGCCTTGCAAAACCAATTGATGATCATCTGTAATGGCGATTTTAATACTCATCGAGTTCGCGGGTGTCTATTTCAAAAGTAAAGGAAGTTCCTTTTTGGTTGGAAACAAAATCAACATTGGCGTTAAGATAATCAATCCGTGAATTAATATTAGAAAGGCCAATTCCATCACCAGATATCTCATCTCGGTCAAAACCAATACCGTCATCCTCAACGGTGACTTGAAGGCCGTTCTCTTGATAGCTGATCTGCACATCAATCTCGGTAGCCTGAGCATGTTTCACCCCATTGGCCACCAGCTCTTGGATGATCCTCAATACATTCACCTCAGCCTTTTTGGGCAGTTGAAATTCACTTCCTAAAGATTGAAAGTTGATCTGTACTTGATGAGCGGCATTCATGCTTTCGCAATAGGCTTGCGCAGCTTCTTTTAGGCTAAAGTTCTCCAAAGCAGGCGGCACCAAATTGTGAGAGATCGCACGGACTTGCTTGCAGGAATCGTCAATCATCGTGATAGCCTCTTTGATGACCTTGTTGTTCATTTCTATCAAGGTCGATAGCTTGTATTTAATGGCGGACAAATCTCCATTTACCCCATCATGTAGCTCTTTAGCGATTCTAAAACGCTCCTTCTCCTCTCCTTCAATAAGGGCTTCCAAGGATTTGATCTGATACTCCCGCTTTAAGGTGAGAAGTTCCTGATCCTTTCGTTTTTGTTTCTGACGGTAGATCAACCAAATCAACAAAGCGGCCACAGCTAAAAATCCAACGGCGCCAATCAAGTAATTTTGAAGCGTCCGCTTTTTTTGAATCTCCGTTTCCTGCTGATTCAAGGCAAGCTGTTGGGTAGCAATTTCTTTGTCTTTTTTGGTGGATTCATATTTGACTTGAAGCTCATTGATGTTGCGCATCCGATCCTCTTCAAAAATACTGTCCTTGTACTGCGTGAAATCTTCAAAATGACTTAAGGCCAAACCAAACTGGCCTTGCTTTTTGTACAATTGGGAGAGGTTGGAATGAATTTCCATGGTCACCTTTTTGGAATCTGTCTGATAATTCAAAGCCTCTTGCAAGTTCTTTTTACTGGCGGAAAAATCCCCCAACAAATAATAAGCCCTTCCTAAATTGGTCAATACTCTAGAAAGATCCGTAGTGAAATTATTCGCTTCAAAAATGCTCTTGGCTTGCTCGTAATAGACAATGGCTTCCTGATACTTGCCCTGTTCTTGAAGCACAAGACCAATATTCTCGCTGTTTATACCCAAACCCCAATTGTTATCGGTGGCTTTGTCAATTTCCCGAGCCTTGAGGTAGTATTCCATAGCCAACTCATAGCGCTTTTGATTGGAGTAGGTCAAAGCCAGGTTGCCATAAACGTTGGGCAGGTTTACCGAGTCTTTGTCCGCTTCGTGAATTTCGATGGCCCGCTCATAATTGGCAATGGCATCTTCATATTTACCCAAATCTGCATAAGTGATTCCTATGCTGTTTAAAGTAAGTCCCATGCCTTTTCGATGCTCCAAAGCCTCGTATACATCTAGAATCCTCAGATATACCTCCAAGCCTTCGTCATAATCTCCTTTTAGAGAATAGATCACGGCCTTTTGGAAAAGGTTGTTGGCTATGCTTAGCGAGTCCTGCTGTTGTTCTGCGTAATTTAAGGATTGCTCAATATGAATGAGGCCTTGCTGATAGTCTCCTTGAAGTCGATGGAGCACAGCAATTCTATAGTTTGCTCGAGCGATCTGCTCCGCATCCTTTAACTCGGTAAATAGAGCCAAAGAGGTGTCCAGGTGTTTTTGGGCGAGCAGATTGTCACTCATCAGACTCAACCAGGCAAACTTACCGTGGGCGCTGGCTACAGCCGCCTTGTCTTGTGAAGTTCGAATGACCAAAAGCAAACTGTCTTTTGGACTCTGGTTTTGCCCCTGAGCGCTAACAAGCATAAGCAGCCAGAGGGCGAGAAAAAATTGCTTTTTCAAATTCAATTCAAAGGAGGTTAGTTGATCAATCGTTTTCTAAAAGTAGTTTAATCTGCTGAATTTCACGCCTTAGGGCTTCAATCTCTGCCGCTTGCTCATCAATGATGGCCTGCTGTTCTTGCACCGCCTTAACTATAGGCACCACAAATTCCGAATAGCGCAGAGCATAAGGTTGGTCTGGCTGTTGGGGAGTGATCACCCCGTGAAAGTCAAAGCCTGTAGCCTGAGCAGCGGCCTCTACCTCTTGAGCAATAAACCCGGTTTGCACCTCAGCCGCCTTCAAGCCTTCGGCATTGCGTAGCCGAAGACTGTCTGGCGTTTTCTCAAAGCGCGCAATGGCATCCATATCGTAATTATAGCTTACCGGACGCAGTCTTTTAATGAACTCCAGACCAACAATATCTTCCCTGATATTGGTCTTTACGCGTCCATCAGAAAACACGGACCAGTTAGCATTTCCCCCAATGATTGCGATACTGGCATTGCCCAAGCGCACTTGATTTGATGTGTTTGGCTGGGCGTTGTAGCCTAAGGCCGTGGTATTCGTATAAGACGTTGTAGAACCACTAGCACCATACCCTAAAGCAGTATTGTTGCTTGTTGTTGTATTATTCTGAAGGGCTCCATAGCCAAGGGCTGTGTTGTTAGTTCCTGAGGTGTTTTGATGTAACGAATAATGTCCAACGGCCGAGTTTGATGACCCAGAGAGATTATTCTCTAAGGCTCTTCTGCCAAAAGCTGAATTACTCACACCATCTATATTACTCGATAGGCTTAGACTACCAAAGGCCGAATTATAAGCTCCACTGGTGTTATTTCTCAAGCTCCAATAGCCCATTCCGGTATTAGAGTTGACCGTACCATCATCGTTTTGACCAGCCGTTTCGCCAATGAATATGGAAGACCCGGAAGAATTAGATCTTCCGTCAGCAAGATCATTGACCTCTTCTACTTCTGTTGCAGAACTAATGATATTCACCCACGAGGTAGTGCTGTTGTCCCAGTAGTAAAAGGAATTGTCTGTATTTAGAAAGACCAACATTCCGTTCTGGTTAGCTCCTGGGTTGGTGGAAGGAAAGGCATCGATTCTCGGGAGCAAAAAGCCATCGGTTGTGCTCGGTGAAGCAGCATTGCTGGCCTCTAGGTCCAATTTGGCATAGGGCGAGGTGGTTCCGATACCTACACGTCCGTCTTTGAGCCAGGTCATGCGAATACCTTCGTTACCTGAGAATCCACGAGACCATAAATAGAATTTATCTGGCGAACCGTCGTATTCAAACTCGAATCCAAAATCACCACTGGTCCCGCGTTCAAATAGTTTTAAAGAGGATTCAAAACCAAAAGGAGTTACCACCGCCAGACCGGCATCTGTAGACTTCTCAACTTCCGCATCGCCATTGATTCTTAAAAAGTCATTTTCAAATTCACCGTAAATCAAAGGTGTAGTGCTACTGGAGTTCTCTATATACAGTCTGTTGCTGTTCCCTTCATCATATCCAGCCTGATAGCCGATAAAAACGCTCCCGCTTTTGGTATCGTCTCCATTAGATCCAGTTTCATATCCCACAAATACATTGTTGTCCCCAACTGTTGCACGACCTGCATTATAACCTAAGGCCAAGTTGCCACTACCCGTAGTATTTTCTAACAGACTATTGTTTCCTATAGCAGTGTTTGACAAACCCGTGGTATTACTGAAAAGCGTCTGATTGCCCATGGCAGTGTTATAATAGCCGGTAGTGTTAGTCTCTAATGCTTGATTTCCTATTGCCGTATTTCTTCGACCGTTAGTATTATTAGCCAAAGCGTAATAGCCAATAGCTGTGTTTCTAAAACCAGTGGTATTATCGTTCATCGCTCGAAAGCCTAATACAGCATTAGCCTCACCGGTTGTATTACTTGTTAATGAGTACGCCCCAATGGTGGTATTAAAGATACCTGTTGAATTTTGCCTTAATGACTCTATCCCGACCGCAGTATTTGCAGTTCCAGTGGTATTAAAGTACATGGATTGTCTACCAATCGCAGTATTACCGGTCGCCGTTGTATTTGATCGCAAAGCACTTGACCCAATTGCAGTATTATCACTACCTGTAGTTTGACTCCATAGTGCTCTATAGCCAAGACCCGTATTCCTACTCCCTGTGGAATTGTTTTGTAAGCTGCTATAGCCAAAAGCACTATTGGCAAACCCGCTGGTGTTGAGTTGTATTGCGTTAAATCCAATCCCAACATTCTGATTGTTGGTTCCGTCATCGTTTGAACCAGAATCTACCCCAAGGAATATAGACGAACCATCATTAGTGCCATCATTGTCGGACACCCCATCGGTTAGATCATTTATTTGCTGAATGGAACTCCCCGAGACCACATCCCAATTAGAGCTGCCGTTGTTCCAAAAGTAAAATCCCTTGGTTACGCTACCATTACCAGTGGCATATACGAGCATACCGTCTTGGGCGGCGGCTGGATTAGTGGTTGGGAATTCATCTACTTTGGGAATTAGTAATCCGTCGGTGTTGGCCGGGCTGGCCACATTAGAGGCTTGGATCTCAAGCGAAGCATTGGGCGTAGTTGTCCCAATGCCCACTTGAGCCACGTGAGTGTAGGTAGAAAGGAGGGCAAAAAAAAGTATGAGATTGAGCGGTTTCATAACTGTGATTTCATTGGTTATTTTGCTGTTTGCAAGCTATTTAAACCACTTGATCCCGCTTTCAGGGCATACCCTTGAAATTAAAATTCAGGGTATTCCCTGAGATGATCAGAACTTGAATTTAGGTCCTTACTTTTTCTGCGGATGGACTCCAGGCATCCACCCCATATTGAATAAAACTTTAAGACTTAAAAAAGTCAAAACAGTCGGCACTAAACCTCTGAATATCGAATAGAAACTGGCCAAGGGATCCAAAAGTTCCTGCTTTGATACTTCTGAAAAGAGCAGTTCTCCGTACGGCTGCGCCTCATAGAAACAGGCCATTAAGAGGTTGTAACCCATATGAAAGCCAAGTCCTAAATACATGGAACGGGTCTTAGAGAACGCATAGGCCCATACATAACCGGTAAAGCCCGTGATAACAATAACGTAGGCAATGAGTATCGACCGATCCTCCAATATCCCATAGGAGAACACGTGATAGACCCCAAAACAGAGTGCAGATATCCACAAAGCCCCTTGCGAGCCCAATCGCCTTAAAAGAACATAAAGCAAAGCGCCTCTAAAGACCAGATCTTCAGTAAGTGCGGAGCGCCAATGATAATAGAATGCCTCTGCAAAGGTCTTTAGATCAAACTCCGTGCGCTGCCACTGGACGGATTGCACAGCAGTTTCTATCCCAATAAGAACCAGACAACTCATCACTAAAATTGTCAAACCAAGACCAAACTGGATCAAGCGGTCTTTGTTTGGTATTAACCCAAGCGCGCTTAAGTTCTCCTTCTCAATAAGGTATAGGAGCCCCCAAGAGATCAATAGTAAGACTAATAATCCAAGCATAATAATTGACTATCTGATGTGTGTTATTGGTTCTTTTTTTTGAGGAAGGGAATGGACAGCGGATAATAATAGGTTCCAGATTCCATAGCGGAGAGCGTGGAACGAATAGAGAAGACTAAAGCAATAAGTGCAATGAACCCAGTAATGAAAAAATTAAGCCCAGGCAGTGCAAAAAATAGTAAAAGTGATATCAAGATCAACAGACTCATGCTCGCGTGAAAATTGATCACTGCACGGCCGTGGGTATCGTAAATGGGGTTCTGATCGGCCTTATTGATCCAAATAAATAAAGGAAACAAAATGTTAGCCAGCGGAATGATCAACCCAAAGAATGGAGAAGCGTGAAGCAAGAGCATCCATTTGCGATTGATGGGTTCTTCTTTGGGATTGTCCAAAACCAATAGATCATCAACCTCAACCTCTAATCCAACCGCGAGAAGTTTTACGGTCTGTAAATGCGGTTGCACTTCACCCTTTTCAATACGTTGAATGGTACGCACACCCACGGTGGTTCTATCCGCCAACTCATCTTGGGTGTAGCCTTTGAGTTTTCGGTGGTACAGGAGGTTTTCTTGTAGACTTGCTCGTTTCATGTTTTGTTTGTTGATACTGCAAATGTAAGCGGAACTGCTGGTAATTTACCCGCCATTTAAATGTCACCTAGCTGTCATCTGCTGTGTTTATAGGGGATTACGACCCTATTTTGAACACTCTTCAAAGAATTGGCCAGGTTTTGATTGGACAGAGATTTTAATATCTTTAGTTCATGAGCATCTTTAAAACCAGAATATTCAAGTTTGGAATCGGGCTGTTATTCTTGGTTTTAGGAGTCTACATTTTTGCCAATAAGTATGCGCAGTCCAAAGTGGAAAATCTGCTCAGTGAAAAACTCCCACCACAGTTTGAATTAGAATATAAATCACTTTCAATCGATATTCTGAGTGGTTCTGCAAATCTGAATGAGGTGCTATTTCAGATCAAAAATGTAAATCTGGACAGTATTAAATCGGTTTTTCATATTGAATCTATTCAACTCTCCGGACTTGGAATAAACGCTTTGATCCAAGGAGAGGATATTGAACTCCATCGTCTGGAAATTTCTAAACCCATTGGTTATTACACCCCAACAGTTATTGCCAAAGACTCCACCACATCCAAAGCAAAACAACCCAATCCGCTAAAGGGAATTCGCATTGAAAATCTTGAAATTAAAGAAGCCTCCATCACGCTGCGCGAGAAAAAAACCGATAGCAGCAAGCTGATCATTGGCAATGCGGAACTTACAATTAGCGAGCTTAGTCTAGACCTACAAACAGGCCCAAAACCTAGGATCTATTTTGAAGATTATGAAGTGGATATGGGTTCACTTTTTGTTCAGGCGAGTGAATTTGACGAATTGGAAATCGATCTGATCTCTGGCAATAAACAGCAAACCACCCTAGAAGGAATAGCATTCAGAACGATCCCAAGCCCGCAAGAGCTCAGCAAAATGATTCCCAAAGAACGGGATCATTATGAGCTGTTGATTGATGAGTTGTCATTGCAAGAGCTCGAACTCTTTGAACCAGAATCTGATTATTCACTAAGCGCTGGATTCATTGATATAGCCGGACTTGATTTAGCGATTTATAGAGACAAACTCCTTGCAGATGACTTCTCCTATAAGCCAACGGTGAATGAAATGATTCGGAACATTCCATGGCCTTTTAGAGTCGATAGCATGAGCATCACTCCCAAAAAGATCAATTATCAAGAACGCGTAGTTGCCGCCAATCAGGGCGGAAAACTCTTCTTTGCTGATGGCCACATTGGAATTCAAAATCTGAGCAATCAACTTCCAGAAACTGAGGACACCGAAATAAGCATTCAAAGCCGCTTTATGGGTAAGGCAGATATTGAGGCACTTTGGACCTTCAATTCCAACAATCCGGAAGACAGCTTTCGCTTTAGTGGAAATTGTAAGAACGTACAATTGGAGGACCTCAATGCCTTTTGTCAACCCAACTTAAACACCTTGATGGCTGGTGAGCTTAAAACCTTATTCTTTGACTTTAGCGGTGATAGTAACCAGTCTCTGGCCAAAGTAAAAGTGCGATTCAAAGATGTTGAGATTGCAGTTCTCAAGAAAAAAGATGGTCGCCGCAATAAGTTCTTTTCTTCTATGGCCAACTTCATTGTCCGGAATAATTCAGACAATAAAAATGGAGTTTACAAAGAAGAACAGGTGACCGTTACCCGAGACAAGACCAAATCACAGTTTAACTTTCTGTATTTGAACCTCAAAGAGTCTATGATGCGGGCGTTTTTGTAGTCATTGCGGCTTGATCGAATTAGCGCCCAATTCTTTCAGGATAAAAAACCCGACCAAAACAGGCCGGGTTTAATACGTCGGGAAGTCAAAAATTATATGGATACGGTATCAGAAATGCGAATGCTGCGTGAGGAACCACCAATATTGATGGTGTAATTGCCTTTTTCTACGACCCAGTCAGAAAGAGCTTCGTCCCAATAGGCGAATTCCTGGATAGAAACTTTCAGATTAATGGTTGCAGAAGCACCAGGTTCAAGCTGGGCCGTCTTTTCAAAAGCTTTAAGTTCTTGAATTGGACGGTCTACGCCAGGATCTTCTTTAGAGATATACAATTGAACGACTTCCTTACCAGCAAAATCGCCAACGTTTGTGACTGTAAAGGAAACGGATAGTTCATTGGCGTCCAGCATCATTTCTGGTTCTGAATATTCAAATGCTGTATAGGAAAGTCCATAGCCAAAGGGATAGGATACATCCAGATTATTCTTATCAAAATGGCGGTACCCTACATAGACCCCTTCATCATAAAGGGTGTAGTCTTCATTTTTAATCTGATCGGCTTTGTCTTTGACTCCACTATTGGTAATAAAACTCATGAGATCTATGGGCTTTCCATCTAACGGAAAATTACTGTGTGAGGCATGGTCCGCTACGGCATTGGGGAAAGTCATCGGTAGTTTTCCACTAGGATTCAATTTACCCACTAAAATATCAGCAGTTGCATTACCGCCTTCTTGACCGCCTTGCCAAGCGAGCAGGATGGCATCGGGAAGTGCTTTCCAAGAAGCCGTCTCAATGACTCCACCAATGTTGAGTACTACGACCACTTTTTTACCCAGAGCTCCAAAGACCTCTTTGGTATTTGCAATCATTTCTTGTTCTAAAGAACTCAGTTTAAAATCATCTTCTACAACACGATCACCACCTTCTCCACTGTTTCTACCAATGGTAATTATCGCTACATCACTGTTGGCAGCTATTTCCTCTAGTTGCGTTTTGGAATATTGAATTTCTGGTGCGTTGTATGGAGTCAACATCGCGTCGAGGCCTTCCAACTTTTTAAAGGCCTCTATATTTTTGGCCTTATGAGATTCAAAGAGCAGTCTTGCATCGGCATTAATGGGGAATCCTGCATTTTTCAATCCTTCTTCCAAAGAAACCGTATAGGCTTCATTGACATCTCCGGAGCCCGTTCCGCCAGCGATAAAATCATAAGAAGTGATCCCCAAAAGAGCGACCCGGGAACTGGTATTGAGCGGCAGTACTGAATCGTTTTTAAGCAAGACCATGCCTTCTGCAGCGGCATTACGCGTGATCTGTGCATGCGCTTTTAGATCGGGATTATCGCTATAGTTATAACTGCTCATCTTTTTAGAGTTCAAGATGAGTTTGAGGATACGGCCAGCAGCTATATCTATGGTAGCTTCGGATAGGGTTCCCTCTTCATATCCTGCAGTCAATGCCTTCCATTGTTTGTTTGTACCGGGTTCCAAAAGATCGTTTCCAGCACTGACCATGGCCACGGCGTCATTCCCGCCAAACCAATCGGACATCACCAATCCTTCAAAGCCCCATTCAGATCGTAGAACATCGCTGAGTAATTCTTCACTTTCGGCTACATAAGTACCGTTGACTAGATTATAAGAAGACATAATCGTCCATGGTTGAGATTCCTTTACAATGATCTCAAAACCTTTGAGGTAGATCTCACGCAAAGCGCGCTCGGAGACAATGGCATCATTGAAGTTCCGATTGGTCTCTTGATTATTTACAACAAAGTGCTTTACTGAAGTACCTACTCCGTTCGATTCAATTCCATTGACCATCGCTGCCCCGATGTGCCCAGTGAGGAAAGGATCTTCTGAATAGTATTCAAAGTTGCGTCCGCAGAAAGGATGACGGTGTAAATTGGTTCCTGGCCCAAGGACTACATCTACCCCGTATTCAAGGGCTTCTGTACCCATTGCATCTCCCACAGTGTAGACCAGATCTGTATTCCAAGTAGATGCTAGCAAAGTCGCTATGGGAAAGGCTGTACAGTAATACGTTCTGTCTTCTCCTTCTCGCTCCGCAGCGATCCGGAGTCCAGCCGGGCCGTCTGAGAGATAGATTGTTGGCAATCCCAAACGAGGCGTGGGGACTATGGTTCCAACTGCTCCAGGAATGGCAGAATACACATCGTCTCTTCCTAATGCAGCGGAAATCCCGGAACCTTTCAAAAGGTGTATTTTCTCTTCGATGGTCATTTGGCTAAGAAGGTCAGCAACGCGAGCCTCTATAGGATTTGCTGGGTCTTCATAGATGTCGAGTTTCCCATTGGCATTGCGATCCAAATAGGTCTTTCCATTGACCGTGATTTCATTGAAACTGGTTTGCTCTACATAATCATCCTCAAAATCTAAGAATGTCGCTTTGAAATACATCCAACCAACCACCGCGATGATCACGATTAAACCCAAAAGTACTCCGAGAACTTTGAGCGATTTTTTAAGCCATTTCTTCATTGCTACTCTTATTGTGTCAATCTGACACAAAAGTAATGAATTTAAATTTGCAGAGTCTGCTTGAATTCGAGCCCAAGTTTATTACATAAAAAAACCCGATCATTTCTAATCGGGTCTTGACTTCTCGGCTCCTCCACTTGGACTCGAACTGGGGCCGAGCGTCTTTTCCTAAAAGTTGGAAAGTCCAGTGGACTTTTCAAAGCGAGGAGCCTGATGGTGCGTTGGCGGATCACAAAATGTCCAGTGGACATTTTGCCCGAGGGGCCAGCCTGCCGCGCGGGCGTGTGATTGGGAGAGTCCAAAGTATATAAAAACAAAAAACCAGTCCTAAGACTGGTTGATTCTGCTCCTCCACTTGGCTCGAACCGGACCGAGGGATCACAAAATGTCCAGTGGACATTTTGCCCGAGGGGCCAGCCTGCCGCGCCGGATGTGTCCTTGAGTTCGAGTACAAGTTTACTCCATAAAAAAACCCGATCATTTCTGATCGGGTCTTGACTTCTCGGCTCCTCCACTTGGACTCGAACCAAGGACACCCTGATTAACAGTCAGGTGCTCTAACCAACTGAGCTATGGAGGAATTTCGCTAAGCGGAGGCAAATATAAATTTATTTTTATTCCACTACAAGCAAATTATATTTTTTTCTATCCGAAAATCGCTCGGTAAAGGTCATTACCATTGGCAAACAGAACCAAAGCGATCAAAAGGATGAATCCGATCATCTGTGCGTACTCCATAAACTTGTCGCTCGGCTTTTTGCCAGAGACGATCTCATAGAGTAAAAACATCACGTGTCCACCATCTAAAGCAGGGATAGGAAGGATATTCATAAAAGCCAAAATGATCGAGATGAGTGCGGTATTAAACCAGAAGGCTGTCCAGCTCCAAGTTCCGGGGAACAGGTTGCCAATGGCTCCAAATCCACCGATCTGTGTAGCTCCTTCCTTAGTGAAGACATATTTAAACTGCTTCACGTAGTCTACTAAAATGTTGTATCCAAAAACGGTTCCGCCGCTAAGACTTTCCCAAAAGCTGTATTTAAGTTGCTTGAATTTACCGTCATACTCTTTTCCAAAGTTGTTGATTCCGGCCTTGCCCTTATCGTTGGGAGTTACATTGAAGGTTTGTTGTTGCCCGTTGCGATCCACAGTAATAGCTACCTCTTTCCCAGCGTTTCCTGCAACATTCTCCTGCACCATTTTCCAGCTCACTGTTTTCACGTCGTTAACTGCAACGACCACATCGCCTTTTTGCAAACCTGCAACGGCTCCCGGAAGCTCTGGAAGTACAGTATCAATAACCGGTTCTCTCCAACGGTTAAACGGATTGGTATCGCCTGATTTAAACATACGCATACCAATATCTTCTGGCAAGCTGATGGTCTCTTCTGCTCCATTGGCATGGGCCACAGTAATGTTGTTTACGTCACGCAAAAAGATATAGCGGTTCAGGTCTCCAAGGTCTTTGAAGTCTTCTCCATTCACTTTAAGAATCTGATCCCCGTCTTGGAATCCGAGGTCTTTAAAACTTTGTGCTACAGAGAATCCTTTTGGAGCCAACTCTTGAGTCACAATGCGCTCTCCATTGACGTAGAAGATCCCAATATAGATCAAGACCCCAACAATGATGTTTACCGTTACACCACCGACCATGATGATGAGTCGTTGCCAGGCTGGCTTGGAACGGAATTCCCACGGCTGAGGCGGTTGTGCCATCTGTTCTTTGTCCATGGATTCGTCTATCATTCCAGAGATCTTAACGTATCCACCCAAAGGAAGCCATCCAATACCGTAAACGGTTTCACCGATCTTCTTTTTGAACAGGGAATATTTTATATCGAAAAACAGGTAGAACTTCTCTACGCGTGTTTTAAAGAGTTTTGCAGGTATGAAGTGACCCAGCTCGTGCAGTACGATCAGTATGGATAAACTCAAGAGTAACTGCGCGGCTTTGACCCAAAATTCGCTCATTGCTTAAAATTTAGAGGACAAAAGTAACCTATTCGGGCCGCTTTAGAAAATGCAGCCTGCTCGGGAAAGGCCTTGATGCTTAATTTTTAACGCATTTTTATCATAGAACAGCAGCAATTGCTTTTTCAAAGTTAAAATCCGCAAAAACAAGCCTTGGAATTGTGGGGTCTAAGGCGGCGGTCGTACCTTTGCAAAAAGGATTTTTAGTATGCTTCAATTCTTTGCGAAATACAAGTTTTTTGGTTTGGTTTTGCTGATCTTATCCGCGCTGATCATCACCATTATGTATCGCGCCTTAAAGCCCAAGGATCGTTTGCCAATCATTGAGCCTGTTACTATTGCTGAAGAGTTGGTAGATCCCAGCATGCAATTCGTCAAGAAATATCACGGCATTCCAGATTTTAAATTGCTCAATCAAAACGGAGACACTATCACTGAGGCAGATTACGAGGATAAGATCTATGTAGCGGATTTCTTTTTTACTACTTGCGCTACCATTTGCCCCATCATGACGGATCACATGGTTCAAATTCAAGAGGCCCTTAATGGGGATCCAATGGTGAAGCTGCTTTCGCATTCTGTGACACCAGAGATCGATTCAATTCCGCAGTTAAAAAAATATGCCTTAGAAAAAGGCGTCAACGATTCGGTTTGGAATTTGGTTACAGGAGATCGCGAACAGATCTATGATTTGGCCCGAAAAGCATATTTCGCCGCAAAGAAGGATGCCGTTAGTGAATACGGAATGATCCATACAGAGAATTTTGTACTCATCGACAAGGAAAAACGCCTCAGAGGTTATTATGACGGGACAGATCCTGATGATATCGAACAGCTTTTAGAGGATATTGAAATCCTAAAATCGGAATACTAGAAAAACCACTATTTACTTTTGGATGCGATGTATATGTGGTATTTTTGTTGTTTAAAATCAATCTAAATAAGCGTAATGCCCACCATTGCTCATCTCAATCGCGGTCAAAAGGGAATCATCAAGGATTTTCCTATTGATACGGTTCCGCTTAAGCTTTTGGAAATGGGCTGCCTTCCTGGCATGGAAGTAGAACTTGTTCAGTTAGCGCCATTTAGCGATCCGCTTTACCTCAACATCAACGGTAGCCACTTGGCTATCCGCAGAGAAACAGCGCTTCAAATAGAAATCGATCTGCTGAGCTAATGGCCAAACAATTCAATGTTGCGCTCATTGGGAATCCCAATACCGGAAAGACGTCTGTCTTCAACCAGCTTACTGGTCTCAATCAGAAAGTAGGGAACTATCCGGGAATTACTGTAGAAAAGAAAGAAGGAACCTGCAAACTTTCCAGAGGTGTAAAAGCCCATGTTCTGGACTTGCCGGGAACCTACAGCCTCAATGCTTCTTCTTTGGATGAGAATGTGGTCATTGAGCTTTTGCTTAACAAAAATGACAAGGATTTTCCAGATGTAGCTGTTGTAGTTGCAGATGTGGAAAACCTCAAAAGAAACTTACTGCTCTATACGCAGATCAAGGATCTGGGCATCCCAACCATTCTGGCCATCAATATGGCCGACCGAATGAAGCGCAAAGCCATTTCTCTGGATATTCCAAAACTGGAAAAAGCGCTAAAGACCAAAATTGCACTGATCAGTTCTAGAAAGAATCAAGGCTTTGATGAGCTTAAGGAACTCATTTTAAACTACAGGGAACTTTCTACAAAACCCTGCATGGACGCATTGACTTTTGCTCCGGAGTATTTTGATCGCCTCAAAAAAGCCTTCCCCAACCAAGATCTGTACAAGTTGTGGTTGGTGATTACGCAGGATGTCAATTTTGGAAAGGTTGAACGCGACAACTCAGACTTGATCGCGACCTTTAAAACAGAGTCTGAAAGCAACCTCAAAAGAATGCAACAGCGCGAGACCATTAAGCGCTATCAGTTCATCAATGAAGTACTCAAAGAGGTTCTCGTTGTAGATAAAGCCAATGCCAAGGATCTGCGAAGCAGAATGGACCGAATTTTGACGCATCGCATATGGGGGTACGGAATCTTCTTGGCGATACTTGCCGTTATATTTCAGACGATATTTGAGTGGGCGAGCTATCCTATGGATTTCATTGATGAGAGTTTCAGTTCCTTAAGTGAATGGATTAAAACCAGTATGCCTGCCGGAGATTTTACCAATTTGCTGGCCGAAGGAATTGTTTCCGGACTGGGAGGGGTAGTGATCTTTATCCCGCAGATCGCCTTTTTGTTTTTATTCATATCGATCTTGGAAGAGAGTGGCTATATGAGCCGCGTAGTCTTCCTTTTAGACCGTAGTATGCGTCGTTTTGGACTTAGCGGAAAAAGTGTGGTTCCTTTAGTATCAGGAACAGCATGTGCTATTCCTGCCGTTATGGCTACAAGAAATATCGAGAATTGGAAAGAACGTTTGATCACTATTTTGGTAACACCCCTTACCACCTGCTCTGCCCGATTGCCTGTATATGTGATCATCATTGCGCTGGTGATTCCGGATGAGAAACTCTGGGGTATATTCAACTATCAAGGCCTGACCTTGTTAGGCTTGTATATCCTAGGATTTGCGGCGGCTATTGGATCTGCCTATGTGTTGGATAAGATCCTTAAAATGCGATCCAAGAGCTTTTTCGTGATTGAAATGCCTAATTACAAGGTCCCAATGCCACGTAATGTACTCACCACTGTTTTTGAAAAGACCAAAACCTTTGTAGTTGATGCCGGTAAGATCATTTTAGCCATTTCTATTGTGCTTTGGGTGTTAGCTTCCTATGGTCCTGGCGACTTTAATAAGGCCGAAGAGATCGTGATGCAGGAGAACATCAATAATGGTCTCACGGAACAAGAACTCGAGGCAGAGATTGCCTCATTTAAGCTGGAAAACTCCTATATCGGAATCATGGGTAAAGCCATAGAACCAGCCGTTAAACCCTTGGGTTACGATTGGAAAATCGGCGTTGCTATCATCAGTAGTTTTGCTGCTAGAGAGGTATTTGTCGGTACGTTAGCCACAATTTACAGTGTGGGAAGTGAGGAAGAAGAGCCAATAAGAGATCGAATGGCTGCGGAGGTTGACAGCATGGGTAAACCTATTTACAATTTTGCCAGTGGAATCTCATTGTTATTCTTTTATGCCTTTGCTATGCAATGTATGAGTACCCTAGCTGTTGTGAAAAAAGAGACGAACTCCTGGAAGTGGCCGATGTGGCAACTCTTTGTAATGTCAGTAATTGCGTATATTACAGCATTAATAAGCTATCAAATCTTAAAATAAGATGATTCAAAAAACACTTGTGCTTATTGTCTTTGCTTTTGCAGCAGGTTTCTTGCTGAAGAAGTTTGTGTGGAATCCCATTTTTGAATCCAGAAAAAAGACCACTGCCGGTACCTTAGACGGTGGCAAAACCAAATGCGGTGATAAAGACTGCGGTTGTCACTGATCTTGGTAGATCCACAATTCTAAACAGTATTCCCGATCCTCAAACTTCTGCGTAGATAGCGGATATGGCGTCAGTTTACCGACCATAACACGAAGTCCATTTTCCCGCTCCAAAACGGTAGGGTGAATTAAATGTTGTTCACTGGCATCCACTCGGATCTTTACAATTTGCTCCTCGCCCTCATTCACTATCAGCCCTACCTCAACATCTGCCCATCCGGCCATAACGCACTGTGCGTCGCTGGGGCAACGAGAATCCATCAAAACTTGTTTAAAGCTAAACTGCATGTCCATGGCCGAATCAGAATCTCCAACCTTGAGCTCCACTTTTTCTAAAGAATCCTCTTGAGCCATAGTCAATGTGGTACTAAGTAACATGAATAGGGTTGTAATCAATCTCATACACAAGTGTACTAAAAAATCGTGCCAAATCCCTATCCTCTAAATAGAAAGAAGTCTTTTTTGAGGTGTTCAATATGCTCGTCCTTATTGGTAATGATATACTCCAGGGCGAGATCTGTGAATTCCTTGCCTTTGTCAGTAAGGGAAACCAACTGATCCTCCACAGTGATCATATTGTTCTCTAAGGCGAGCTTAACCACCGCTTCTGAACGCACTTTCTGCCAATTGATGTGCTCATTGAGGTGGTTGATGTGTCTTTCTGATTCTTCTTGGTGATTATTCAGGTGAAGTAAAAAGGTCAGCAGCGATACCTCTATGCGCTGTTGCCGTTTTCTATAAAAGACCGCAATGATTCCCTTGTTGGGAGCGAACCAATAGACCAGTAAAAAGATAAATCCTAAAACTGCCGTAATGGAGCCAGCAATGGAAGCATCTAATAAATGAGCCAACCAATAACCTCCTATTGCAGCGCTAATTCCAAAAATAATGGAGAGCCAAAGCATCTTTTTGAGATCATGAGTAAGCAAATATGCGGTAGCAGCAGGTGCGATCATTAAAGCGACCACAAGAATTGCCCCTACGGCGTCAAAGGCGCCAACCACGGTAATTGAAGACACAGACATAAGCCCATAATGCAACACCATTGGTGAAAAGCCCAGTGCTGCCGATAGGCCAGCATCAAAAGTACTCACTTTTAATTCTTTAAAGAAAGCCCACAACAAACCCATGGTGATCAGTAAGATGATCCCCATCACCCATAAGGATTTTGGACCTAAATCCACGCCACCAATAAGCAAGCGATCAAAAGGCGCAAAGGCCAATTCACCAAGTAAAACGGCGTCCACATCCATATGCACATCGCTAGCATTGCGGGATATCATCAGCACTCCAATACTGAAAAGCGCAGGGAAAACTAATCCTATTGCAGTGTCTTCTTTTACGAGTCCTGTTTTTTGGATGAACTCAACAAGCACTACCGTGATCACTCCCATTAAGGCAGCCAAGAGTATCAACCAAGGCGAGTTTAGATCGTGAGTTAAAAAGAAACCAAGCACAATTCCCGGTAAAATGGAATGAGAGATGGCATCACTGATCAAAGCCATTTTGCGCAGTACCAAAAAGACTCCAGGAATGGCACAGGCTACGGCAACTACAGCAGCAATTAGTTGTATTTCTATCTGCGGTGTGCTCATGTTTGACTGTAAAGATTTTCGGCTTCCTCATAACCCAATGCGGTCATTGACCACATGGCTCCATTAAGGGTCACCCATTTTTTATCTACCATTTGCTGCAAGGTCTTTTTGGTAAAACCTTGAAAGTTATTCAAGATCTTCACGGCATGCGGGTGAGAAATGTCCTCATGCGTTTTAGCAATTGAATACATGAACTGCAAGGTCTTTTTAAGCTCCAGTTCGCGTCGGTTTTTCTGAAAGCGAATCTCTCTAAAGAGCAAACCTCTCCCTGGAGAGAACACAAAGGAGATCAGCACAAAAAAGGCCGCAACCAAAACGATCACCGGTCCTGTTGACAGATTGCTTTGAGTTGCAGAGATGGCCGTACCATAAACACCAGAGAACGCAGCAAAAAAGGCCGCTAAACCAAGCATTACAGTGAGGGTGTTGGTCCACTGTCTTGCCGCTGCCGCAGGCGCCAAAAGCATGGCACTCATAAGCACTACACCTACCGTTTGTAACCCGATCACAATGGCAATAACGATAAAAAAGGTGATCAGTGAATCGATAAAACGTGTATTAAAGCCCAAGGTCTTGGTGTAATCCGCATCAAACAGAAGCAACTTGAATTCCTTCCAAAACAGCAAGAGTATAAAGAGAGAAACTGCGGTTATGGCCACCATGATCCAAACGTCTTGCGCTACTAAGGTCGCTGCTTGTCCAAAGAGGTATTTGTCCAAGCCGGCTTGATTTGCGTTGGGAAGTTTTTGAATATAGGTCAGCAAGAGCATTCCCAAGCCGAAGAAAAGTGAAAGCACCAACCCAAGAGCAGTATCGGACTTTAAATGCGTATTCTTAACCATCCCCCGAATCCAAAAGGCACCCAAAAGTCCACTGATCAAAGCTCCAATGAGCAGTACATTGCTGTCTTTGGCTCCTGTAAAGAGAAAGGCTAAAGCAATTCCTGGAAGTGCGGCGTGAGAGATCGCATCGCCTAAAAGACTCTGCTTCCTAAGCACAGCAAAACTGCCTAACATGCCAGTAACAGCACCCAATACAGCAGTACCCAGCGTAATTACTCCGAGGGTATAATCCGTAAAAAGCAGTTCAAAATACTCTCCTAAACTCATTGTTGCAGACTCACTTTATAATTGATACCGTAGGTTTTGGTCAGGTTATCATCATTAAAGATCGTGGAGACGGGTCCTGTCGCAATTTTCTTGACGTTCAAAAAGGTCACCCAATCAAAGTATTCCGGGACCGTTTGCAGATCATGATGTACAACAATTACCGTCTTACCGGTTTTACGCAGCTCTTTTAAAATATTGACGATGGCCTTTTCTGTAGTGGCATCCACCCCTTGGAAGGGTTCGTCCATAAAATAGATGGCAGCATTTTGCACCAAGGCTCTGGCCAGGAATATACGCTGTTGTTGCCCTCCAGAAAGTTGAGAGATTTGTCTGTTCTTAAAAGGAAGCATTCCCACTTTTTCTAGGGCTTCCAAAGCCGCTTTCTTTTGAGCTTTTCCTGGGCGTTTTATCCAACCTAGGCTACCGTATGTTCCCATCATTACGACATCCAAAGCAGTAGTTGGGAAATCCCAATCCACACTTCCCTTTTGAGGCACATAAGCTACCAGCTGTCTTTGGTCTTCATAAGGTTTTCCGTAGATCCCAACACTTCCGGCAATAGGATCAATAATGCCCAAGATAGCTTTGATCAAAGTAGATTTACCGGCTCCATTGGGGCCAACGATCGCCATGAGTACTCCTTCAGGAATGGCCAAATCAATATCCCACAAAACAGGTTTGTAATTATAGGCTACCGTGAGATCATCAACACTTACCGCGATCTTTTCCATTACTTCAATCCTTTTACAATAGTATTCACATTGGACAAGAACATGCCAATGTATTGGCCTTCATCCGTACCGGCAGATCCTAACGCATCAGAGTAAAGTGTGCCACCGATTACCACTTCAAAATCCTTGGCTCGTACCGCTGCTTGCAAAGCTTCAATAGTTCTTTTGGGTACAGAACTCTCCACAAAGATGGCCTTGATCTGCTTCTCAATAATGAAATCTGCCAAGCGCTGTACATCCTGAACACCCGCTTCCGTGGCGGTGCTCAACCCTTGCAGTCCTATCACTTCAAATCCATAGGCCTGTCCAAAATAATTGAAGGCATCATGGGCAGTAACCAAATAGCGCTTCTCTTGGGGCAAACTACTAATGATCTGTTCCACGACATCTTTTAGGTTAGTCAGGTCTTCAATATAGGCTGCGTAATTGGCTTCATAATAGGCTTTGCTCTCAGGATCTAAGGCAACCAGCTCGTCTTTAAGCGCTGTGGCTATTCGGCGCCAAAAGGTAATATTGAACCAAACGTGCGGATCATAATTAGATGCAAAGTATTCCGATTCTAAAAGCACCAAGGGGTCTAAGGTCTCTGCCAGGGCAACAGTCTTGATATTCTGCGCTTGCATCTTTTCAAAGACCTCTCCCATCTTTCCTTCTAAATGAAGGCCGTTGTAGAGGATTAAATCTGCATTGTACAACTTAGACACGTCCCCTTCACTGGCCTTATAAAGGTGCGGATCAACTCCGCTACCCATAAGCCCTTGAACATCTATGGAGTCTTTCCCGATCTGACGCGCCAGATCACTGATCATTGTTGTAGTTGCAACAACGTTTGGTTTGGAGTCGACATCTTTAGCCGAATTACAAGAAACCAGTAAAAGCGCGGTGATTATAAATAAGATCTTATTCATGGTATTTTATTGGGCAGAAACATAAATGTTTTCGGCGATTTTTTTTGAAATGAAGTGTTTTTGATCGTCCACTTGAATCTGCATGGAATCATCAAACTCTTCCTTGCTCAAGACCGTGATATTACTGCCTATATTGATGTGTTTTTTGTCTAAAAATCTCAAAAACTCGCTACTAGAGTCTTTAACTCCAACACATAAGTATTTCTCATTCAAGTCACACTTAACAAGTAGTCTCTTTTGCGTTTGTTTGAAATTTCCGTGCTGATCAGGGATGGGATCTCCATGTGGATCGACACTTGGGTAATCAAGGAAGGCTTCCAATTTTGTCACCAATTCTTCTGATTTGATGTGTTCCAATTGTTCGGCTATATCGTGAACCTTATCCCAGGGAAAATCCAATTTATTCACCAAGAACACTTCCCAAAGTCTGTGTTTTCTGATAACCATGATTGCCGTGCTACGGCCAGACTCAGTCAGACTAACCCCTTGATACTTCACATAATTGACCAAATCTTTAGCCGCAAGTTTTTTGATCATATCAGTAACCGAGGATGCCTTGGTCTCCATAGCCTCAGCAATATCATTGGTAGACACTCCTCTAGATCCAGCTTGCTGCAAATGAAAGATTGCTTTGAGATAATTTTCTTCTGAACGACTGTATTTCATAAAGCAAAGATACGTTTTATTGGAAAACTCTGACTTTTTATTTAGCTTTGCCTAAAAATTGTTTTAGAAAAAGCAAAATGCGTCTTGTTTTACCGTTAACGGTGACTCAGACCGAGAATCTATGAAAATTCGATTTCGATATTTTTTGATGGCAGCATCCTTGGTGCTCACCAGTTTCTGCTCCATTGCGCAGAATACAACAATATATGGCCAGGTAAGCTCAGGGAAAGAGCCTGTAGCCTTTGCAACAATCTACATTCCAGACGCAAGTCTTGCTACAACAGCAGATGCAGATGGAAAGTACGAACTCAAAGTAATGGCAAGGTCCTATTCTGTCATCGCTAAATCACAAGGCTTTCTAAGTCAAACACAGAATATTACGGTCTCTCAAAACGATCGCATACAATTAGACTTTAGTTTAGTGGAAGATGCCCTAGGCTTAGAAGAGGTAGTTATTAGTGCCACAAGAAATCGTGTAGAACGCAAAAAGACGCCGGTAGTCGTATCGTCTATAAAACCTAGACTGCTAACTGCAACGCAGTCCATCACCTTAGCTGATGGACTCAATTATGCTCCTGGAATTCGCGTCGAAACCAATTGTCAAAATTGCGGATTTACTCAAGTACGTCTCAATGGACTTGATGGGGGATATACACAAATTCTGCTCAACAGCAGACCGGTTTTTACTTCATTAATTGGCGTTTATGGACTCGAGCAAATACCGACGAACATCATTGATCGTGTAGAAGTAGTGCGCAGCGGAGGGTCTGCCCTTTATGGCTCTAATGCCATTGCGGGTACGGTAAACGTGATCACCAAAGATCCTATTTTAAACTCTTGGGAAGTTGGGAGCAATCTCGCAGTTATTGATGGGGATGCGATTGACCGAAACTTTACCGCTAACGCGTCCATAGTTGCAGATGATCTTAGAAGCGGCGCCACTATATTCGGAACATCCAGAACTAGAGATTCCTATGATGCCAATGACGATGGTTTTACCGAGATTGTTGAACTCCGCAATACAACTATAGGAACAAAGGCCTATTTAAAGCCTAATGACCGCAGCAGAATTTCTATAAACCTCAATGCGATTAAAGAATATCGTAGAGGTGGGGATCGGCTAGAGCTGGCTCCTCAATTTACAGACATCACTGAGGAACTGGACCACGACACGTTTTTAGGAGGCCTAGACTACGAGATCAATAGTAAAGACAACACCAATAAATTTCAGATATACACCTCAGCTTCCTACACCAATAGAGACAGTTACTACGGAGGACTTGGTGGGGCCAGAACGGCACAGGATAGTATTACGGCAAACAATGCCTTTGGTACTACTACTGATTTGGCTTGGGTCAACGGTATTCAATTCACAAATTATCTCAAAAACAAGGATGTGCTCACTACTGGTGTTGAATACAATATAACCAGCACAGAAGATGTAATTCCGGGTTATAACCGTCTTATTGACCAAAGCGTTAATGCCTTAGGAGCATATGCTCAATATGAATGGAAGCCGTCCACCAGCTTCACCGCCCTTCTTGGAGCGCGATTGGACAATATAGTTGTGGATGGAAAATACAACGTGGGAGGCATCTCTCGCGGTGTTGATATAAGCCAAACGGCACTTTCACCGCGCCTAACACTTTCTTATTTAATAACGGAAGATTTGCGGATACGCGGAGGATACGCAAGAGGATTTAGAGCCCCACAAGCATTTAATGAAGACCTGCACATATCCAGCGTGGGTGGAGAACCTCAATTTGTAATTTTATCCAACGATCTGGAAGCCGAATTCTCCAATGCTTTTACTAGCTCTTTGAACTACTCAAAGACCATTAATCTCTTACAAATGGATTTCTTAGTGGAAGGTTTCTATACCGTATTAGAAGATCCCTTTACTTTGGTAAGTACTGGTGCGGCCTTAGAGAACGGTTCCATACTTGAAGAGGTTCGCAATGGTGAGAATGCCCGAGTATTTGGTGCCAATTTTGAATTTGGACTTTCTCCCAACCCAAAGTGGCGCTTTCAATTGGGCGGAACACTACAACGCACCCAATACGATGAGGATCAAATTTTGTATGAAAGCGACGGAAGTGCATCAGAAACCGATATTACAATCGACGAGTTTGTACGGGTTCCTAATTTCTACGGTTATTTAAATACAAGCTGGATTCCCAGTAAGAAATTCAATCTTGACCTGACCGGTACCTACACAGGTCCTATGACTGTTCCCCTGGTAATCAATGACAACGGATTTTTGCAACTCAATAAAGTTGACCCGTTTTTTGACTTGAACCTAAAATTGGAAAAACACTTAGATATCAGTGAAAACTTCATGATCACCTTCTCTGGAGGGATCCGAAACATATTCAATAGTTACCAAGACGATTTTGATAGCGGCCCACAGCGTGATTCCGATTATGTTTATGGCCCTAACCTCCCCCGTTCTATTTTCTTCGGAATTAAATTTGGGAAGTTTCACTAGCCGATGCAGTCCAGATTTTTGACATACCTGATCTTTTTATTCCTGTTTGCAAAAGTGGGAATGGCGCAACAACAGGAGAAAGTCCAGTGGCTTAGCTTTGAGCAATTGGAAGACTCCTTGGCGGTAAAAGCAAAAAAAGTCTATATAGACTTTTATGCCGATTGGTGTGTCTATTGCAAAAAAATGGATCGAGTTGCATATCGTGATCCTCAAGTAATAGATTTACTAAACCTAGAATACTACGCGGTTAAAATGAACGCAGATACCAAAGACACGATTATTTTTGGTGGGGATCAATTTATAAACGAACAAATTGGTAAGTCCAGAAGGCCCACGCATCAAATTCCATTGTTGCTCGCGTCAAGAGAGGGCCAACCTTTTTCGCTTCCGGCAATTGTAATTCTAAACGCAGAATTCAAGTTAGAAGAGCGTTTCTTTGAATATATGGATGCAAAACAACTTTTGAATTTCCTACAAGCGCACTAGTTCTTCCTACATATATAGCATCATACATTTTTTTGATCATTAAATACTCAAAACCCTCTTTTACTGTACTTTATATGATTTTTAGTATTGATTAAACTGGATTTTAAGCCGATTTCACGTATAAATTAGATCTCAATTCCTACAAATTCATCTACAAATAAGGGTCTGAAATCTAATCATTTGTGCATTTGAACGAATTTTCCTGCAAAGTGTCTGTTTTTTCTTACAGTTTCAAAATCACCTTCTATATTCGCCCCAGATTAATTAACAACAACATGAAAAAGCTAATCTTTATTGGGGCACTGTTAGCAGGATTTTTAACAAGCTGTTCAACAGAAACCGTAGACGAAAATCTGACACTAGACAACAACGCATCGTTTTCAGTTTCTTCCAAAACAGTCTTGAATGCTGGAACTGCAACAGGCACCACTACACCGGAGATTTGTTCTGTAGCTTACATTATGGCAGGACAAGATACGATTGCTGGAAAATTATTCATTCTTGCCGATTCTGATAATATCTACGTCACATATACTACAATCTCTAATTGGGTTATCGATGAAACGCACTTATTTATAGGACACCGCGATGATATCCCTGTAAATGGATCTGGCAACCCCCGTATTGGCCACTTCCCTTATAGTGCAAGTCACTACAATGACACAAATGAGGTTGTTTACACTATTCCTAAGAGCGCCGTACCTGATTGCTTTACCCTCGCAGCACACTCGGTTGTATCTAAAATCGACAGCAATGGAAACACCGTGGTTACAGAAACCGCTTGGACAGAAGGAACCAAAATTGGCGGTTCTAACTGGGCCATGGCCACAGACTATTGCATATCCGGTTGTCCAACCTCACCAGACAACGGACCTATTCGTAGAAGATAATAGCGTTTAATTGAAAAAGCCCGCTCGTTTTGATCGGGCTTTTTTGTTTTTAGAAACCGCGTTCTTGCTGGAGTTGTTCGTAGGCTTCTTGAACTTTTCTAAATTTATCTTCCGCACCTTTTTTATAGGCATCGTCCATGTGCTGCACCTTGTCTGGATGGTATTTCTTGGCCATGGTACGGTAAGCCTTTTTGATCTCAGAGTCTGAAGCAGTTTTTTCAATCTCCAAAATTTTATAGGCGCTATCTGCAGATTTAAAGAACATCGCTTTCACACTCTCAAAATCTGCCTGGCTGATTGCCAAATAACGCGCAATACGCCCAATCTCTTCTACTTCTGATTGATCCACACGTCCATCTGCATTGGCAACGCTGAACAGAAAGTGTAAGATCTGCAGTCTGGATTCGTAGCGCGTTTTTTGACGCATGAGTTTACAAATGTTCTCTGCGGAGATGGCTCGGTTCTTAATCACATCATTAAAGACCTTAAAGGCGGCATTGGCGCGTTGCTTGCCATAAGCCTGCACAAAGTACTGACGTACATAATTGAGCTCGTCCTCATTGACGCGACCGTCTGCACGGATCACCAACGAAGCCAAAGAAAGTAGGTTCAACTCAAAATCCGCTGGTGAGACCTGATCGGATTTGGGTTGATTAAAAACGCGTTTGTAAGGTTGCTTTTGAGATTTGCCTTTGTTGATCTCATCGATAAAACTACCAATGATAAAACCTATAACGGCTCCAAAGAATCGACCTCCAACAACCCAACCTAATACGGCTCCAGCCCATCGAAACATAATCGTGTAAAATAAAGATTAAAAATGCGACTAAAGATAACCAATTCACCTCGTGTGAGCGGCCACTCAGTCGCTAATACTAGTACAAAATTGGTTATCTTTGCAGTTAAATTGTTACACAAAAACAAGAAAAATTATGTATCCACCAGAATTAGTACAGCCCATGCGTGAAGACCTAACGGTTGCTGGGTTTTCTGAATTATATACTGCTGACGAGGTTCAGCAAGCACTTAATCAAGAAGGAACTACCCTAGTTGTAGTGAATTCTGTATGCGGATGTGCTGCAGCAAATGCACGTCCTGGAGCAAAGCACGCCTTAAATAACGGGAAAACACCAGATCATTTGGTGACTGTTTTTGCCGGAGTTGATACTGAGGCTGTAAACGCTGTACGCGAGCGCATGATTCCATTCCCTCCAAGCTCTCCTTCTATGGGCTTGTTTAAAGACGGAGAATTGGTTCATATGCTAGAGCGCCATCACATTGAAGGTCGTCCAGCAGACATGATTGCAGAGAACCTTATGGACGCTTTTAACGAATACTGTTAAGCTCCGCTCAACAAAAAATAAGACCACGTTTTTAAACGTGGTTTTTTTATGACTAATTTTGGGCATGGCCAAACTGCTATCTTATCCCATATCGGCAATTTATTATCTGGTTTTTGGACTGACCTTAGTGATCTTCCATCCGATCCAGTGGATCGCTTTGCGTGTTTTTGGCTATAAAGCACACAAAGTCACTGTAGATTGGTTGCAATTCTGGCTAATGGCGGGAACCGGCATTTTGGGAACACGATACAGCTTCAAGAATCCGCATAAATCCAAAATAGGTACCGACAGACCTTTGATCTTGGTGTGTAATCACCAAAGCCTGTATGATATTCCGCCGCTTATCTGGCATTTCAGAAAAAACCATGTGAAATTCATCAGCAAGAAATCCTTAGGGAAAGGAATACCATCAGTATCTTTTAATCTAAGACATGGTGGTAGCGTACTAATTGATCGTAAGAATGCTGCGCAAGCAGTGGCCGCTATTGCCAATTTTGGAGAGTATATTGAAAGCAACAAACGTGCAGCGGTGATCTTTCCAGAGGGAACCCGTAGCCGTACTGGACAACCCAAGCCCTTTCAGTCTAAAGGGCTATTGACACTTTTTGAAAAGATCCCATCAGCCCTTATTGTTCCTGTGAGCATCAACAATTCTTGGAAGCTTTGGCGTTACGGTTCTTTCCCATTAGGTCTGGGAACTCATGTTCGCTTTACCGTACACGATCCGATTTTATTAGAATCCGTTGAAGACCGCTCAGCTCTGATAGGCCAACTTGAGAAAACTGTTCACGATGCCATTAAGTAGCGCCCTCATTGACAATACCATTGCCTTTGTCAAAGAAGAACTGGCTCAGGCAGAAGGTGGTCATGATTGGTTTCATATTGAGCGCGTTTACAAAACAGCTATGCGCCTAGCGAAAGAGGAGCAAGCAGAAGTACAAACAGTCGCTTTGGCAGCTTTGCTTCACGATATCGCTGACGCTAAGTTTCACGGCGGAGACGAATCCCTAGGGCCTAAAAAAGCTGCTGAATTCTTAGGAACCCAAAAGGTTGACCCGGCTCAGATAGACTCCGTAGTAAAGATCATTGAACATATGTCGTTCAAAAACTCCTTTGAAAAAAATAGCTATGACAGTCTAGAATTACGCGTGGTCAGAGATGCTGACCGTCTTGATGCCATTGGAGCTATTGGAATTGCACGCGCCTTCAATTACGGTGGATTTAAAAACCGAGCACTATACGATCCGCAAATAGAACCTCAGCTTAATATGACCAAAGAGCAGTACAAAAAGAGTACAGCTCCTACCATCAACCACTTTTACGAGAAGCTATTGCTGCTCCAAGATATGATGCATACCAAAACCGGCCGCCAAATGGCAGCCGGCAGGCATAAATTTATGGAAGCTTACCTTTCCCAGTTCTACGGGGAATGGGAAGGTGAGCGCTAATTAGTACTTCAGATCTTTAAGTGTGATCTTCTTGTCCAAGTCAGACAGGTTGATCGTTCCCACTTCTTTGGTCTCCTGTGGAGTCGCATAGTTTCTGTAGATTGTATACTTCAAATAAGTTGGGTTGATGGAAGCCATTGGATTGAGTGACTCCAAGTTGATCAACCACTGTCCAGGCTCAGCATCATCGATCTCAAACTGCTGAATTGCATAACCTCCTTTATAAGCCATTTTCATAGCCTCTAAGTTATCAAAGCGCGTTTGCTTGTGGGTAAAGAACTTCCCAGCTGGACTTACAAATTGCAGGTCAAACTCCGCAGCTGGATCATTCCACTCAAAGACAATACGAATGTCTTTTTTGTAACCTACGTTGAGCAAACGGTTTGGCAAAGTTTCATAAGCCACCTTGTCCTTGTAGTTGGACAATAGCTGACGCATTTCGGCTTCAGCTACTCCTTGAATTCCAGTGAAATCTAAAGACGGATTGTTGTTGTCTAAGATGAACTTATAGAGTGAAAAAGCCTTAGCATATTCTCCAGTCTCTTTATACATATACGCAAGATCTCTGTAACTCTGCGCATCGTTTGGATTGAGCACTGCAATGCGTTGGAAAACCGACTTAGCACCGTTGAGATCGCCTAGCTCTTGCAAGCGGTATCCAAGGCTTTTTAATGCCTTTGGATTGTTTGGAGCCTCTTCAAGGATACGAGATGCCACCTTCATGGCAAACTCCTTGTTCCACTTTTCAAAATACTTGGAAGCATTCAAATAGTACTCTACTCCGTAAGCATTGGCCAAAGAGCTTTGTTGTTTGTAAATGTCCTGAGCCTCATCAAAACTACTGGCCTGCTGCAGCTGATTGATATATTCACTTTTGACCATATCATCCATAGCCAAAATACCTTCTGAATAATCGTTGTTTGTCGCTTTAAGCGCTTCTAACTTTTCTTCTGGAGTTGGATACTTTCCTTGCGCAGTTGCAAAGGTTTTGGTCTCAATGATGATCACACCACTGCGGCCTAGGGATCCGTAGCGAACACTACCAACCACTCCAGGAATGGTAGTCACGCTGTGAATGTTCTGTACGTCAATTAATGGCACCTGATTGATCCCTTGCTCGTAGATCATATCGTCAATTACAATGATAGGTAAGGTACTTTGAGTCACAGAAGTTCCCAGAGAACGATTAAATGCATAGATCGGGTTTGGACCGAAGATATCAGACACAATAATTCCAGGCATTTTGTTCAGAATTTGGCCTAAAACCACATAGCTCGGTAAGATCTGCTCTTCTGTAATTTGAGAAGCAGAGAAACCTAAGGCATCAAAGTCTTTAGTTCCGTAAGCTGTATTGATGGTACGCGAACCTACTTTGTTCTCGCGCTCTTTACGCGCTCTTAGTTCTACTTCTTCAAGCAATTCCCCATCCGTCTCTAAGTTGATCTCTAGAGCTTCTGCCTTAGCTACAAGCTCTGCAGGATAGGTGGTCAAATAATCCACACGTAAAACATCTCCAGGCAAAGCTTCAATGGTAAAGCGACCCATATAATCGGTCTTAACTTCATTGTAGCTTCCTTTTACACGCACTACTGCGCCTTGTACTGGCGCTCCTTCTGAAAGGACCACCCCGCTAATTCCATTAACCTCAGCTTTGTCCTTTACAGTTTCAGCGCTGATCGCCTCGTTATACGGATTCAAAAACAGAATATTATTGGCTTCCATCAAGTTGTAAAAGCGCTCCATGCTCATCACCTTTGGTGCGTATCCTATGGCTGAGATCTCAATTTGATCTGCGGATGAGATCTGTTCTTCAACGATTTCCAGCTTAAAGCTTCCATCTGCTTGAGTCACTGTTCCGTAATTGCGATCAACGATATTGATATTCACAAACTCAACAGGTTGTTGGGTTTTGCCATCTAAAACGTAAGCGTCAACATAGATGACATTCATTTGTGCAAAGAGCGGAAAGCTCATAAAAACGAGTAGTAGTGTAATGATCTTTTTCATAGGTATACATGTTTTAAGGTTATTGGGTTACAAGCCAGAAGCGTAGGTGTCTTCTGGCGTGTATACCCAGACCCCTCAGGGTCAATGCAATAAATCGCAGCGTGGTCGGCTTAGTAGCGCAACTGCTTAATGGTCACTTTCTGATTCAAATCAGACAGATTCACCATCCCTGTTTCTTGGGTCTGGTTACTCTTGCCGTAGTTTGTGTAAATGGTATACTTCAAATATACCGGGTTGATAGAGGCCTCACCAGCTAGTGATTCCACATTGATCAACCAGTTTCCGCGAACGCTGTCGTCAATCTCAAACTGCTCAATGGAATATCCTTTGGTGTATTCGTCTTCCATTTGTTCCAAATTGTCAAAACGCGTGTGCTTATAGGTGAAGTATTTTTTGCTCGGATCTACAAATTGAATGTCAAACTCTGCTGCAGGATCGTTCCATTCAAATACAATTCGCATGTCACGCTTGTAATCTGTTTGCAACAAGTTATTTGGCAGATCCTTGTAATAAACCTTGTCTTTGTGGTTGGCCAAAAGTTCGCGCAATTCTGCTTCTGCGACTCCTTGGATTCCACTAAAATCAACGCCAGGAGTTTGATTGGCTAAGATTCGCTTGTAGAGCGCGAAGGACTTGGTGTACTCTCCAGTTTCCTTGTAAATATAGGCTAGATCTCTAAAGCTCTGTGCATCGTTAGGATTGAGCAGCGCTAATCTTTGGTAGGCAGCTTTAGCTCCTTCCAAGTCTCCCATATCTTCTAAACGATAGGCCAGGGTTTTTAAAGCTTTGTCATTCTTGGGTGCGATGTTTAGGATTTCCTGAGCTACCTGAGCAGCGTACTCCATATTCCACTTTTCAAAGTATTCTGAAGCCTCTACAAAGAAGTCAATTCCGTAAGCACTTCCGCTAGCTAATGACCTTTGTTGATTGTAAATAGACTTAGCAGCTTCAAAAGAATTGGCTTGTCTCAAGCGAGCAACATAGTCACTCACAGGAAGGTCTTCTAGCATTACTAAACTTTGGTTGTAGTTGTTTCCAGTAACCAAAGCAGTTTCTTCTTTCTCTCCTGGCTTATAATCACCTTGCGCAGACGCATAGGTTTTTGTTCTGATGATGATCACACCATTGCGTCCTAGAGTTCCATAACGCACAGAACCAACAATTCCAGGAATTACCGTAATGCTGTAAACATTATTGATATCCACCAATCCGTTTACTCCCAAGGGACCAATTTGATCCGGACCGTAAACCATATCGTCAATAACAATGGCACGACCATTACTCAAGTTAATGGAGGTTGGGTTTACAACACCAACAGTTGGTAGTCTCAACAAAGCTTGCTCAAAGGTCAAAGCGCCTTCAGAGATCTCATCGGCAGTGATCTGAGCCGCTCGGTAACCCAATCGGTCAAATTTCTTTTTGCCGTAAGCCGTTTCAATGTTTCTATCACTTAAGAACTCTCTTTTCTCAGACTTTAAAGTGACTTGTTCTAGGAGTTGACCGTCTACGGTCAAATCAATATTCATGCTCGATTGAGCACTCACCTCTTTAGGAAGCGTGGTCAAATAATCCACCTGAAGAACATCTCCAGAAAGTGCGTCGATCTGGAACTTCCCGTCTGCATCGGTTTTCACTTGCTTGTAGGATCCCTTAACGCGAATGGTCGCTCCTTGAACAGGAACTCCTTCTGCAAGGACAACTCCAGCAACCCCTTTAGCACGACTGCCCTGATTGGTGGCCTTAATTGTTTCCTGACTGATCACCTCATTATAAGGATTCAAGTAGAGGACATTATTCTTTTCCATAAGGTTATACAGACGCTCCATACTCATGGTTTTAGGAGCATAGCCCAAGGCTACCAATTTGATCTGATCTTGTGGTCCGACTTGATCTTCAATGATCTCAAGTCTAAATTTTCCATCTGCTGTTGTTACCGTACCGAGGTCTCGGTCCAAGACATTGATGTTTACAAATTCTATGGGTCGTTGTGTCGATCCATCCAAGACATAGGCGTCTATGGTCACCACATTCATCTGAGCTACCGCCGGTAGCGTCAGAATCGCTAATAAAAATGATAAAACTGTTTTCATAATAGCAACTTTAAAAGTTATCACTGCATGCACAACTAACTGATATCTAAGATACAACGCAAACCACTAAAAAAGTAATCCCCGATAGAAATTAACGTTTGTTTGTGAAGCGGTCAAGTACCACTTTTGCAGGCAGTTCCGCCAAATTAACCACCTTGGTTCTCTGAGATTCAAAAGGCGTCCCATAATTGAGATATAAGGTGTATTTAAGGTAGGCCGGATTGGCAGCATTAGGCGCTCCAATGTTTCTTAGATTGAACTGCCAGATCCCAGGAGCATCTTCTGCGATCTCAAAAGATTTGGTATAAACTCCAGACTTCCTAAATCGAACCATTTCTTCAGGATTTGAAAAACTGTCAAAACTCCAGTTGTAAAACTTCCCTTGTGGGTTGACAAATTGCATCTCGAATTCTGCTAAAGGGTCATTCCAACTCACTTCAACGCGTATTTTCTGAGAAAATTCATCGTCTTCCAACCAGGTAGGAAGATCATCAGTATTGAGCTGATCCCGATGCGAATTCAAAAGACGCTTCATCTCAAAAGTGGCATCCTGAGCGAGCTCTTGATAGTCCACGCCGTCCGTTTGATTGGCAAGGATCTGCTTGAAATTCTCAAAGGCTTCCTCATAAGCCCCAGCGCGTACTTGCGCTTTGGCCAGATCATAAAGACTTTGGGCTTCATAAGGTCTTAATTGATGAATGGTCTGATAAACTTCCATAGCGCGCTTAGATTGCATTTGCTGTTCCAAAACAAAGGCATAGGTCTTTAAGATCTTGGCATTGTTGGGAGCCAAAACCGCTAGATTGGAAAACAATCGTTTCGCAAATCGACCATCGACTTGTCTAAAGTAGTTACCGCTATTGACCAAAAAAGGTACATTGAGCATACTCTTTTGCCCCTTAAAATCTCTATAAAGCGCTTTCGAATCTTCTGTATTTTCCGCGTTCTTGTAACGGACCACATAATTCGGATCTTGAATAACAGCCTCCAATCGCGGCAGGTCTTCTGCAAAATCATTGCCCTTAACCAGAGCCGTATTGGTCTCTTTAGGCGTGTCAAAACGCATAGAACTGTTCTCTGTTTTGATCACAATAGCCCCATAAGCGCCTAATGAACCGTATCTGTTGGAGGCAACAACGGATTTCAGCGCCACAATGCTTTCAATGGTTTGCGGATCTATAGGCGGTAAAAGCTGATCCAAGGGCGCCTGACCTTGCTGATAGGTGATTCCATCTACAACAATTATTGGGCTGGTATCAAGGGTGACTGAACCTGTGGTTAAACGCGCAAAGGTATAACGCTTCTCATCGCCAATCCCTGTTACCAATACACCGGGTAATTTAACGACCAATTGATCTAAGTTTAAATGCTGCGGACCTATGTCTTTCCGAGTAACTTGTTGCAGGTCATATCCAACTGCATCTACATTGCGCTCACCAAAGGGTGTATCCACTGTAGTCGCCTCTGAGGCAGCAGCGGCTTGCACCACAACCTCATCCAACAATTGTCCATCGGTCTCCATAATCAGGTCTAATTCTCCCAATTGATCAAGGACCAAACGCAAGGGCTTCATCCCTAAATGATCAACCGTGATTATATCGCCTATATCCGCATCGATATAAAAAGATCCATCACCACGGCTAACCGTTGATTCAAAACTGCCCAATACTTTGATAAACGCACCGGGTAATGGACCTGCTTCATTACTAATGCGCCCAAATATGTCACCGGACTGCCCAGCAACACCTCGAGGCGCATAACGCAAATTATCATTGAGGTCATAGGTGAGGTAGCGCATAGCTTGATCCATATTCATTCGGGCTAAATTGATATAGTGCCCGCCACTCAATCTACACACATCTTTCAAAGCGGCATCTGCTGCTGTTTCATTGCTATTCACAGCAAAGAGCGGAACCTCGTATCGTTCGGTAAGTTGGCTGGTGGCACTCAATCCGTTGGTAAATAAGAGTGCTGCATCGGCCTTAGACCCAATATCTTCTTGCAAGACTTTAAAGTCGGAGTCCCCATCGTAATTAGTGTCGAGCAGAAAATCTTCTAACTCATCCCAAGACTTTCTCGCCCTTTCAAAGCGTTGCTTCTCTCGGTATCCCATGGCAAACTTCACCACGGTGATATCGGCGTCTTTTTGCTTTTTAATGAAGTTCTTGAGTAGTTCCAGTTCTTCAGTAAAGTTGCGCTCAGAAGAGGCCGCAGAAGCGTCCCAATAAAGCAGCATCGTGTTGACTTCTTCTCGTTTGAGTTCCTTGGAGATTCCAGAGCTTTTAGGTCTGGAGGTATCCAACCAAAAGCCCATACCTATATAATCTGCTCGATCAAAATCGCCTTGGCTAACCAAACGCAAATAAGAGGTTCCCCGATCAAATGATCCAAAAAGTGCCAACCCAATCTTTTTTCCATAAATCTCCACCAATTCCAGACTTACTACGATGTCCTCATCCACAATAATATTATAAGGTTTGAGATCAATGGTCTCTACTCCGTAATCCTTAGAAATGATGTGATAGATGGGTTTAGCTAAGATGTTTTTGCCGGGATATTTATTTCGGTAATCATAAACATTGACCCGTATACGCAAACTGTCGGAGAGGTTTTCGGAGATCTTGAAGCTCAAATTTAAAAGCTTAGTGCGCTCTCTTTTTATTCTGATTCGCGTTGCGATCTCTCCACCAAGGCCTTTTTTATCTTTCCAATACCCAATGGTTTTGTTGTCCAAATTTTCAAAGCCGATGGTCTCATACTTGCGCTCTTCGTTAGTAATGTTGACCACATCCAACTCATTTATGGCCGGCTTGAGATAGATCTTAGCGCGCTCTTCCCCGTATAACCCATGATACTTGCCCAAAGACAAATTCAAAGTCTCATATCCCAGAATGGAGAATTGCAAGCGGTCTGTAGGCTCCGCATCATTTGAAAAGTATGTAAAGCCGTAAAAGCCCGTTTCTTTGCTGATGGTACCAATTCCTTTAGATACGATCCCGACGTTTGCAAATTCTATAGGTTCTTTCGTCTCTGCATCATAAAGATATCCTTGCACAATCCATTCTTGCTGTCCGAGCAAGGAAAAACTGCACAAGAGCATTACCCATAAAACAAAGCGCATTTTCATAACAAGTCACATAAAACTCCCGCTTGGGATTTATATAAATTTACGACTCAATTAACGCTTTAAAGGTAAATTCCAATAAAAAGTTACTATAATTTACATAAATCAATCAAACAATTTGAGTTGATTTTCATACGGATTTGTAAATAGATCCGTGCGGAGTTTAGGTTTTTCTGCAGCGGGGAAATACTGCTTTTTTGCCAGCGCAATCAGATCATTAATTTGTGCTGCAATGGCTCCCTGGCCACGCATACGGGTTCCAAATTCAGAACTGTTGACTTGCCCACCGTGACAATCTGCAATTTGGTTCAAAATACGGTCGGCTCTATCGGGAAGGGCGGCTTTTAACCAAGCAGAAAAGATCTGCTCCAATTGTCCATTCAGTCTAACGATGGTATGACCAATTCTAAGTGCTCCAGCATCTGCAACTGTTTTGGCTAAGGGCAGAATTTCATGAGAATTCAGGGATGGAATTATTGGCGCCATCATAACCATTACAGGGATATTGTTAGCCGCTAAGGTCTCTACAGTTTGCAAACGCTTCTTGATGGTTGCCGTTCTGGGTTCCAACAGCCTGCGCGTTTTTTCAGATAGGGAGGTGATGGAGATCACCACTTGAACCAAGTTATGCGCGGCCAACTCTTTAAGTAGATCCAGGTCTCTAAGCACCAAAGAATTTTTGGTTATGATCCCAACTGGATGTTTCCAGTCTAGCAAAACCTGCAAGCATTTGCGCGTTAATTCAAATTTCTTTTCTGCGGGTTGATAGCAATCTGTATTACCAGAAAGTACAATTGGGTTCGGCTCCCATTTTTTACTCTTGAGTTTTTTGATGAGCAATTCTGGAGCATTCTTCTTGACCATGATCACGCGCTCAAAATCCAATCCCGCACCGTAACCCCAATACTCATGAGAGTTTCTTGCATAACAGTAGACACAGCCATGCTCACAACCTTGATAGGGATTCGCAGAGAATTGCATCCCCACGTCAGGGCTGGTCACAGGATTTACAAAACTTTTGGGATAAACGGTTAAATAGCGCGTTTTGTTGGATTCAAAGTCTTCCTGTTCCTTGCTGCAATACTCCAAAAAGTCATCCAGCCACTCGTGTTTTTCGGAGGCGAATTTATTGTGGACACGCTCTTGCGCGCCCCGACCTTTTAGATGTGTTTGCATGTACTTTAGTGGGAATTACTCCCACCAAAGTACAAACTAATTTGGAATATTTCCAAATATTAGGATTATTTCCTAAAAGTCTATCGGTATGTATAAGTCAACACGTAAGCTGAAGCTCCGTCATCTGTAGAATCGATGGTCACTGTAGACGAGGTTGGGTAATCGTCATCGTTGTAAACGTGATTGATGCTCATAGTCACCACAACAGCACCACTCTCATCGCGAATTACCATCCCATTTGGATTGTTAAGCGGATAAAGCATACGCGCCAAAACGATCTCCGCAGGATCCGGAATCATGGAAAAGCTGAGTTCCGTTTGGTCCAAAACCTCAATAATTCCAGCGGCTTGCAAGGTGTAAAATGTTGGGTTAGGCTCGCTGTCATAGGTGATGGTAGCTTCATAGAAGGTCAAAGTGCCGTCAAACTCTTCTTCCACTAATGAAAGTACAGAAGGGTTGTTGTTAGAATCGTAGCTCAAAACCTCACCAATCTCAAAAGCATCCAAAGGCGCCTCTTAGAGTTCCATAATATTTAAAGCATCTCCAGAACCTGTCACTTGACTCAAGGCTCCACCTTCATAAGAGAAAATCGCAGTATCTGTTCCGTCATTGACTGAGGTTACAGAATTATCCGAAGCATAGTTGACCGTAATGTTGCGGTCTGCCTCGGAAGGATCGTTACTTTCCACAGTAACTTGAGCAATCAAATTTTGGGCAACATCTCCGCCGTTAGCATCTTCAAACATATCAGAAACAGAGTCATCGCTATCACAAGAGGAAAAACCAATTAAGACAGCAGTAAGCATAAATAGGGCAACATTAATCTTTTTCAAGAGCAATTAAAATTTAGTAGTTAATAAAAAATGAAGTATGTAAACGGGCGCAATCTTTTCCGCCTATTTTCCTGGGAAGAGTGCCTTGCGTTTCTCTAAAAAAGCCTGAGTGCCTTCTTTGAAGTCTGCAGTACCAAAACACTTACCAAACTCGGTGATCTCGGTGTCGTAGCCGTTCTCTCCAGCTTCGTAATTGGAGTTAATGGCAGTTATTGCATCGGCAATCGCAACAGAAGAGTTCGTCATGATCTTTCCGGCGATCTCGTGACATTTTGGAATGAGATCTTCTTGACTGGTCACGTGATTTACCAAACCGTATTCTAAGGCTTTGTCTGCCTTGATCATTCCAGCGGTCATGATCATTTCCATAGCACGACCTTTACCGACCAATTGCGGCAAGCGTTGCGTACCTCCATAACCTGGAATCACCCCTAAAGAAACCTCTGGCAAGCCCATGCGTGCGTTGTCACTGGCCAATCTAAAATGTGCAGCCATAGCCAATTCCAACCCACCACCTAAGGCAAATCCATTAACAGCGGCAATTACTGGAGTTGATAAATTAGCAACAAAGTCAAAAAGACGTGCCTGCCCACTGCTAGCCAATTTCTCTCCTTCTGAGACAGAAAAATCAGCAAACTCGGCAATATCCGCTCCAGCAACAAAGGCTTTCTCTCCAGAACCTGTCACAATGATCACCTTAACCTGCTCATCCTGATCTGCTGCCTTGAAGGCTTCATGCAGCTCAGAGATGGTCTCTGTATTCAGAGCGTTAAGTTTTGAAGGACGATTCACGGTAATGGTACAAACGCCATTAGCCGATTCAGATAGCACATTGTTGTAAGTCATGATTGTTTGGTTTTTTAGGTCAGTTTTGGAAAACGAACTTCGAAGGTGGTTCCAACACCTTCTTCACTGGTAAAATTAATACTTCCGCCGTAGGTTTCCACAATATTTTTTACCATTGCGAGTCCAAGTCCCATCCCACTGCTTTTGGTAGTAAATTTTGGCTCAAAAACGAGTTCTTTGTTCGCCTCAGAGATCCCAACACCATTGTCCTTCACACGAATCACTGCTGAATCTGCATCAGTTAAAACATGTACAAATATCTTAGGGTCCTCTTTATTGACCAAGGCCTGGGTAGAGTTCTTGACCAAATTGGTGATTACGCGGATCAGTTGCGTACGGTCAAACTTGGCGATCACCTCATTTTCATCAGCTTCAAAATAAATATAAGACTCGTTAAAGATGTCCAAAGCAAGCTTCGTGATCTTGACCACATTAAGCGTTTCATCTTTTTGCGCAGGCATTTTGGCATAAGTAGAAAAAGCAGAAGCAATAGAACTCATGGTATCGATCTGCTGAATGAGCGTGTTACTGTACTCTTTAACCTTCTCTTTGATGTCTGGGTCGTTGGGGTCAAACTTGCGCTCAAAACTTTGTACAGACAGTCTCATCGGCGTTAGCGGATTCTTGATCTCGTGAGCAACCTGCTTGGCCATTTCACGCCATGCAGCCTCGCGTTCTCCAGCAGCCAATTTTGCCGCACTGATCTCCAGTTCATCAATCATGGCGTTATAAGATTCCACCAAATTGACGATCTCCGGACTGGTGTCATCAGTGACGATCTTTTCATTGCGAATTCCCAAGGAGGTCTCTGTCATTTTATCACTGATAGACTGCAGCGACTTGGTGATGTATTTGGAAAGGAAGAATGCCAGAAAGATCGCAATCCCCAACATCAATAAATACACTTGCGCCAAGCGGGTCAGAAACTCAACCAACTCCCGGCTGATAAAGTCATCTTCCTCTATGTAGGGAAGATTCAAGATAGCAATGGGCTTGAATTTGTTGTCAGTGATATAGGAATAAGACGAGCGAAAGCTCTTGCCTTCCTCGGTAAATTTTTGGACGTATTTTTTGGTGGAGGAGTTCTGCAAACCACTGAGCATATCCTGTGGAATTTGCACTCGAGTGGTATCGCGCATCAAAGATGCTTTGGAACTTTTGAGCAACTTCCCATCCAGATCATAGATATACAATTCCAGATTGTGGATGTCTTTGATCTCATAGATCTTAGTGCGAAAAATCAGCGAAAGATTCTCGGTCTCCACTGGATAAGTCGTTGTTTTAAGCACATAGTTGATGCTGGACTTTATGGCCGATTCCTTACGTTCTAGACGTTCAGTGTGGTAGTCTTTGGCCTCCTCACTATACTGATAAATAGAAACCGCGGCAATGAGCACGGAGGCTGCAATCACCAAGAGCAACATGGAAAGAAATATCCGTGTTCTTAAGCTAAGTTTCACCGGGTTTGAAAGTTTTTAATGTCCGTTCAAACTACAAATATTAGACCAGAATTATTCTTTTTCTGCTCGATATCTTTTGTAGGCCTTGAATCCGAGCATCAAAATTAGCGCAAAGACTATAATTCCTAAAGTGCCGTAGATCCAGTTGATCGCATTTTTAAGGATCACCAAAAAGACCACCGCAAAGAGGATCAAGGTGGCACCCTCATTGAACAAACGCATAAAGTTAGAGCTGTACTTTACTTTATCAGCTTGTAAATCCTTATAGATCAAATGACATTTAATGTGATAAGCGATGAGCGCTACCACAAAAGCTAATTTAACCTGCATCCATGCATCGGTAATGTAAAACGGGCGCAACGCTAAGAGCCAAATGGCAAAGCCCGTAGCTAAAAACATGGACGGCCAAGTGATGATAAACCAAAGTCTTTTGGCCATGATCTTTAGCTGATCTCCAAGAATGGTCTTGTCTGGCTCTGGCTTTTGAGAAGCCTCTATCTGATACACAAACAAGCGCACTATATAAAAGAGCCCAGCAAACCAGGTGATCACAAAGATCAAGTGAAGGGATTTGATGTAATTATACTCCATATTAGTTGCCTATACGTTCGAGGGCTTTTTCCATCCACGGATCGCCATCAGCATTCAAATCGTTCCAATTCAAAGAGACTTCCGGTAAAAAGTCTTCCCGAGGGGTTCCGTTCACATGAAATAATTGCTCAAAGGTAATGTTTAATCCGTAGCCTGAATTGGGCAAATTCACAGAATAATTTGCACCTAGCAATCGCGCCATTTGGGTGCCAACAACAGTAGCATTGCCAAAGGCATCCAATCCAATGGTCACGCCTTCTCCCATGCTTCCCGTCCAAAAGTTCACCAAAACATAAACGGGTTTATCGTAAGTGATTCCGCGCGGTTCAACAATTTCTGTCCAGCGCTTGTCTTCTGCTACCCGGTAATGGGTCTGGTACGGCTTAGGTGCTGCAGTGAATCGACCTAAAATGGGCATCCCCACATTAGAATCACCCCCAGATGGGGTGTTCCTTAGATCTATTATCAAGGCTTTGGTGTCCATCAACGTATTCAAGGCATCATCAAATACAGTGATCAAGTCTGTATTCCCCAAGGAGTTCTCTATGCGGATATATCCAATGTTCCCATCCAACATTTTGCTGGTGAGTAAAGCATTCTCATTTTGTGGATACGGACAAATCCCGAGGTCTAATTCCAACTGTTTTTCTTCACGGATGACCGTAACGGTTCGAGGCAATCTATAATCACCGGCAAGCGCAATATTAAATCCGTTTTCTAAGGAAATCTGCGATCCTCCATTGAATTTTCCGCTGTAACGAGCTACAGCATCCTCAATAGGAACTCCATTGATCGATACTACGACATCCCCAGGTTTTATTATTGACTTTGCAGGAGCCGCTTCACGAACTTCCAAAATAGTATAGCGGCCATCAATGAGACCTCCTTTCATATCTGTTCCGCTAGGCAACAGACGTTGAGATCGATCGGTATTGGTCAACAAATGGGTGTGTGAGTCCGCCAATTCGCGCAACACGGCTTCCAAATAAAGCGTAAAGTAGTACGGATGCGTAACCGTATCGGTTAACGGACGGTAGTGCTCTTTTACAGCCTTCCAATTGGTGCCTTGTCTTTCAAAATAGGCGTAATTCTTTTCGACCTCATCCCAAAGGAAGTCAAAATCGGCCTTAAAATCTTGCTGCGCTTGGAGACCAAGCGCAGCAGTTAAAAAGAGGTATAAAGTCAGAAGCTTATTCATCAGCTACAAACAGATAATTCAAGTTTAAACTATTAAATGCCGCATTGAAATTGGCAATTTCTTGGGTGATGAGCACATCAAACTTATCCAACTGCTCATTGATCAATGCAGTAAGTTCGTTTTTCACCATCACATCTTGCTCGGTTGGCGGGAAGTCATCCATCCCTACCAAAGAGTTCAAGTGCGCCAATTTATTGGTCAATTTAATCGGGAAGTTGAGAGGATCTTGCCCAGAACGGTTCTTGGTTTGATACAAGGCCTTTTCGATCTCCCCAAACTGCTCGCTGAGATTCTTGGCTTGCTCAATGAGTTCTGCCACACGCTCATCTCCCTTGTATTGCTTTTGGAAAGCCTCCAATTGCTTATTGACATTTCTGATCTTTTTGATCGCTTTATGCGCTTTATCTACCGTTTCATTGACATCGTTAATGAAGTTGAACTGCTCACGCATTCCAGCAATATCAGTCTCCGCATTTTCATCAGCTAAGATATTGAAGGTCTTTTCTTGACTTTCTCCATCCACGCTTAAGGCTACTTTATAGGTGCCCGGAACCGCCTTAGGCGCATTGGTACTTGCCCACCAAAGGATCATTCCTTTTAGGCGCTCCGCACCTTCTCCACGCATATTCCAAGTAAAGAGGTTACTGCCTTCAGAAACTTTTAATTTGTTTTTAGGATCCTTGGTTCCGTAGCTCATAATGGTATCTCCAGCCTGAGTCATATAACTCAAACGAATGTCTTTATCCTTAGGGTCGTTCACATAGAAATACGTCATAACGCCTCCCGGATGATTGGCTCCAGAGGTCAGCGAACCCGAACGTCCACCACCGCCCATGCGATACGTATCTTTTGGCTGGAACAACATCGCATCTGTTTTGGCACTGCTGGCTGCTTGACGCAATAAGGTCAAGTCATCAATGATCCAGAGGCTACGTCCCTGTGTGGCAACGATTAAGTTGTCATCCTTTAAAGCTAAGTCAGTGATCGGTACGATAGGTAAATTCAACTGGAACTCTTGCCAGTTGGCTCCGTCATTGAAGGAAACATACATTCCCGTCTCTGTACCCGCATAAAGCAAGCCTTTTTGTTTTGGATCCTCACGCAAAACGCGCGTAAAGTGTTCTGCAGCGATTCCTGTTGTGATCTTTTTCCAAGTCTTTCCGTAGTCGCTGGTCTTGTATAGATAAGGTGCAAAGTCACCTGTTTTGTATTTGGTCCCCGCCACATAACATACTGCAGGGTCAAAACGAGAAGGTTCTATGCTGTTGATCATCATCCATTCTGGCATGCCTTTAGGAGTCACGTTCTCCCAAGAAGCTCCGCCATTACGGGTTAAATGAACCAATCCATCATCAGATCCAACCCACATAAGGCCTTCTGTCACTGGCGATTCTGCCGCAGCGAAAATGGTACAATAGTACTCAACAGAAGTGTTGTCTTGCGTAATTGGTCCACCGGAAGATTTTAGTTTCTCCGGATCATTTCTGGTCAGATCGGGAGAAATGATATCCCAGCTCTGTCCTTCATTGGTAGTCACGTGTACGTGATTGGAGAATGTGTACATCTTCTTCGGATTGTGAGGTGAGAAGATGATCGGGAAATTCCACTGGAAACGATATTTCATGTCTTCTGCACCATGTCCCATAGGATTGTCCGGCCATACGCTGATACTGCGTACTGTTCCTGTTCTGTGATTGTAACGCGTCAGGAATCCGTCATAACTACCACCATAAACGATATCATTGTCTAATGGGTCAATGGCAATATGAGCACTTTCTCCACCGGCAGTAGATTCCCAGTCGTTCTCTCCAATGCTGAATCCTTCATTTCTGTGATTGATTCTTATGGTAGAATTATCCTGCTGTGCTGCATAAATACGATACGGGAATGCGTTATCTGTAGTCACTCTGTAGAACTGAGACGTAGGCTGGTTGTGGTAGGTACTCCAAGTGGCTCCACCGTCATAGGTTACCTGCGCTCCTCCGTCATCTCCAATGATCATACGTTTTGGATCCTCTGGGGCAATCCACAGATCGTGGTGATCCCCATGAGGTGCGTTATAAGTGCTGAAGGATTTCCCTCCGTCTGTACTTTTATGGTAGCGTACGTTGAGTACATAAACCAGATCTTCATCCTGAGAATCTGCATAGATGCGCGTGTAATACCAGGCGCGTTGTCTTAGTTTACGCTCGCTGTTGATGTGGCTCCAAGTGGCTCCACCGTCTTCTGAACGGTAAACTCCACCTTTGTCTTTGTTTTCTACTATGGCCCAAACACGATCAGCGTTGACAGGAGAAACTGTGACACCAATAATTCCTAAAGTGTCCGTTGGGAAACCAGGGTTCTTTGAGATCTCTGTCCAAGTCTCTCCGCGATCGGTACTCTTCCACAAAGCGGAACCGTCTCCTCCACTACTTAAACTGTAAGGCGTTCTGCGTACATTCCAAGTAGAAGCGTAAAGCACTCTTGGGTTGCTCGGGTCTATAGTCAAATCTACCGCTCCTGCATCGCGGTTGGCAAAAAGTACCTTGCGCCAGGTTTTCCCTCCGTCTATACTTTTATAGACTCCGCGCTCATCGGTTGGTTTATAAATATTCCCCATCACCGCGGCATACACTACGTTATGATCGTTCGGGTCAATGGCAATTCGCGGAATGTGTCGGCTTTTTTCCAAGCCCATTTGCGTCCAGGTCTTTCCGGCATCAACGCTTTTCCAAACTCCGTAACCAGAAGATACATTACCGCGCACGGTCTTTTCTCCACCACCCACATAGATCACATTGGGATCGCTTTCTGCCACTTCAATGGCTCCGATAGAACCACCGAAATAACCGTCTGAGATATTCTTCCAGGTACGTCCTCCGTCATTGGTTTGCCAAATTCCGCCTCCAGTGGCTCCGAAGTAAAATAAATTGGGCTTCCCCGGGACACCGGTAACAGCCGCGCTACGTCCGCCTCTAAATGGACCAACCAAACGATACTCCATGGCATCGTACAGGGCTTCATCTACCGCCTGGGCTTGAGTTTCAAAAGGAATGGCTACAAAAAGGAGTGTGAGTGCAAGGACAGTTGCACGAATCTTTGCGTAAAACATCAGGATGGTTTTTTGGTTTACGTAAAGATAACCAAGAATTCGCTAAGAAGCTGTTAAAAAAGGGGATACAGCGGTGATTTTGAGTCGTTCGCACATTTATGAATATCACCCTAAATACATAAAAGTAGATTTCTTATGCTTGGAAATGAGTTTATTAGCATCCTACTTTTATCCTCCTGGCAAAAAAGCCACCATCACTAACTTTTAAAACCTCACAAGAATGACATGACATTTGAAAAATGAATCAACCAGATACTAGGTGTCTTGATTCCAGCTATCCGGCCATAGGCCAATCATTAACTAAACAATCTCAATATTATGAAAATCAATGTACGCTTGTTCATAATGTTACTCCTCTGCACCTTTATTTTCAACAACAACACCATGGCCCAATCTACCGCTTATATGAGTGAAAATCTGGCCATCACGAGTATAGATCTTGTGGATCAGAAAGACGGAAGCTTTGTGTTTCAAATCAAGCTCACAGATTTTAGTGGTCGGAAACAACTTCCCGAAGGCTTCGGGTTTAGTGGCGTTACCTTTACTGATGATGGCAAAGGAAACGATCCAAAAGCCGGAGATGGTATCTATCATTCCAAAGAGTTGGGTGATTATAAAAAACTACGAAATCGCGATTTTCTCGATGTGGTTATCGTTGGCAATCAGTTCAAACACCATCAAAAACTCAGCAAGGTAAGCTCTAAGGGAATTGGCTGTAAGTTCGTTCCTTGCGGTTGTCCTTGTGATAATGGGACCACCTGTAATGCATGTAATTGGTTTGGCTGGAGCTGTTGGAAAATAGAATCCTGCGAGATCAGTATAAGCCTGAGTGATCTGATTATGCTCTAAAAAATGAAAGGCCTCTTTAAAATAGATAAACGCATCCCGTTGCTTTTACTGATCGTTCTAGTGGTGGGTGTGATCATAAGACAGTTTCAAGATGTCGAAATGCCTGAATTGCTCAAAGTGCTAATTACCAACGGGATTCTAATCACCACTGTAGTTATTCTTTTTTGGTCAAACACAGTTGTATTTAGTTTAAAACTACGCACTGGGATACAAGTAGGAATCTGGTTTTGGATTAGTTTGATTGCTTGCCTTGTATTTTGCTGGGCTACCTCATCAGGAGTGAATTTGGACAATTATGATTCGATTTTCTTGACCCAGCTTTTGGGTATTGTATTTGTTCAGACCTTTGCGGAAGAACTTATTTTTAGAGGCCTTTTAATTAACGGGTACCTTATTCGAGGGGTTAAGATTCGGCAGGCTGTCTTTTATTCTGCCGCGCTATTTGGCAGTATGCATTTGATTAACCTAAGCTCCAATACCGATACCGTCTCAGTTCTTAATCAAACCGTAATGGCAACTTTTATGGGCGTCTTTTTAGGAGCCATTTACATCCATGTCCGAAATATCTATTGGATGGGTTTACTGCATATGTTGATCAATTTACCGTCATACCTAAAGAAGTATCCCAATACTTTTTGGATGGAATCTGAAGCTCTGGCCACGAATGAAATGAATCTCATCTCTACACTAATCTCCTCTTTTTTAATCCTAATTATGTTCAGTCCTTTTTTGATATCAGGTTTACTCATGCTCAGAGAAAAAACATTGTCAAAACTGGATTTAGACACCACCAAAAAGGCTAAAGAAAAAGCTTTTAGCCGCATTTAACTTCCCCTGCCAATATACATTATGAAACGCTATTTTTTTATGGCAATGGCCTCTTTGGCCTTGTCCCAACCCATCCATGCCCAAACAGCTCAAGTACAGTTTGGACGCTATGGAGAGTGCCACAGCGGTCGCGGCATCTGCGCGATCAGCAGTGAAGCCGCAAGACAAGAACACAACGCAACCTTGATCAAAGAAGACGGTGTTATCGTTTTAAGGATACACACCGAATTTTTGGATTCAAAAGCCAAAAGTCAGCTCACTGAGACAATCATCACCTCGCCCGCAGGCTTTATAAGAATTGACACCGCTTTTAGCTTCAATGAAGGAGTTAAAAATTTATTAGATGGTTTAGGTTCTCAACTTAGTGGACTTAGTGCGCGGAACTATCCAATAACCTTGGAACAGGGTCAAGTCAATATATACCTCACCAAAATTTAAGGGTATGAAAGCACTACTTGTATTTACACTTATCCATTCTGCATGCATTCAACCTTTGAGAGCATTCCATGATGAATTTCCACCTGAGAGTACCTTTGATCAGATTCTGCTGGAATTAGAAAGCGAGATCACCGAAATCCGAATTTCCTATCAACAGGAATACAGAACCTTGGGTCTTGCCATTGAAGAAGTACGTCAGAATATGTTAATGGCGCAAACGACAGCAGATCTGGTCAGGCTTATTTACAGGAAAGACCATCTGCTCGAGCTATTAGACATTACCAAGCAAACAGAATATGCCGATATCAGTAAAGTAAGATACCTCAAAGGACTTCAATTGATACGGTTGCTCTTTGAGAAAATGTTGTCCTTGGATCATCATTTTGAAGCAGTGACCACGTTTTCAGAAATGAGCGCTATGGCTAATCCAAATAGCTTTGAAGCTTTCAATGAAGTCAAAGGAATTCTACAACAGCAGCAAAAAAAATCGAATTTTGACCTTCCGGATCTACTGGGTGAAAACATATATACTTCTGTTGTACATTCAATGGTTTCCCTATTCAACAGCGGACAGTCCCGCAAGGAAAAGGAAGCGGCTATTAAGGATATTGAATGCATCTTGGATTTTTCTTTAAACATGCATCAGGACCTCAACACGATCTACTTTGAAACCGCTTTTTTAAAGTCTAGCAGCGATGACCTTTTAGATGGATTGGAGGAACTCTTTAGAGCATATACTTTGCCCATAGGATATCAAAATAGCTTAGAAAAATGCCGAGCTATGGACGATTGGGATGCGCTTAAAGAAGCCTTGAATCAATACTTAAATAAGATGCAATCGGCAATTTTGGATCCTTCTAAAAGCGATCAGGCTTTTAAGCTCCAAGTCAATTTGGAATTCAGTATAGACCGTTTGCTTCAGTTCATTGCACAGTACAACAACTTCATTGATCAAGGGGCAAAATTCTACCAGAAATTCGCAATTATGTTATCCAGTTACGAGAACGAAGCACTTTGCAGAGGGCAGATACCAGGAGAATTTGAAGTACTTAGGCAAAAGATCACCAATTCCATAGATAAATTTAACAATGCCTATAAACCTGCGGAGATCAATGGAAGTAAATTGAAGGAAGTCCTCTACGGAATCAATGAGTTCGACTAAGTCGTGGCCCGCATCCGTTTAACCGCAGCATTTAAGAAATAACCGGTCACTACAGTAGCCAGCACATCTGCTATGGGGAAGGATATCCAGACGCCAAATACGCCCAAATAAGTCGGTAATATCAAGATCAAAGGGATTAGGAAAAAACCTTGTTTGGTAAGACTCAATAACAATGCGGGAACCGCTTTGCCAATGGCTTGAAAGTAACTCGCCCCAATGAGTTGCACCACTATGATGGGAGTCGCGGCAAATACCCAGCGTAAGGCGTTTGGAGTCCTTTTTAGAATCTCCGTATTGTTGGCCAGTGTCTGCGCGTCAATATTGTCACTGCTGCCAATAAAAACCGTAACTATTTCTGTTGGAAATGCCATGATCAGGGCAAAGATCAGTACAGCCAATCCTCCGGAATATTTAATAGAGGTGTTGATGGATTCTCGCACGCGTTCAAACTGTTTGGCGCCGTAATTGTACCCTGCAATAGGCAGGAAGCCTTGGTTTACACCAATCACTGGGAAAAGTGCAAACATGAGCATACGCGAAATGATTCCGTAAACAGCCACGTCCAAATCATCCCCATAATGAATAAGTACATTGTTCAATAGAATGGTGAGCACTGCAATTACTCCTTGGCGGGATAAGGTCACAAAACTCAAGGCATTGATCTCGCGAACAATGTTCCGCTGCAAAGAGAAGGAGCTCCATTTCAAACGGAGTTCACTCTTAACAGCAAAGAACCAAAAGATGAACGCAAAACAGATGGCATAACTGATGAAGGTCGCCCAAGCTGCACCTTCCATGCCCATATCAAAAACACGGATCAAGATCCAGTCCATGAAAATGTTCCCAATAGCTGGCAACATCATAGCGTACATGGCAAATTTAGGTTTGCCTTCTGCACGGATCACGTTGTTGCCCATCATGCACATGGCCAACATCACAATTCCGTAAAGCACTATATTGTAATAGGTCAGAGCGAGATCTTTAAATGACTCACCTGCCCCAAAGAATTCGATCAAATAATCTTGAAAGACCAGGCCCAAAATGGCCAGAATCCCAGAAGTAAAAAAGGTCAGTGTTATTTGATTTCCAAAAACCTTTAAAGCTTTGTCATTGTCTCCTGCACCGAGGGCTCTTGATAATACGGAACCTCCTCCAATACCAACGGCCAAACCAATTGCGGCAATAAAGAAAGTAACAGGAATTACAACGGTGATGGCAGATATGGCCAAAGGGCCAATCCATCGGCCTACAAAAATGGTATCAACGATCATGTTCAAGGACATGACCAAAATTCCAATAGACGCCGGAACAGCCTGCTGGATCAGCAATTTGCTAATAGGGGCGGTGCCCAGTGCTTTGGAATTCCTTTTTGCCATTTAGGCTATTGCTGTTTTTAAATCGGCAATGCGCCAGTGTTCGATCCAATCAGCAAGCAATGAGGCCCAATCGTCATCCTCATTCAAACAAGGGATCACAGTAAAGTCTTCTCCGCCTACTTCGTGAAAAATTTCTTCCCCTTCCATGGCAATTTCTTCTAGCGTCTCCAAACAGTCACTCACAAATGCTGGAGTAACAATGGCCAATCGCTTAGTCCCGGCTAAGCCCATTTTTTCAATAGTACGGTCTGTATAAGGTTGCAACCAGGGATCAAAACCTAATCTAGATTGGAAGGTAGTAGTGTAGGTTCCTTCCTCAAATTGTAAATATTTAGCGACCAATCGGGTTGTTTCTTTACACTGATGTCGATAGCAATAAGCATGCGCCTCACTAGGAGTTTGACAACAACTGCCATCTATTTTGCAGTGCGATTTGGTCGGATCACTCTTGCGAATGTGACGTTCCGGAACCCCGTGATAACTGAACAGCAAATGCTCGTAATTACTTCCTTCTAAACCGCGTTTAATAGACTCCGATAATACCTTGATATAACGCGGGTCATTATAAAAGGGATCCAAAGTGCTGATGTGCAACTGCGGGAAGAACTCTTGGCGTAATTCTTCCACCTTTACCGTGATGGTTTCTGTTGTTGCCATGGCAAACTGCGGATACAAGGGCATAACCAGAATCTCTTCAACGCCTTTATCCACTAATTCTTGCATCCCATTTTTAATGGTCATGCTACCATATCGCATGGCTAAAGCCACTGGAATCTCTAGTTTTTCTTGCACTTTGGCCTGTAAACGTTCTGAGAGCACTATGAGCGGAGAGCCTTCCTCCCACCAGATCTTGGAATAGGCCTCGGCTGACTTTTTGGGACGGGTATTCAAAATGATTCCTCTGACCAATAGAATTCGCGCCCAACGCGGCACGTCAATCACTCTTGGATCCATCAAAAACTCATCCAAATAACGCTTTACGTCTTTAGGGTCTGTACTGTCTGGCGACCCCAAATTGACCATTAAAACACCTTTCTTATGCATGATACTTTTTTTGCGAAGTTAAGCCGCTTAAAGGCTATAATTCTTGCGCTGTTTTATTATTTGACAATTGATTAATCAATATCGTTTATACTGTTTGACCCATGGTAAACTTCTTGGGTGTGGTTCCGTAGCGCTTTTTAAAGGCGGCAATAAAATGACTTGCCGTGCTATAGCCCAGTTTTAGGCCAACTTCGTTCACATTGAGTGTTCCTGAAGCTAAAAGTTGACGCGCCACTTCCATTTTATACTCCAACAAAAAGCTAAACACAGAATCCCCATAAATCTGTTTAAAACCTTCTTTAAGTCTGTTGATTGGCATTTGCACTTCATCTGCTAATTCCTGCAAACTCGGTGGCTCAGCCATCCGCTTGATGATAATCTCTTTAGCTTGTTTGATCTTTTTCACATTGGCCTCACTGGCTAAAAAGGGACACTGTGCAATGTCCAACTCTTCGGGTTTGTTGAAATACAAACTCAATAATTCATAAGCTTTGGCTTTGAAATAAAGCGGCTTTACGTTTGGGTGTAAGTTGAATTGTAAGAGTTGATTCAATGCCACTGCCATGGAAGGCGTGATCATGGTTTCCTGATAGTACTTTTGCTTACTATTCTCTTCCGATAGGAAAGTGATATAATTCGCTTCGGTTGAAAAAAAACTGTGAAGTTTAGAAATGGGCACTATTATGGATAACAACCACGAATCAGGCGCTAAGGTGAGTGCTATGGGCAATTCTTTCTTCGGATTGTAGAGCAGAATGGCCTTACCCTCTCCCGCCGGAAAGGTGTAAGTATTGTTGTTGAATTGAAAAAATCCACTGCCTTTTACACAAAAATGAAACTGCAGGCAATCTTGACGTACTTCCCTGCTGTAGAAGGTGTTAGTATCTTCTTCATTCAAAAACTCCAACACAAAAAAGCCAGGATCGATACTGGTTTGTTCGTAAATGCCGTTAGCGACACTTTTTTCCATTTTAGCTTTGAATTTTAGATTAATTATTTAGACTCATTCTAAATAAAGAATTGACATTTATCATATCTCAGCCCCCAAAAATAGTGCATTTTGCGCCCCAAAGTTTCAATTTAAGTCAATATTAACAGGCTTCGATATTATAAATACCGCTAGCGTTATTTTTTAAAAATCGTAGCGATTAATTTTGCGGCGTTTCTATGAGCAAGAACACCCAAAGAACAACCACGGCTATGGCCGACTCTCGTTTTATCGTTATCGGGCTGAATTATCAGAAAGCCGATGCCGAGACGCGTGGACATTTTAGCTTGAGTCCAGATGCGCAACTTGCTCTTTTAGAAAGTGCAAAGCAGCAAGGCATTGATGCCATCAGTGTAATATCCACTTGCAACCGCAGTGAGATCTATGGCTTTGCGCGATCTGCGGATCAATTCATTGATTTGCTATGCGATCATACCAACGGAAACAAACCTGAATTTCTCACCGCATCCTACATCTACACCGGTAATGAGGCAATACGCCATTTATTCCGCGTGGGTACAGGACTGGATTCTCAGATTTTGGGTGATTTTGAGATCATCAGTCAATTGAGGCGATCTTTCAAGCAGGCCAAAAACCTCGGAATGCTCAATCCATTTATGGAACGACTCATCAATGAGGTGATTCGCGCCAGCAAACGCATTAAGAATGAAACGGCTTTATCCAGTGGAGCTACCTCAGTCAGTTTTGCTGCCGTACAATATATCTTGGCACGTGTTCCTTACGTGACCAACAAAAATATTTTGCTCTTTGGAACTGGGAAGATCGGGCGTAATACTTGTGAGAACCTTATAAAACATACTCGAAACGAACACATCACTTTGATCAACCGAACGCGATCCAAGGCCGAGAAAATTGCAGGGAAGTTCAATTTGATCGTTTCTGATTACGCCAATTTACAATCCGAGATTGCTCAGGCCGATATCTTAATAGTAGCGACAGGGGCACAGATGCCTACCGTTTCAAATGCCTTGCTACACCTAAAAAAACCACTGCTGATCCTGGATCTTTCGATACCAAAAAATGTGGCGCAAGATGTGGAGAACAACCCTTTGGTACACTTGGTACATTTGGATCAACTCAGTAAAATTGCAGACGACACCCTATCGGAGCGCGCACAACAAGTACCAAAGGCCTACAAGATCATTGAACTGATCGAAACCGAATTTTACGAGTGGGTAGAAAAACGCAAATTCGCTCCGACCCTGCGTGCCCTCAAACAACAACTCAATCTGTATGCTGCGGCAGAGATTGACAATCAGCGTAAAAAATTAGACGATTTCAACGAAGAACAAGCGCAGATCCTGACCGATAGAATCGTTCAAAAAATCACAACACAAGTGGCCAATCACCTCAACAAAATGGATACTACAGAGGTGGACCAACACGAATTGATCCGCAAAGTGTTCAACCTGCAAACCGAACAATAATGGAGGCCGCAATTAGAATTGGAACCCGTCAAAGTCCTTTGGCCCTTTGGCAAGCCAACACCGTAAAGTCACTTTTGGAGGCTCAAGGGCACAATTGTGTTTTAGTGCCTATTAATTCCCAAGGGGATCTCAATTTAGAACAACCACTTTATGAATTGGGGGTGGTTGGCGTCTTTACTAAAACTTTAGATGCTGCACTGCTGGCCGATAAAATTGACGTGGCCGTGCACTCCATGAAGGACATGCCTACGGCCTTGCCAAAAGGTATTGCACTTGCTGCAGTTTTAAAGCGAGCAGACCCGCACGATATTTTGGTTCATAAAGGAACCGACTTCTTAAATGCAGCAGGAACTATTGCCACCGGAAGCCTTCGCAGAAAGGCGCAATGGTTGCACAAATACCCGAACCATGAAGTTGTTGGACTGCGAGGCAATGTGCAAACTCGTCTTCAAAAGCTAAAAGACAATCAGTGGAACGGCGCCATATTTGCCAAGGCAGGATTGGCCCGAGTTGATCTCTTGCCAGATCAATACCATCAGTTGGATTGGATGATCCCTGCACCAGCTCAAGGCGCAGTAGCTGTTGTTGCCAAACAGAAAGATTCACAACTGCTTGAAGATTGTAAAGCGATCAACGATCAAAATACTGCACTTTGCACCCATATTGAGCGTCAATTTTTACGTACGCTTGAAGGAGGTTGTACCGCGCCCATTGGAGCCATCGGGACTATAGAAAATGAGCAGATCCATTTCAAAGGAAGCCTGCACAGTTTGGATGGAAGCCAAGCAAAAATTATTGATCAGACCGCACCAATTGCTCAAGCAAATAACCTGGGAGCTACTTTAGCCAAAGAGCTTTTAGGCGATGGCGGAACGTCAATTATGGAAGCAATTAGAACCGAATTATGAGATTGCTGTCTACCAAAATATTGAACGACGAACAACAGGCTCGCTTACAGGCTGCAGGATATGAAGTGTCTCATTACGACAGCCTTTCCATTGAGCTGCTCACTTTTGAGATTCCTGAGCAAGCTGATCACTGCATTTTTAGTTCTCAAAATGCAGCAAAGGCCTTTATCAATAACGATTCGGCTATTAAACAGCGTTCTGTTTATTGTGTTGGAGAAAAAGCAGCGCTGCTTTTAGAAGAAAATGGGCAAAAAGTGGTTGAAATTGGGCAAAATGCTGCCGATTTGGCCCAAAAAATCATAAAAAACCACAAAAACGTCCCTTTTTATTACTTCAGCGGAAATCTCCGACGACCAGAAATGCCGCAGTTACTTGCTCAAAATCAAGTGGTGTTTCACGAAGTACCAGCCTATGAAACCCGATTGAACTATCCGGAATTTGGCCAGCAGTTCGAGACTGTTCTGTTTTTTAGTCCAACCGGCGTTCAGAGCTATCACAAGAAAAATAACAACACTAATTATACAGCAATCTGCATTGGTGAAACTACCCGAGCAGAAGCTTTAGCATTTACATCTCATACTGCAACAGCCCTCCACACCACCGTAGATGGTGTTTTGGACGCTGCTTTGCAACACTTAGAAAAAGCATGATAAAGAACGATCTATTTTTACGCGCGCTAAAAGGCGAAACCGTTGAGCGTCCACCGGTGTGGATGATGCGTCAAGCAGGAAGATATTTGCCAGAATTCATGGAGATCAAGCACAAGTATGATTTCTTTACCCGTTGCAGAACTCCGGAATTGGCCAGTGAGATCACCGTGCAGCCAATTCGCCGTTACGGCATGGATGCAGCTATTTTGTTTAGCGACATTTTAGTGATTCCACAAGCCATGAATATTGAGGTAGAAATGAAGCCAAACTTTGGGCCCTACCTGCCTAACCCGGTGCGCACTCCAGAAGACGTGGAGCGTGTCATTGTACCAGATGCCAAGGAATCGCTTAACTATGTGATGCAAGCCATTAAGGCCACCAAAGAGAAGCTCAATGATGAGGTGCCGCTGATCGGATTTGCAGGATCTCCTTGGACCATTTTATGCTACACCGTTCAAGGACAGGGATCTAAGAATTTTGACAAGGCTAAAGAGTTTTGTTTTACCCAACCAGAAGCCGCGCATCAATTGCTACAAAAGATCACCGATACTACCATTGATTATTTAAAGGCAAAGGTAGAAGCTGGAGTAAACGCCGTACAGGTTTTTGATTCTTGGGGAGGCATGTTAGCCCCAGAGGATTATCAAGAATTCTCACTGCAATACATCAATCAAATTGTGACCGCTTTGAAACCTTTAGCTCCGGTAATCGTCTTTGGTAAAGGATGCTGGTTTGCTTTAGGCGATATGGCCAAATCAGGTGCTTCAGCATTGGGTGTGGATTGGACGTGTTCTGCGCGTAATGCGCGTTATCTCTCCGGAGGAAAGATCACCTTGCAAGGAAACTTTGATCCGAGCCGTTTGTTATCGCCTCCAGCGGTGATCAAAGAGCGTGTACATCAAATGATTCGTGAATTCGGGAAAGACCGCTATATCGTAAACCTGGGACACGGAATATTACCCAACATCCCAACAGAAAATGCAGGCGCCTTTATCGAGGCGGTGAAGAGCTACAAAGAATAAACTATGTTCTGGAGAACACTCAAGCGATTGAATTTTGCGCAACTGTTCATGTTGTGTGGAATCACTTTGCGTTCTCCGATTCGTATGCTCAAAACTGCGTTGGCAACCCAAGAGTGTATTCAGATCTGTAATCGAGAGTTTGGACAAGCGCATCATTTGCACAACCGAGCTAATGCAATTCGCCATGCGCTGTGGAATATTCTCATCATGAAGCGCATCTACAAGAATCCTTCGAATATTCTTTCCGCCTTGGCTTGGGCTGACAAAATCACTTCTTGGCACGAAGACTTCTCTGTAAATGAGCCCTTGGAACGCGCCATGGATCTGCATAACAACCAGGTCGGGCGCTATTGGTTTTCTGATTACAAAACCAACTCAGAAAAAGAAATTGTCGAAAGTTTGAAACAACGAGCCCTCAAAGCGCGTCAAATACTCGATGTTAATGAAACCAAGTACTGCTTTGGACGCTTGGTGTATTTAAGCGAATAGTTATGATCGGTTCTATATTTTTAAGCATAAAAGCATATTCTGATGCACTCCCACTCATGAATAGATTAGGGTTGTGGCGCTATTTTGTGGTTCCAATAATTATCAGTTTGGTCGTTGCCGTAGGAATCATTGTGGCCGCTTACGGATTGAGTGACAATCTTGGCGCATTGATCAGTAAGGCGTGGATCTTTGACTGGGGCAAGGAAGCCTTTGCAGTAGTAGCAGAGATCCTGAGTGTGATCATGATCATTACCTTCGGATTTATTATTTACAAAGCTGTAGTGATGGCTTTGAGCGCGCCATTTATGAGTCCTGTTTCTGAAAAGATCGAAGCAGACCTGCGTCCTGGTGAGCGCTTTTACAGAAACACAGACTTTAACGACCAATTGTGGCGCGGTATTCGGATCAACGCACGCAATTTAGGTATGGAATTATTGTGGACTGTTCCAATTTTCTTTTTAGGACTGATCCCTGTCATAGGTTTGATAGCTCCAATTTTGCTCTTTTGCATGCAAGCTTACTATGCCGGCTTCGGAAACATGGATTATACCTTGGAAAGACACTTTGGATACAGCGACAGCATTCGCTTTGTAAAACGCAATCGCGGTTCAGCCATTGGCAACGGATTGGTTTTTATGACAGTGCTTATTATACCTGTTATAGGTCTGATCTTGGTACTCCCGCTTTCGGTAACGGCAGCTAGCTTGAGAACTGTACAATTAATGGACAAAGAACAACCTAAGTTAATCGACTATGCGAACTAAATTTCACGAGTACATCCAAACCCTACAAGATCAAATTACCTCAGCTTTAGAAGCTGTGGATGGGCAAGCTAAATTTCAAGAAGACCTTTGGGAACGCCCAGGAGGCGGAGGTGGGCGTACACGAGTTATCGAAAACGGAGCCGTATTTGAAAAAGGTGGAGTGAACATCTCCGCAGTACACGGCGCCTTGCCCCCTGCCATGCAGGACTATTTTAAAGTAAAAGAAGCTGACTTTTTTGCCTGCGGACTCTCCCTGGTGATCCACCCAAAAAACCCAATGGTGCCAACAGTGCACGCAAACTGGCGTTATTTTGAACTCTACGATAAAGCCGGGAATGTAGTCACCCAATGGTTTGGTGGCGGACAAGACCTAACCCCTTATTATCTGTTTGAGCAAGATGCCATTCACTTCCATGAAGTGTGTAAAACCGCCTGTGATAAACACGATCCGGAGTTTTATTCCAAATACAAAGCCAAGTGTGACGACTATTTCTGGAACGCTCACCGCAATGAAGCTCGTGGGGTAGGCGGATTGTTCTTCGATTACTGCAAGCCTACGGAAGAATTTAGCTTAGAGCAGTGGTATAACTTCGTTACAGAGGTGGGCAATAGCTTGGTAGAAGCTTACGTACCCATTGTAGAGCGCAGAAAGAACCTAGAATACACTTCAGAACAACGCGATTGGCAAGAAGTGCGTCGTGGACGCTATGTGGAATTCAACCTGATCCACGATAAAGGCACCTTGTTTGGCCTTAAGACCAACGGGCGCATTGAAAGTATTTTAATGAGCTTACCGCCACATGTACAGTGGCATTATAACCATCAACCAGAACCGGGCAGCCCAGAAGCAGCCCTAGTAGAAGTGTTGCAAAACCCAAAGGATTGGGCGGCACGGATTCCGGCAAATTCTTAATAAAGATTATGTATCCCATCATTAGAAATAGACGTTTACGTTCATCCGCAGCCATGAGAAATCTGGTTCGCGAAACCATCATTACTCCGCATGACTTTTTGGTGCCATTGTTTGTGACAGAAGGTAAAGGCGTACGGGAAGAGATTCCTTCCATGCCGGGCTATTACCGCTTGAGTTTGGATCAATTGGCCGGTGAAGTGAATGAACTCTGGAATATGAACCTGCAAGCGGTCTTGCTCTTTGTAAAGGTTCCAGACAAGCTGAAGGACAATGAAGGTGCTGAAGCTTTGAATCCTGATGGCTTGATGCAACGCGCCATTAAAGAGGTGAAAAGTGCACAACCGGGTATGTTAGTGATGACCGATGTGGCTTTGGATCCTTTTTCCAGCTATGGGCACGATGGTATTGTTGCCGATGGGAAGATTTTAAACGATGAAACCAATGAAGTGCTAGCAGCCATGAGTGTTTCTCATGCCGCTGCTGGCGCCGATGTGGTTGCACCTAGCGATATGATGGACGGACGCATTCTCAGCATCCGTGAAGCCTTAGAAGACGAAGGATATATTGACACGGCAATTATGAGTTACAGTGCCAAATACGCCTCGGCCTTTTACGGACCGTTTAGAGATGCCTTGGATTCTGCACCTGGATTTGGTGATAAAAAGACCTATCAAATGGATCCGGCAAACCGTTTTGAAGCCATCAAAGAAACCCAAATGGACATTGATGAAGGCGCTGATATTGTAATGGTAAAACCCGGTTTGGCGTACTTGGATATAGTTCGAGAAGTTCGCAACGAAGTTGATGTTCCTGTAGCCGTTTATCAAGTGAGTGGAGAATACGCCATGCTTAAAGCCGCGGCAGCTCAAGGATGGCTAGATCACGATGCAGTAATGATGGAACAACTCATCAGCATAAAGCGTGCAGGAGCCAATATTATTGCGAGTTACTTTGCCAAGGACGCAGTGCGTTTACTTTCGTAATTTAGATGCCAAAGCGAAGTGGTAGATCTACGCAGATAATTTTTATTTGCTTTATCATCTCAGTAATAAACATTTTTAAATAGATGAAACATCTTTTAATTGCCTTTGCTCTTTTTGGGGCTACTGGAGCTATGGCGCAGGCTACAACACCCAAAGAAGCTTTTCTAGAAAAATGGGAAAACGCTAAGAATTACACCTTAGAGATCGCCAAATCCATGCCCGAAGAAGAATTTGGGTTCAAACCCACAGATGGACAAATGACCTTTAAAGAACAATTGATTCATATAAAAGGCAATATGGATTGGTTGAGCACTACGTATTTTGGAGGAACCGAACCTAAAGCGATCACAGACACTAAGGCAAATATCATCAAATCTTTAGAAGCTTCTTTTAACGGTGTTGCCGATGCCGTAAAAGCTACTGACCCTAAAACATTTACTGAAACTGTCGATTTTTTTGCTGGGTCAAAAAGCCGTTTGCAGATCTTGAACCTGCTGCAAGATCACCTCACCCATCACCGCGGACAGCTAATCGTATACCTCAACCTCAAACAAGTAGCGCCTCCACGTTATGTGGGTTGGTAAATTTTGGTATTTTTACTCATATCAAGTCAACTATAAGTTAGCTCCGTGACCTTACTCATTGTTTACGCCGTACTGTCTATCTTCTTTTCGTTCCTGTGTTCGATCTTAGAAGCTGTACTGCTCAGTATTACACCTTCGTTTATCAACATCAAAAAGTCGCAAGGGAAAGGCTATGCGAATACCTTAGAGCGTCTCAAGAAAGATGTAGACAAACCTTTGATCGCAATCCTTACCTTGAATACCATTGCGCACACTGTAGGTGCAATTTTAGTTGGGGTGCAGGCAGAAAGTTTGGATTTTGAGATCGATTTCTTAGGAATCAATATCGTAGGGATCGTTTCTGGTATCATGACATTTTTGATCCTAGTACTTTCTGAGATCATTCCAAAAACCATTGGAGCTACTTACTGGAAAAAACTAGCCAACTTCACGGCCAAAGCCTTGTCAGCCCTAATTTTTCCATTGAAATACACAGGGATCCTTTGGTTCCTGCAACTCACCACTCGTTTGATAGGTAAATCGGCCCACGTGAGTACTTTGAGCAGAGAGGAATTCATTGCCATTGCCGATGCTGCACAAGAAGAAGGTGTTTTTGCAGAAAACGAATCCACAGTCATAAAGAACCTTTTGGTTTTCAAATCCATTTTGGCCAAAGACGTAATGACCCCATGGGTTGTAGCCATCACAGAAGATGAGAACACCACCATTGAGGCCTTCCATGAAGGCCATAAGAATCTGAAGTTCTCTAGAATTCCTGTCTATAACGATAACGCAAATAATGTAACCGGAGTGATCTTGAAAGATCATGTATTGGAAGCCATTATTGACAATAAAGGACACGAACCGCTTAAGAGCATTAAGCGCGAATTGTTGGTAACAGATAGTCGTACGCCAATTCCAAATCTCTTTGAGCTTTTTATTGGGAAACGCGCTCATATGGCCATTGTCATGGATGAATTTGGAAATCCGGTGGGCTTGGTCACTATGGAAGACATCATTGAAACCCTACTAGGATTAGAGATCATGGATGAGAGCGACAATGTTGCTGATATGCAACAAATGGCTCGCCGCACCTGGGAAGCCCGCGCTAAGCGTCTGGGAATTGTCATTACGAAAGCTGAAGAGGAAGACCAAGACGAATAAGATGACGCAAAGTGCCTATTTGGATTCGCCCCTCGGGACCCTTTTATTAGAGGGTGATGCTGATGGAATCCAGAAACTCAGCGCACTTGATACAGCAGAATCTCCATCCGCAGAAATTCCAGAACCACTGCAAGACGCGGCGCGTCAAATTCAAGACTATTTTAAGGGGAATCGCAACGATTTTGATCTCAAACTCAATCCGCAAGGAACAGCCTTTCAACAACAGGTTTGGAAGCAGTTGCTCGAAATTCCGTTTGGAAAAACCACCAGCTATATGGATATGGCCAAGAGTTTAGGCGACCCAAAAACCATACGGGCAGCAGCTAGCGCGAATGGCAAGAATCCAATTATGATCATCATTCCCTGTCATCGAGTGATAGCTAGTGATGGCGGCCTTACCGGTTATGCAGGAGGCCTCTGGCGCAAACAATGGTTGCTTGAACACGAATCCCCGGTAACTCAACAAAAACTGTTTTAGAATGAAAACACTTGTTCGCTTTTTTAAAGGGTTTTTAGCGCTGATTCTAGCCCTAATTGCCTTATTGTATATCACCGATTACGAATACATCATCAAAGGCGTTCGCGTGGTTTATATGACCGGACATACTACGGCCTTTATAGATGATCACGTCTATTTTGAAAACGAAACCATAGCTAAATCTGATACTCCTTGGGAGTGGCCCAAACACCAAGATTACAATACGGTAGCAGCTACTGAGACTTTAAAGCAGACCAATGAAGCTCTGGGAACAGTAGCTTTTGCCATTATTAAGAACGACAGCCTCTGGTATGAAAATTATGCGGAAGGCTACAGCGCGAGCTCTCAAACCAATTCCTTTTCTATGGCCAAGAGCATTACCACCGCACTTTTAGGGAAGGCGATAAAAGACGGTTATATCAAAAGCTTGGACCAACCCATTGGAGACTTCTTTGATAAATACAAGGACGACAAAACAACCGTTGGGGATCTTTCTTCCATGGCCTCTGGCTTGGATTGGGAGGAGAGTTATAAAAGCCCTTTTAGCGTTACCGCACGAGCCTATTATGATGATGACCTCGCGGAAACGATTTTAGCCCAAGAGGTGGTCGATACTCCCGGCGCTGGTTTTCGTTACCTCAGCGGAAACACTCAGCTCTTGGGAATGATTATTCAAGAGGCGACTGGTAAATCGCTCTCTGAGTATTTAGAGATTAGCTTTTGGCAGCCTTTAGGGATGCAACAAGATGCCCTTTGGCAGATTGATGATGCCGAGAATCGTTTGGCAAAAAGTTATTGCTGTATTGCCAGTAACGCGCTAGATTTTGCTCGATTTGGAAGGTTATTCAAGAATCAAGGAAACTGGAACGGTAAACAAATTTTAGATTCGGCATTCGTTGCTAAGGCCACTGTAGCGCGTTTTCAAGGCGAGCCTTATGGATACGGATTTTGGATCTCGGATCACATGGACAAACACATCTTTGTAATGCGCGGTATTTTGGGACAATACGTGATCACCATTCCAGAAGATGATCTAATCATAGTGCGCTTAGGACACCAATTGGGAAGCCGCCAAGCTGGTGATGATTTTACCAGTGACTTTTATAAATATGTGGAAGAGGCTTATGCCATGATTGGTAATTAAAGTGTACTTTCGAGAGCAAATCTGCTCGTTGTGCTGCAAAAAATTCCACTGAATAACGTTCTCTTTCTCGACATCGAAACGGTGCCTGAATCCGCTGATTTTAATTCATTGGATGAGGAAACCAAAGAGTTGTACGCGGCCAAAACCCAATATCAACGCAAAGAGATCTCAGCAGAAGAATTTTATGAACGCGCAGGCATTTGGGCAGAGTTTGGTAAGATCATATGCATTGCGGTAGGTTATTTTACGGCTGCGGATGGCGGTGAGTTCCGGGTGACCTCCTTTAGCGGAGAAGAAGCTATACTACTGCGCGAGTTCAATGCGCTCTTAGAAACACATTTTAATCGTCCTTACCACAGATTATGCGCCCACAACGGCAAAGAAGTTGACTTTCCGTATTTGGCCCGTAGAAGGCCCA